>NZ_CP034549.1:2192500-2425000 GCF_003966335.1 Nonlabens ponticola | reverse complement strand
TCGCCTGGCTCCCAGAATGTGGTTGAACATTTGCATACTCAGCGCCAAATAGTTCTTTTGCTTTTTCGATTGCTATCAATTCAATCTCATCGACTACCTCGCAACCGCCGTAGTATCTTTTTCCTGGATAGCCTTCTGCATATTTGTTCGTTAGAATGGAACCTGCTGCTTTTAATACATCAGGACTAACATAGTTTTCACTGGCTATAAGCTCAAGACCGTTTATTTGACGATGTGCTTCGTCCTCTATTAAATCAAAGATCTGTTGGTTACTAGAGTTCATTTGTGATAAGTTTAGACACAAAAATACATTACAACTATTATGTTAGCACATAATATTAGATCCCTGACCTCACTTTTATACACATTTTGTAAAGCAAGTTCAATTGTCGAACACAGATAACAAACAAACACAATCTTGGATTCATATACCTGCCGAATCTGATTTTACCATTCATAATTTTCCGTATGGTGTGTGTGAGAAGAGCAATGGCCTGATTGCCTGCTGTACCCGATTAGGCGATACAGTGATTAATCTAAATCAACTATTAAAGTTGGGTTATCTCAAAGCAGTTGCATTACCAGAAAACGTTTTTCAAGGAACTACGTTGAATGAATTCATATCTCAAGGCCGCCATAAGTGGAAAGCTTTAAGATCACGACTGATAACTATTTTTGATAAGAATAATCTAGAGTTGCAACATAATATTCAAGATAGAGAGTCTATATGTACCCCTATCACTGATGTCAAGATGCTAATTCCTATCAAGGTTGGTGACTATACTGATTTTTACAGCAGTAAAGAACATGCGACAAATGTTGGAAAAATGTTCAGGCCCGATGAACCACCGCTCAAACCCAATTGGACGCATATGCCTATTGCTTATCATGGAAGATCGAGTACCATAGTCACAACCAAAGAAAAAATTAGAAGGCCCCTAGGTCAAATAGTAAACCATGAGAGCCATGTTCCCGAATTGGCATTCACAAAAGCTCTTGACATTGAGTTGGAAATGGGGTTTATAACTAGTGATGCCAATCTTATTGGAGAGCCTGTACCCGTGAATAAGGCCCATGAATTTATTTTTGGTATGGTGTTGCTTAACGATTGGAGTGCACGAGATATTCAAAAATGGGAGTATGTCCCATTGGGACCTTTTTTAGGTAAAAACTTTGCTACAAGCATATCGCCATGGATTGTTACCATGGATGCTTTAGAGAATTTTAAAACTGATCTGCCAGTAAAGAATCATACACCGCTGGAGTATCTCAAAAAACATAATGATTTTACTTATGATATAAACTTGGAGGTAGATATAATCTCTAGTGGACTGTCAACTACCATTATTAAATCAAATTACAAATATTTATACTGGTCTATAAGCCAGCAGCTGGCACATCATACTATTAATGGATGTAAGGTAAATGCAGGTGATTTAATGGGTAGCGGTACCATTTCAGGGTCTGATCAAGGAAGTTTTGGCAGCCTATTAGAATTGAGTTGGGCCGGTTCTAAGCTCATCAAACTTGATGATGGCACCACTAGAACATATCTTGAAGATATGGATATCGTAGTCATGAGAGGTAAGTGTGAGCGAGATGGAATACGCATTGGGTTCGGCGAGTTGTCTAACCAAATAATTTCCGGGACACCAATGCCTGATAGTAGCAGTAAAGATTAATGTAATTTCGCTTTCGCGAAAGCTAACATCAACGACCCACATGAAAACATCCCAGATACCCTATCGTGACATCAGGTATTTCTCTAGTCTCATAAAAGGCTATCTGGAACAAGACCCAAGCCTGGAATCCTTATTTAATAATTACCCAACCCTTGAAAATTTTGAGAAACAGATAGCTGAAAAGTCGGCTCAAAAGAACTTAGATAAGAATAGATTGGTCTTACAGCAAGTATTGCGCGATCAATATGAAGATCTATCAAATAAAGCAAGCTCTCTAAATAATGTTGAATCGCTTGCCGACCACAAAACATTCACCATTACTACCGGTCACCAACTTAATTTGTTTACAGGACCGTTATATTTTTTGTACAAAATTATTACGGTAATCAACCTTTGTAACCAGTTGAAAGAAAATTATCCTGAATATAATTTTGTTCCTGTGTATTGGATGGCGACGGAAGATCATGATTTTGAAGAGATAAAATTTTTCAATTTTGATGATAAAAAATTAGTGTTTGAACATCATGGAGAACACGGCGCGGTAGGTCGCATGTCCACAGAAGGATTGAATAAAGTGAAAAACGAGTTACAGCTACTGTTAGGTAAGTCACTTTATGCCAAAGAACTCATTAACCTATTTCAAGATAGCTACTCAAGAAGCGATCTTGCCCAGGCCACACGCGCCCTAGCGCATGAATTATTTAAAGATGACGGTCTTGTCATTGTTGAGGCAGATGATTACAGACTTAAAGATCTAATGATTCCCTTTTTCAAGGAAGAATTAGTTGATAAACTTTCTTTTAAAAGAGTTTCTGAAACTCTGGAAAATTGGCCAAACGAACATAAGGTTCAAGTCACTCCTCGCGAAATAAATTTATTTTACTTGACAGATACTTATCGCGCACGCATCATTGAAAAAAGCGGTAGGTACTATGTAGATGAGAACGAAATCTCATGGACTCAAGAAGAAATAATTGCAGAATTAGAAAAGCATCCAGAAAGATTCTCTCCTAATGTGATTATGCGCCCTCTTTATCAGGAAGTTATTTTACCCAATCTATGTTACATAGGCGGTGGTGGTGAGCTAGCTTATTGGTTGGAACTTAAAGAATACTTTAAGTCGCAAGAAATTCCTTTTCCTATGTTGTTGTTGCGCAATTCTGCGCTATTAATTACAGCAAAGCAGTCCCAAAAAATCAAGGATTTAGGCCTCAAGATCGCGGACCTGTTTTTAGAGCGGCATGAGATTGATAAATACATAGCGCAACATCATTCGACTGTGAAAATTGATTTTGAGGATCAAAAAAGTTTTCTACAAAGTCAATTTGAGGAGCTTTATCAAATAGCCTCACAAACTGATGAATCATTTACAGGCGCAGTCGCCGCACAAGAGCGCAAGCAATTAAAAGGTCTAGAAAATCTTGAAAAACGCTTGCTCAAAGCACAAAAAAGAAAGCAGGTAGATTACATAGAAAGAATGCATGAGTTGCGCAATAGACTGTTCCCTAACGATAGTCTGCAAGAGCGTCAAGCTAACTTTTCCATGTTCTATAAAGATCTTGGTCCTGATCTTATTAGCATATTGAAGAAATCACTTGATCCTCTGGAACCTAGCTTCACCATCATTGAGCTGTAGAAAACCTCTTGTTTTTTCTTAATAAGTACAGCTATATGCTTCAATAGAATTTTTAGGATAGCAGTACATTTGCACATGCAAAACAGTGTTTTAATTCTCGATTTTGGATCACAGTATACACAGCTCATCGCTCGCCGAGTAAGAGAGCTTAATATTTACTGTGAGATTCATCCATTCCATAAAATCCCTGAAGATTTATCACCATTTAAGGCGGTAATTTTATCGGGTAGTCCATTTTCAGTTAGAGCAGACGATGCTCCGCATCCAGATTTATCTAGTGTTAAAGGTAAGCTGCCGTTATTAGGAGTATGTTATGGCGCTCAATATCTAGCTCATTTTTATGGTGGTAAGGTTGCAGCATCTAATATAAGAGAATACGGTCGTGCACACTTAACGGTAATCAAGGATGCACAGCCACTTTTTGAAAATATTACTGAAAATTCGCAAGTATGGATGTCACACAGTGATACCATAAAGGACTTGCCAGATAATGCCACAACGATTGCTAGTACTGCAGATGTGTTCAATGCGGCATACCGCATAGATAATGAGGATACCTATGGTATTCAATTCCATCCAGAGGTTTATCACAGTACAGATGGCAAAACGTTATTACATAATTTCTTAATCAATATTGCTGGTGTAGAACCAGACTGGACGCCTGGTGCATTTGTCGATATGACCGTTGCAGATCTTAAGGAGAAGATAGGTGATGATAAAGTTGTTCTAGGGTTGAGTGGTGGCGTTGACTCCAGTGTTGCAGCTATTTTGCTGCACAAGGCAATTGGTAAAAACCTTCATTGCATATTTGTGAACAATGGATTGTTGCGCAAGGATGAGTACGATCAGGTATTGCATCAATATAAAGATTTGGGTCTCAATGTAAAGGGTGTCGATGCAACGGCACGATTTATGGATGCGCTAGCAGGTATCGAGGATCCTGAATTAAAACGCAAGGCGATAGGCCGTGTTTTTATAGAGGTTTTTGATGATGAAGCGACAAGTATTGAGAACGTGACTTATCTCGCTCAAGGGACGATTTATCCAGATGTGATTGAGAGCATTTCAGTAAATGGTCCTAGTGCGACCATCAAATCGCATCATAATGTGGGTGGTTTGCCAGACTTTATGAAGCTCAAGATTGTAGAGCCTCTTAGAATGTTATTTAAGGATGAAGTGAGACGAGTAGGTAAAGAGATGGATATGGATCCCAACATTTTGGGAAGACACCCATTTCCTGGGCCTGGGCTTGCAATTCGTATCTTAGGAGCAATTGATCAGGGCAAAGTTCGTTTACTGCAAGAGGCTGACGCTATTTTTATCGCCAACCTCAAGAAATGGGAGTTGTATGATAAGGTGTGGCAAGCAGGCGCGATTTTGCTTCCAGTCAATTCAGTTGGTGTAATGGGAGATGAGCGCACGTATGAAAAATGTGTGGCGTTGCGTGCGGTAGAAAGTACAGATGGTATGACGGCAGATTGGGTGGATTTACCATACAAGTTTCTTCAGGATACCAGTAATGAGATTATAAACAAGGTAAAAGGCGTCAATCGAGTGGTGTATGATATCAGCTCAAAGCCGCCTGCAACCATAGAATGGGAATAAAATGAGAGTATTACTTACAGCGATGTTATTGATGTGTTTTGCTTTCGCGAAAGCGGAACTATCACCCTTACAATCCTACACACAACACACGGTCGCACAAGGAGAAACCATTTACTTTATTACTAATAAGTATAAGATTTCTGCGGCAGAATTAATGCGGCTCAATCCCGATCTAAAGGCTGGACTCAAGACTGGATCAACACTAGTGGTGCCGGCAAGCACTGCAGCTATAACGACCGCTAGAATTGTAGACTATGATAAACACAGAGTGCGTCGCAAGGAAACACTATATAGCATCGCAAAGGAATATGGTGTCACAGTATTAGATATAAAAGATGCAAATCGCACTCTATATTCGACAGAATTAAGACGAGGTGATCGCATACGTATTCCTATTTTTGACAAGAATGTAAAACCTTTGGTAGAAATTGTTGAGAACGAACCACAAGAGTTAAAACCAGGACAGTACCGAGTCTTAAAATCAGAAGGTAAATATCGCGTTGCCAAAAAGCATAACCTGACCATCGTTGAACTAGACGAGCTTAATCCAGGCGTCGACGAACTTAAGGAAGGAATGATCATCAATGTAGCTAACAGGCCATTGACATTATCTGATGCCGAGGATGTTGAAAGTGCTGAGTTAAGCTATGTGATGTACACAGTGCCACCCAAAATGAATATGTATCGCTTGACGCGCATGACAGGATTATCACAAGATTCACTTGTAGCGATCAATCCAGCGTTAAAGGATGGTGTGCGCAATGGTATGGAAATCAAAATACCTTATCAAGAAGATCTTGTGGACGGCAAGCCTATTATAACTACTCAGGGAAAAACAGCAAGACTGGTCGACAGCCTACGCAATTATCAAGATCAACGAGTGGCAGTGATGTTGCCTTTTTCCATTTCTAGTGTAGATGCTGATGGTTTCGCCACCACGCTAGAAAAAGATAAAACGAGCCGCATTGCTACAGATTTCTACAGCGGTATGATGATAGCTCGTGACAGTGCTCGCGCTTTAGGCATTACAGTAGATTTTGATGTTTATGATACACAACGCAATACTGATATTGCGGTGCGAATTGTGCGTGAAAATAATTTTGATAGATATAATTATGTAGTTGGACCATTATTGGCAAATCCAGTGGTAGCTGTTGCTCGAGAGCTGAAAAGCGATGATATTCCTGTGATCTCACCATTGACTAATACAGACGTTAGGCTTTATAAAAATTTATTTCAAGCGCGTCCCGATGAGGAGAGTTTGATGAATAATTTGAAGATGTATCTGCAAAGTTTTGCCGCTGGTAAAAAAGTCATTGTTATTGCAGATAATGAATTGCCGCAACTTAAGGACACCTTTGTAGGTATGTTCCCAGATGCCACGGTCATTTATCCTGATGATAAAAATTACATCTCTAGTGCAAAATATGCTAGCTCTCTGGATAAGGAAATGGCAAATGTGGTTTTGCTGGCTTCACGCAGTTCTACCTCGATAACATCGGCAATATCAGCTTATGCGGCTAGATCGCGCACTCATGATCTCACCGTTATAGGAGTAGATGACTTTGATAATATGAATCTTAATAACATGAGTCTGGCAGCGGTAAATTATACCTATCCGCAAATAAATAGAGATACAGGTAGTGAGAACATTTTTGCAACGCATTACTTCAACAAGCATGGTATAACTCCTAACGAGTTTGCCACGAGAGGTTTTGACGTGACCATGGATCTAATCCTAAGACAAGCAAGTGCAGACGATCTTTATGACAGTGTCATGCGCAATGGAAAAACTATCATGGTAGAAAACAGCTTTAACTATTCAAAAAAATTCATGTCTGGTTATTACAATGAGGCTAGTTATATCTTGAGATATCAACCAGATTTGAGCATTGAGCAAATCAATATCTATGAGTAATTCAAATACCGCTCGAGTTGAATATTTAGGAGATTTACGTTGTAGATCAACACATATAAGAAGCAATGATTCTTTTCATACAGATGCGCCAGTTGATAATGCTGGTAAGGGTGAAGCGTTTTCTCCTACGGACACTGTAGCGACAGCACTTGCAAGTTGCATGCTTACCGTAATGGGAATTAAAGCTCGTGATATGGATATTGATATGATAGGGAGCACCGCTCATGTTACAAAACATATGGCCTCAAATCCAAGGAGAATATCGCAAATTGACGTTGAGCTTGAATTGAAAGGTGAGTATGATGCGCGTTCAAGAATAATCCTTGAAAAAACAGCGCTCACTTGTCCTGTCCACAATAGTCTCAATCCAGATATAACTAAGAATGTCACGTTTCTCTGGCCGTCTTAGTCTTATGATGATAATACTGTGCACTGGGATTGTAAGTTCACAGCTGCGCAGCACGTTCACATATGAAGAAAAGCCAGTCCTAGAGTGGTCAGATTTTACGGGTGAGATCCCAGCCAATGCACGGCATATGGCAAGCGCAAATACAGGTTTGGGTTACGAGGTTGTTAATGCAAACATTGACAACATTACAAAACCTGAGATACAAGTCAACGCCATATTCTACGCATCGCTCAGCTGGAAAAAAGAATTGCCTTCCTACAGTGAGCCTTTACTACAACATGAGCAATTACACTTTTTAATTACAGAGTTGCATGCGCGTAAATTACGCAAGGCTTACTCTTACTATAGGCCAGTAAAAAATGTGAAGCAAGAGGTCGATTACATTTACAGGAAATTTGAAAATGACCGCTTGAAAATGCAAGCTGCCTACGATCGAGAAACTGGGCATGGCAATGATAAAAACAAGCAACGGGATTGGGAGATTTTCGTCAATAGTGAGCTCTTCAAGTTGTAGTAGAATTTTGCCCGTTTTTAGCTTTGCAATCCTTCTTAATTCCGTCATAAAATAGGTACTTTTGCATCTGATTTTTTCACAATTTCAGAAGGCGTTTCTCTATGGCACATGCAAAGTATATTTTTGTCACCGGTGGTGTAACATCATCACTAGGTAAGGGCATCATAGCTGCATCGCTTGCCAAATTGCTCCAGGCTAGAGGCTTGAGAGTGACTCTTCAAAAGCTTGATCCATACATAAACGTCGATCCAGGAACGCTCAATCCATACGAGCATGGAGAATGTTATGTCACAGAAGATGGTGCGGAAACAGATCTTGATCTAGGTCACTACGAGCGTTTTCTTAATGTGAACACTTCACAGGCTAATAACGTCACGACTGGTCGCATCTATCAAAGTGTCATCGAGAAAGAACGACGAGGCGAGTTCTTGGGAAAAACAGTACAGGTCATACCCCATATTACTGATGAGATTAAAGAGCGTATCCAGATTTTAGGAAAATCTGGAGATTATGATGTGGTAATTACAGAGATAGGCGGTACCGTGGGTGATATCGAGTCCTTACCTTATATCGAGAGTGTTCGCCAACTTAGTTGGGAATTGGGCGAGCATAATTCCATGGTGATTCACTTGACCTTGATACCATATTTGAGCGCTGCTGGAGAACTCAAGACTAAACCAACTCAGCATAGCGTCAAGACGCTTATGGAAAGTGGTGTTCAAGCAGACGTTCTCGTTTGCCGTACAGAGCACGAATTGTCAGACGAGATACGCACAAAACTTGCACGTTTTTGTAACGTGAAGCCAGAGGCCGTGATTCAATCTATTGATGTAGATACCATTTATGCGGTACCTAACAAGATGTTGCAGGAAGGTCTTGATCAGGTAGTTATCAATCAATTAGAATTACAAGTACAAAATACTCCAGATCTAGCCAGCTGGAATGAGTTTATTAAACGGCATAAAAATCCGAAAAGCTCAGTCACGATCGGCCTTATAGGCAAATATGTGGAGCTACAGGACAGTTATAAATCTATTCTAGAAGCCTTCATTCATGCCGGTGCGCAAAACGAGGTAAGCGTCAATATAGAATCCATACATAGTGAACATATAGAGGTAGGTGACGTGCAAAAGCAGCTATCACACCTTGACGGTCTGCTAGTGGCACCAGGCTTTGGTGAGCGCGGTATTGAAGGCAAGATTGAAGCGGTACAGTATGCGCGTGAGAATGGGATTCCGTTTTTTGGGATCTGTTTAGGCATGCAAATGGCCGTGATTGAGTACAGTCGCAATGTGTTGGGAATTACTGGAGCAAACTCTGTTGAGATGGATGCATCCACAAGCGATCCAGTTATTTCACTTATGGAGGATCAAAAGAACATCCTTGACATGGGTGGCACCATGCGTCTAGGCGCTTGGGATTGCCAGCTATTGGGCGGTAAGATCAAGGATATTTACAATAATAAAATTATCAGCGAGCGTCACAGGCATCGCTATGAATTTAATAATAAGTACCGCGAGCAACTTGAGAATGCTGGACTACAATGCACTGGTATTAATCCTAAATCTGGACTGGTTGAAGTGGTTGAGATTGCAGACCATCCGTGGTTCATTGGCGTTCAGTATCACCCAGAATATAAGAGTACCGTGGCACAACCGCATCCATTGTTTGTCTCTTTTGTGGCAGCAGCGAGTGATTATCAAAAGAAAAAGTTTTAAAGGGATTACGCTTTCGCGAAAGCTAACAAAGCAACAACCACCCAACGATATTAAAAACCCGAGTTAGGGATCATTATGATAGAAGAAAAAAAGACAGACTGGAGAACGATATTGGGCATGACGCTCATTTTTGGACTTCTCATGTTCACGTTTGTTTACAATCAGGACGAGCCTGTAGCTGATGAGACTGCAGCACAAGAGCTGGTGATTGAAGATGAAACTACACCAGTAAGCGGCACCGCGCAACCTGCAGATTCCACTGCGATTGCAGATCAGGCAGCAAGCGGCGAGATGCTGGATTTTGAAAATAATCTTGTTGCCTTTAAGGTCAATTCTAAAGGTGCGGTTATTGAGGAAGCGCTTCTCAAGAATTTTAAGACCTACGACTCGTTGCCCGTTTATCTAGCTAGAGGTGATGATCATTACTTCAATCTACAACTTACAACGCAGGATGGTCGCAAGATCAATACTAAAGACTTGATATTCACACCTAGACAGTCGAGAAATGGTGAGAATGAGGTGATTAGTTTTACTGCACCTGTTGGTTCTGGTAGCATTGAGTATCGTTATGAAATGAAGCCAAATGATTACATGCTGGATTTCAATATACGATCTAATGGTATTTCTAGTGTCGTAAATACGTCAGAAGATCCTCAATTGAATTGGGGTATGAAAGCTTATCGCAGGTCAAAAAGTATGTCTAACGAAAATCGATATACAGAGATCAAGTTTGAATACGATGGTGGCAGCGATGATTATACAGGACAAGGCGATACTGCAGATGAGGAAGAAGAAAATATCTCTTACATCGCTTATAAGCAACATTTCTTCTCATCCATTTTATTGACAGATACGCCATTTAAGTATGGTGTCCTCGAGTCAACAAATATCGAGTCTATTAATGAAGAGCAGGATACGTATACTAAGGAGTTTGATTCTCAATTGACGCTGGAGTATTCTGGTGGCGAGCTGGCCTATAACATGGACTGGTATTTTGGCCCAACTGACTATGATATACTTACGACCTATGATCGCAACCTAGATGAAGTTGTCGACTTAGGTTGGGGAATTTTTGGCTGGATCAATGAATTTGCCATACGTCCATATTTTACATTCTTGACTGTAAATCTGGGTATCGCTTTTGGTATCGCGATTATATTATTAACAATCACGGTACGTCTCGTGCTTTCTCCGGTACTCTATAAGAGTTACCTGACACAAGCCAAGATGAAAATCTTGCGTCCAGAGCTCAACAAGATTGCAGAAAAGTACAAGGACAACGCCATGAAAAAGCAGCAGGAAACCATGCGCGTGCAAAGCGAGGCTGGTGCCAGCCCGCTTTCAGGTTGTTTGCCAGCCTTGATGCAAATGCCCGTTTTCTTTGCCTTATTTAAGTTCTTCCCAACTGCCTTTGACTTGAGGCAAAAGAGTTTCTTATGGGCAGATGACTTGTCGAGTTATGATGAGATTTTCAGTCTTCCATTTGAAATACCTTTTTATGGTGACCACGTGAGTTTGTTCCCAATTCTAGCATCTATTTCCATATTCTTTTATATGCAAATGACTACTGGACAATCTATGCAATCACCACAACCTGGCATGCCTAACATGAAGTTTATCATGTATCTGTCACCACTATTCATGCTAGTATTCTTCAATAATTATGCAAGTGGTCTATCACTGTATTACTTTGTGTCTAACTTGATTACGATAGGTATAATGCTCGTGATCAAGAACTTTATCATCGATAAGGATCGAGTACTCGCCAAGATTGAAAAAGCCAAAGCAAAACCTAAAAAGAAAAAAGGACGTTTTGCAGCAAAGATGTCAGAGATTATGGAGCAGGCACAAGCACAGCAAGAAGCTCAAAAGAAGAAAAAGTAAAGGATTGATTATCATAAGGTCGTTACATGTATTAAAGAATGGCAGTACTAGATAAATACTTGCCAGCTCTCGCCGTACAGCCATTGACAACCTTGCTGGAGACATATCATGTCCATCTTAAAATTGTCAATGAACGTGCTACCAGGCATGGAGATTATAGACCACTGCCCGATGGATCGCACCGCATCACGATCAATTCAAATCTCAATCCATACAGGTTTCTAGTAACGTTGGTACATGAGATAGCGCATCTGGTAGCATTCAAAAAATACGGCTACCGTATTAAACCTCATGGAATAGAGTGGAAGATGACCTTCCAAAAATTGATGCTGCCGTTCCTGAGACCAGAGGTTTTCCCAACTGATTTATTGCCAGTCATGGCACGGCACTTTAAAAATCCTAGAGCAAGTAGCGATACAGATTCGGTTATGAGTGTAGCACTGCGATCCTATGATCCACCTAGTGATAAAATCTATATATTTGAATTAGAACGTGGCGCCTTGTTCAAAGCCATGAAAGGACGCACCTTCAAGCGTGGTAACAAATTGCGCAAGCGGTATCAATGTGTCGAGGTAGCCACAGGAAAAATGTATCTTTTCCAGCCTAATGTTCAAGTACAATTATACAAACCGGTATGAGTAAGAAATATGCAGTAATCATGACTGGTGGCGTGGGATCACGGTTTTGGCCAGTAAGCAAACAGGATTTTCCTAAGCAATTCCATGACATGCTGGGCACTGGTAGATCCTTGATACAAAGCACCTATGATCGACTCATAAAGCAGGTACCCGTTGAGAATATACTCATACTTACTAATGAGGATTATATATCGTTGGTTCAAGAGCAGTTGCCACAGGTTCTTAAGGAGAATATAGTCGGTGAACCAGCTATGCGCAACACGGCTCCTTGTATTTTACTTGCTGCTCTCAAGGTAGAGAAGAAAGATCCCAATGCTGTGATGGTGGTCGCACCTAGCGATAGTTTTATAGGTCAAGAAGATAAATTTCAGGAGGATCTAGAGACGGCTTTTCGTTTTTGCGATGAGCATCGTGATGCCTTACTCACACTAGGTGTGCAGCCCACGTCTCCTAATACTGGTTATGGTTATATCGAGTATGTACGCAGCGATCAAGAGGTCAAGAAGGTAAAACAATTTAAAGAAAAGCCAGATCTGGATACCGCGACCGCTTACCTAGCGTCAGGTAACTATTTGTGGAACGCTGGTATGTTTGTGTGGTCTGTTAATGGTGTAGTTTCAGCTTTCGCGAAAGCGGAACCAAGTTTACTACAGCTCTTCAAGCAAGGAACTTCTTGCTTCAATACAGCTCAAGAACAAGACTGGCTCAACGATAATTACAGCCAAGCAAAAGACGTCTCTATTGATTATGCCATTATGGAGCGCAGTGATCAGGTGTATGTGTTACCGACTGATTTTGGATGGAATGACCTAGGAACATGGAGTACGTTGTACCAGCAATTAGAAAAAGATGATCGTAAAAACGCCGTGGTAGGCGCAGATTTATTGAGTGAAAGCGCTAGTGGTAATATGATCCTGACGTCCAGCGGTAAAAAGGTAATTATAGAAGGCCTTGAGGATTTTATAGTTGTAGATCAAAACGACGTGTTGATGATTTTGCCGAAGAATCGCGATCAGGAAATCAAACAAATAAGAAAACA
The DNA here is from genome assembly GCF_003966335.1 of Nonlabens ponticola. Classification (NCBI taxonomy): domain Bacteria; kingdom Pseudomonadati; phylum Bacteroidota; class Flavobacteriia; order Flavobacteriales; family Flavobacteriaceae; genus Nonlabens; species Nonlabens ponticola. The sequence continues at coordinate 2,411,957 of NZ_CP034549.1, read as the reverse complement.
GGCTGTCAAGAAATACGGCAGCGATATCGCATGATAGAAGAGGAAAAAAAGGAAGAGCAATCCATGGAAGAGAATCAAAAGGCGATCCTGGGAATATGGGATAATGCCAAGGATTTCATGCATAATTTGCTCGACATACGTGAAGATTCTGACCGCAACGAGACTATAGAATCTGTGCGCAAGGATATCTCGTTTCAGGGTCACAATGCGTGGATTTTGATTTTCTCCATTTTTGTGGCATCCATTGGTTTGAATGTAAGTTCAACAGCGGTGGTGATAGGAGCCATGTTAATCTCACCTCTTATGGGACCTATTGTAGGAATGGGTCTAGGTACAGCCATCAATGACGAGCGCATGCTGCGCAGATCATTAATAAACCTAGGTGTCATGGTAGGTTTATCGTTGATTACCGCGACATTGTATTTTGCACTCACGCCTATTTCAGAATATACCAGTGAGCTACAAGCACGTACGTATCCTACTATACTGGATGTTTTGGTCGCGATTTTTGGTGGTCTAGCTCTTATTGTTGCCAAAGCCAAAAAGGGAACCATATCTAATGCCATTGCTGGTGTAGCCATTGCGACTGCTTTGATGCCGCCATTGTGTACCGCAGGTTACGGAATTGCAGAGTGGAACATCGCCATTTTTGGTGGAGCGATGTACTTGTTTTCTATCAATACGGTCTTTATAGGTCTATCAACCTTTGTTGTCTGTAAACTGCTGCGTTTCCCAATGGTTAAGTATGCCAACCAGAAGCACCGCAAAAAGGTTTCTCGCATTGCAACCGCGGTAGGTATCGTGGTTCTTTTACCATCGGTGTGGTTGTTTTATCAATTATACCAACAACAGATTCAAAAAGCTCTAGTAGCAGAATATCTAGAGGAAAACATCGACTATGCTGGCGTGCGTGCCACATCAGAGTGGAATCCGGCGGCAAATACGCTCGACATCATATTATTTGGTGCACCTGTGCCAGATCTAGTGATCGCTCAATGGAAAGAGAAATTCAATAAGATTGAGAAGCTGCAAGGAATTACCTGTAATTTTTATCAAGGAACCAGACCAGCATCATTTGACAATACCAATAATGAAGACATCACTTTATTGCAAGAAGAACGTATCAACGATATTAAGCTATTGCAGGATCGCGATACTAGAATTATCGCACTAGAGCGCGAGATCACCAATTTACAGGCTGCTTCTCGTGGATTTACAACTATTAAAGAAGAACTAAAATTACTATATCCTGAGTTGAAGAGTATTTCGTTCTCACCTAGTCTGATAAGTGATCTTGAAACTACAAGAATTGATACCGTTGATGTATTTACCGTAGTTTATAAGTACGACGTTGCTACCGATAAACAAAAGGCGCAAATCAATGAACGTCTTAAGTCATGGCTTACCTATCGCATGAAATCTGATAGCCTGCAAATAAGAGAATTAGAAAGTAAGCCTGCTGCAAATTAAGTAGCAATACCTTCGTTTTGTGCGATACGCACTTTTCTAAATAATTCAGAGCTGTAAACAAAGTCTGTAACGGCCTCATTATCTGTCTTGAAGATTTTCTTGTTATTTCCATTCCACACGATTTTACCGTCCTTCAAGAAAATTATGGTTTCACCGATTTCAAGAACAGAATTCATGTCGTGCGAAATGATTACCGTTGTAATATTTGACTCGTGGGTGACTTTTTGAATTAGATTATCAATGATGGTTGCCGTTTTAGGATCCAGCCCAGAGTTGGGCTCATCACAAAATAGGAACTTAGGTCTATTTACAACCGCACGCGCTAGCGCAACACGTTTTTGTTGACCACCAGAAATCTCACTAGGCATTTTTTGGTTCAGACCTGTTAAATCAACCTTCTCAAGAATGTCATTAGCTACTTCTAGCCGTTCCTTTTTTCTCATTTTGGTAAACATGCGCAGTGGGAACATTACATTCTCCTCAACCGTCATACTGTCAAAAAGCGCACTATGCTGAAAAAGCATACCCATTTCCATACGCAGTTCTTTTTGTCGATCTTCATCCATCTCATTGAGGCGCTCACCGTCATATATGATCTCGCCTTGATCTGGTGTGAATAGCCCTAACATACATTTTAAAAAAACAGATTTACCAGATCCACTGGCACCTATAATCATGTTAGTCTTACCTTGTTCAAAGGTTGCCGTTATTCCCTTAAGAATTTCTTCACCACTAAAGCCTTTATGTAATTCTTTAATTTCTAACATTTACAGCAAGATTAGGGTTAGCAGATAGTTGGCGATAATAATGGCCACACAGGTCCATACAAATGATGTGGTAGCAGCTTTACCTACCTCGAGTGCTCCACCTTTCATGAAGTAACCGTGATAGCTAGGTATAGTTGCTAGTATGATTCCAAAAACTGCAGTTTTTATAAAGGCATATGCAATTTGATAAGGAATAAAGCTGTCTTGCAGTCCTATGATAAAATCCTCAGCACTCACAAGATTTCCATAAACGGCAGCCATAAAACCACCCAAAATTCCCACAAACATAATTGCGGCAATCAAGAACGGATAAAACAACATCGCAACAATCTTAGGAAAAACTAAATAGTTAAGTGGGTTGATACCCATGACTCGCAGCGCGTCAATTTGCTCAGTAACGTTCATACTACCTATACTTGAGGTAATGTAAGATCCAACCTTACCTGCCATGATAATGGAAATAACCGTAGGCGCAAACTCTAGAATGATGGATTGCCTTACCGCATATCCTATCAATGACTTAGGGATCAATGGATTATTAAGATTAAGTGATGTTTGTAGTGCTACAACCGCACCCATAAATAATGCGATAAAAGCTGTTATTCCTAATGATCCTATTATTAGGTCATCAATTTCTTTAAGGATCAATTCTTTGAGTACCACTGGTTTTGTAGGTCTCCTAAAAACCTCAAACAGCATGATCATGTACTTTCCTAAGTTACTCAGTAGTTTCATGTGGGGTAAAAGTAGCACAATTTCTTAAGGGTCGATTTAATCCTTTCTTAAACTTGCGCCGTCTTTCAATGCTTACTTTTGAGAAAAATTTGTTCATGAGAAAATTGGTATTTCTGTCACTCATTTCCCTGTTTATGGTTAGTTGTGGTAGCACGCTTTCGCGAAAGCAAAATCCTCGACAGCCTAATGAAGAGTCGACCATCGATAGTACTGCGATAGAGGCTCCTCAACAGGATGCTCTTGAACAACCAAAATTAATTGTAGGAATTGTCGTGGATCAAATGCGCTATGATTATTTGACTCGATTTTATAGTCGGTATGGCAACGACGGTTTCAAGCGTCTCATGAAGGATGGCTTTAATTTTACCAATAACCACTACAATTTTATACCTACTTATACGGCACCAGGTCACGCTTCCATCTATACAGGAACTACTCCAGCAGATCATGGTATCATCGGGAACAACTGGTATGATAAATTCAAGGGAGAATATATTTATAATACCGATGATGCAAATGTGGTTTCCATAGGAATTGAGGATGATAAAGAAGGAAAGATGTCTCCACGCAGGTTGCTATCATCTACGGTGACTGATGAGCTAGAGCTGTTTACTCAAGGTCGCGCCAAAGTGATAGGAATATCCATCAAGGATCGCGGCGCAATTTTACCAGCAGGACACGCGGCAGATGCCGCTTACTGGATGCGTGGTGGCGACAAAGGTATATTTATAAGTAGTTCTTTTTACATGGACGCGGCACCGTTATGGGTACAACAATTTAATAACAGCAACCCTGCTGCAAAATATTTAAAGGAGTGGAATACACTATATCCTATAGAAACATATTTAGCTAGCGGTCCAGATTTGAACGATTATGAGCGAGCACCGCGCAGTAAGGAACAAGCTATATTTCCTTATGATCTAGCTAATCTGGCTGCAGAAAATGGCAACTATAGCCTGATTAAATCTACACCTTATGGTAACAGCTTTGTGGCAGACTTTGCCATTGCAGCTATTACCAATGAGCAAATGGGGCAAGACAACACTCCAGATTTTTTAGCGGTAAGTTTTTCAAGTACCGATTATGTAGGTCATCAATATGGCGTGAACAGCGTTGAGATCGAGGATACTTACCTGAGACTAGATAAAGATATTGCTAGATTACTCAACCATCTGGATCAAGAAGTAGGTGATGGTAATTATACCGTATTTCTTACCGCAGATCACGGCGCGGTCAATGTTCCCGCTTATTTAAAGGAGAAAAAATTTAATGCTGGCTACTTTAACGAGCGTGATTTTGTGAGAGATCTAGACACAGCATTGACTGAAAAGTTTGGGAATGGTAAGCTTATAAGAAATGTAAGTAATGACCAGGTGTTTTTAAATATGCAGTCTGTTGAGAGTATCGATGCGAGTTCTCAAGAGGTTGAAGAGTTTATCGCGTCTTTTGCCCGCAATTATCCTGGAATTGATAAAGCATACACCAGAACGGCTATGGTTTCAACTGGTTTTACTGGTGGTATGGCAGCTATGGTTCAACGAGGTTTTCATCAGCAACGCAGTGGTGATGTAATCTTTGTACTAGATCCAGCTGTGATCGTGTATGGTGATAAAGGTTCTACACATGGTAGTTTACAAAGTTATGATACGCACGTACCATTGTTATTTTATGGGTATGGCATACAAAAAGGCCGCAGCACAGATCGTACTTCAATAACTGATGTTGCACCGACTATTTCTAGTTTGCTACAAATAAGTTTCCCAAATAGTGCAACAGGTAAACCGTTAACAAAAGCTTTAAAACAATTGTAGGGTAAGCTATATTTCTATATTTGCGCACAAATTAACAACTATGAAAAATCTAATTCTTGCCCTGGCGCTACTTGCAACGACTGTATCTATGGGTCAGGCTTTTACAGGTAAAGGTGATTCTAAATTCCAGATAGGCGCCAACTTTCAAGATAATGCTACTGGTATTCAAGCCACTTATGATTATGGAGTGGGTGAGAATATCTCCTTTGGTATTGCAACCGTTTATGCTCTGGGAATAAGTGATGAAGTAGAAGATGCAGATTTTGATCAAAGAGCAGATCTACGCTTGCGTTTCAATGCAAACATTGGTAACGTCATTGGCATTTCTGAAATGTTTGATGTATACCCAGGACTTAGTTTTGGTACCAAGAATTTTGGTGGACATCTAGGTGGTCGCTATTTCTTTACAGATGGTTTTGGATTGTATACAGAGCTTCAAGTACCGTTTGCCAAATATGATTCTGACGACTTAACACCAGCAGAAGAATTGAACAATCAGTTCAATCTGAGTTTTGGAATGTCTTTTAATTTCTAGAAGCCTAGTTTCTTCTTAATACCATTCCAACGGTATTTTCTAATAAAACGACCTTGATCTGGTGTCACAATTGGTTCAAGGTTTTTTCTTTGGGCTAGTTGATAACCTTTGAGGTAGTGATAGAAAATTGTTGCGTTTTTGTGTTTAGCAGCCATTTTAATCGCAGTAATTGCTGTCAATAAATAGCCATATCGCATTTTATAGAAAGCCTCGCCTTGTAGGAACTTAGACTTTTTATGATAGGCTGCTCCTGTAGGTTTCAAATGCTTGACATATAAATTGTCAATAGTTACTACCTGCCAGCCATAAAATCTGGCTAACATTTCATCAATCGTGTCCCAACCTATCGTGGCGCGCAAACCACCTATTTGTTTAAAGCAATCAACGTGATACGCCTTGAGTGCACCTCTTATATGATCTGGATTGTTTTGGTTTTCTACTACCCATTGACCATTTTTCAAAATAGTACAATGTCCAGCTGCCATTCCTGTGATTTTGCTTTCGCGGAAGCGTGACACCACAATCTCCAGATAATTTGATGGAAATATAAGGTCTGCATCATACTTGCAAATAAGGTCGTATTTCTCTGGGTCGATTATCTCGAGACCCTTATTAAATGCATTGATAACTTTACTACCTGGAACATTTTGTGCGCTGCTGGAATCCTCAATCACCTGTAGCGGCAATTTATCTTGAAATGATCCAGCTATTGCTGCCGTATCATCTGTAGAATTATCACTGACTACTATCACCTTGCTGGGTTTCAAGGTTTGATCGACAAGACTTTGCAAAGTTTGAGCAATAAAAGCTTCCTCATTATGAGCAGGAATGATGATGGCAATGCGCATGGTTTGATTATTTACGCTCACAATAAACTAGATAATATCGCGGTGTATATGTTCTCAAGAGTGGTCGCAGACCCAGTTTCTTTGTGGGATTTGTAAACTTGATGCTGTCTTTGATTTCCCAGCCAGCTTTGTCAAGCACATAGTCCAACTGCCAGTCCTCGAACTCATGATAATGTTGATCACGTATATCGTTCTTATTGCGATAAGCACTAGAAAACCATAATTTTAATGGCACGCTCACCAGCAATTTATCACATGGTATGGCCTTGAGAACGCCATAAGGATTGACTAGATGCTCAAAGATTTCAAAAGCGGTAACAACGTCACCATCAAATCCTGCGACAGTACTCACATCATCATCCAGATCCTCGCCAGAAGTATTTTGCACACTATAACCTTGCTCCTTTAGAATAGATGTAAACGGATTTTCTACGCCCAGATCTAAAATCGTCTCATCTTTTGAGACATGTTTAGATAGAAAATCTAGCGTAATGTTGAATCGTTTTTTGGGATAGGTGGACTCGTACAATTTTACAGTGTTTACGGTAAATATAGCTCGATCAGTTTGACAAGTTCTTTCTCGATAGGTAATATTTATGAACGAGTCTACCATAAAACATCAAGAATGGAATTGAGCTCGAAATCATTAAAGTAAAGACAAATAGGTTGTATTTAAAGGTTGCAATAGTAATACTGATAAAAGAGATAGCCATGAAAAGTAATCCGATCGGTATGATAAATTTGTTTTTCTTTATCGATTGAAAAAATACAGCGCTGATAAACACAATTTTCGCTAACAATGATAGCAAGCTCAGTAATATAATTTGTTTTTCAAAAGAGTCTATTCCTAGTTCTGCATTCACAGAATGGATAACGCTAATAATTTCAATAAAAGGCATAATACCATAACCATGTCCACTTGGAAAGGCTATAATTATAATACTGTGGAAAATACAGGTGAAAACTAAAGCTTGCTTTATAGTAGTTATTTTTAAAATTAACTTCTTCTGCGCTCTAATAATACCAGCATCATGAGACCTAACATGATACGTTCTTTATCATCAGGATCTAGATCGGTTAGCTTGATCACCTGGAATTTTCTTCCCAGCATGGACTGTTCCTTTTTAAGTCTAGCGACGATATCACCATTATTATCAATTACATTATAGGTAGGATTGAAGAGATAACCCGTGAAAAATCCCAGCACAGGAATTTCTCCAACAACTGAATCTGCGATGCGAGAAAAGGCGCTAGCCTCTTTACACGTGTATTGATGGTTGTTGTTTTGGTCGATGATGGCATATTCTGCCTTCCATAAGGAACGCCAGCCCTTGCGTGCAATTTTACCTAGTTGATTCCCATTGACATCTGTCATGGCATAAGCCGCGCTCCAGTCCAGCCATTTGTTGGCTTGTATGGTGTACAGTATTTCACTTTTGGTAGTATCGCTGTAAATGGTGATCGCTTCCTTGAGCTTAAACATTTTCTGGCGCACATAAGCTACCACGCGACCATCCGCATCTGTTGCGGTAAAATCGTTAGCGAGTGTGGAGACTCTAAATTTGAAATTGATAGGGAATGCCAGATTCTTCATTACTGCTCGTTTTATATGCTAAGGTAAGTGGATATTTTGCTTTCGCGAAAGCAAAACAACAACAACCCATCAACAAATTAACCAGTGATATGGTAGCCGCCGTCAACATGACGTATCTCGCCCGTGATGCGACTTTCTGGTCTAAAAAGGTGGACAATTTCAAACGCGAGATCTTCCGGACGCGCATTGCCCAGCGGACTCATACGGTTGGATGTTTCAACATCTTCTGGGCGCAAGGTTGCATTACCAGCCTTACTGCCCATGAAAGGTGAAAATCGCACGGCGTTGCAGCGCATCTGGTGTTTACGGCCCAGCTCATCGGCAAGTTCAACGGTGATACGTTCTAGTGCGGCTTTTGCGATGCTGATGTTTCGGTAAGGATGAAAAGTAACTTTTGCCGCAGCGATGTAACTTAAGGAACAGATCGACGCACCTTTTTGTAACACGTTTTTTTCTATAAGATGTCTGGTAACACTTATTAATGAATAAGCACTCACATCCATAGTATCGCAAAACTCCTGAAGCGTCACATCAATCAGTGGTTTTACCTCTTTCTTGCGTATGGTTTTGTCCATGGCAATAGCATGCAGGAAACCATCTAGTTTGATGTTTTTATCTGCCAATTCCTGTGCAAAGCTCTCAATATTTGCATCGATGGTAACGTCCAGTATGGCAGTATGACTATCGCCCAATTCTTTTTGAACTGATTGTTTGAAATCCTCATAGTTTTGGTTGAGAAAAGCTTTTGCTTTATCTGAGAGATCACTATGATGTTTACTGACGCCAAGACCCGTACAAACAACCTTGCCGCCATTCTTAATAATCTCGCGAGCCGTGTACATCGCCAACGAGTGCTCGTCTGCAATTCCTGTAATTAAATATGTTTTTCCTTCTAGCATGGTGGTTGGTTTTTAGTAATCAGTTGACAGTTTACGGTTGTCAGTTATCAGTTGTCAGTTAATAGTTGACAGTTTTTAGTAATCAGTAATCAGTAATCAGTAATCAGTAATCAGTAATCAGTAATCAGTAATCAGTAATCAGTTGACAGTTGACAGTTGACAGTTGACAGTTGACAGTTGACAGTTGACAGTTGTTCTCGTTATTCAGTAATTCGATATTCGATATTCGATATTCGATATTCGATAGGCATTATCATGTTTTCAAAGTTGATTCTTTGTTCAAAGTGTGTGACCGTTGTCTTTGAAAGACAGGTGATAACTTAGGTGCTATTTTCAATTTCTACATTATCACATCAACATATCACCAAATCACTGCATCACCAAATCATCAAATCATCAAATTATCTCATCACCACTTATATATCGCCGTGCCCCAAGTCCAGCCAGCACCTACCGCGGCAAAGAGCACATGCTGCCCTTTTTCAAAAAGGCCTTGTCGATGTACCTCATCCAGCATGATGGGAATCGTGCCACCGGAAGTGTTAGCGTATCGATCCATATTGGTATGCACTTTTTCCCATGGTAATCCAACGGTTTCAGCTACACTTTGCAGAATACGCACACTAGGTTGATGCGGTATCAAATGGTCGATTTGATCGATATGGAGATTGTTGAGTTTTAGTATTTTATTGATGGACTTAGGCACCACATCAACAGCCGTTTGATAAACCGCTGGGCCATCCATTTGAAAATACTGTAACCCTTGATCTAGGGTTTCAGTTGTGGTAGGCGTCAGCGAGCCACCAGCTGGAATATTCCAGCAATCTTTACCGCGACCATCTGTATGTAATAAGAAATCGATGAATCCTTTGTCTTCTGTAGTATGCGAAATCACCATCGCGCCAGCACCATCGCCAAAAAATACCGAGTCACGACGTTCCCAGTCGGTAATGTTAGAAAACGTGTCTGCACCTATCACCAGTACATTTTTATACATACCGGACTTGATAAATTGGACAGCGGTAGCAGTGGCAAAAACAGCACCACTACAAACTGCAGAAATATCAAAAGCCACTGCATTAAAAGCACCCAGTTTTTCTTGAACAAAACACGCGCAGGATGGAGCCAGTTTATCAGGTGTTGCGGTAGCTAGTATGATAAGGTCAATATCATCAACGCTAAGTTCTGCATTTTCTATCGCCTTTTTTCCTGCCTGGGTGGCAAGATCGCTGGTGGTCTCACCAGTAGAGATACGTCTTTCTTTAATTCCTAGATTTTTATAAATCCACGCATCGTTTGATCCTACGGATTCAAAAAAATCATTTTTCACTACATTTTCTGGAGCATAAGATCCAGTTCCTTTAATAAAGGCATTATTCATACATCACAAATTAAGCTGGCTAAAGTCGTGAAGATTGCCAGCATCGCAATTCGTTATGAATATTAATGATTCAAAACATCAAATTTTAAGATTTGACCTCTAAATCACTGCGAATTTCTCTAGGGAACGTGTGATTTAATAAGAATAACTCAATTAAGAATCAACAACATCCAATTTTGCAAAACGTAGTAATAATTTTTTCAAACCACCAACCTTGAAATTAATCTCTGCTTTTCTTTCGCCGCCAACGCCTTCAAGGTTGACAACCTCACCACGGCCAAAACGTGCGTGCTCCACAATCATTCCAGCTTCCAGTTTGCCTTCAAAACCTGGTTTTCTATTGGCGTTAGAATCTGCCGTAGAGACTGGTCTCATTTTACGCAATTTGCGTATTTGTTCTTCGCTAGGTTTGTTGACTGTAGGTGGCGTCCCATTCTTGGGCTTACTCTGACGCAGTTTTGATTTGTCTGGTTCGTCCCATAGATGATCGGTAAGCGCGCTTTTATAGCGGTAATCATCCATAGGCGTGGTGTACTCAAGATACTTCTCGTCAATCTCATTTATAAAACGGCTGGGTTCCGCATCCACTAATTTTCCCCAACGGTATCTACTTAATGTGTACGTTAAATACGCTTGATGTTCTGCACGTGTGAGAGCTACATAAAAGAGTCTGCGTTCTTCCTCCAATTCCTCACGAGTATTCATACTCATGGCACTAGGGAACAAGTCTTCTTCCAGCCCTACTATATATAGATACGGGAATTCCAGTCCTTTAGATAGGTGAATGGTCATAAGTGACACACGATCTTGATCACCTTTATCATTATCAAGATCTGTTGCGAGGGCGACATCTTCCAGGAATTCTGCCAATGAGCCTCGCGCTTCATCGACTTCTTTTTGTCCTTCTACAAAATCTCGCATACCATTGAGCAGTTCCTCGATGTTTTCTATGCGAGAGATACCTTCTTGGGTACCGTCTTTTTTAAGCTCAGTTAGTAATGCACTTTTCTTGATGACATACTCTGTGAGTTCGAATACATTTTGAGTTTCCTCAAGTGCTTGAAAACTCTTGATCATGGTGGCAAAGTTGCGCAGCTTGGTTTTGGTAGAGCCGTTGATATTTATGTCAACTCTATCAATATTTTCAATCACTTCAAAGATGCTGCGGTCGTATTGTTTGGCAGCAACGATCAGTTTATCCATAGTAGTGGCGCCTATACCTCGCGCTGGATAATTAATGACTCTTTTAAGTGCTTCTTCATCCTTAGGATTGACAATCAATCTCAAATAGGACAGCACATCCTTTACTTCTTTACGCTGGTAAAAACTTAATCCGCCATAAATACGATAAGGAATATCACGCTTGCGCAACGCGTCCTCCATCGCACGCGACTGTGCATTTGTGCGATACAGGATAGCAAACTTATCATTGGTGAGCTGGTGGTTCATCTTGTTTTCCCAGATACTGCTGGCAACATATCTACCTTCTTCTGCATCGCTCATGAGTCGATGCACCACGATTTTGGGACCATCTGTGTTAGACGTCCAGACTACTTTGTCAAGTTTAGTTTTGTTGTGCTCTATAATGGAATTTGCGGCTTCGACAATATTTTTGGTGGATCGATAATTCTGCTCAAGACGATAAGCCTGCACATTATCATAATCTCGCTGAAAATTGAGAATGTTATTGATGTTCGCACCTCGAAAAGCATATATAGACTGTGCATCGTCACCTACCACACAAATATTCTGAAACTTGTCTGATAGCGCCTTAACAATCAAATATTGCGAGTGATTAGTATCCTGATACTCATCCACCAGTATGTACTGGAATCGATGTTGGTATTTTGCTAGCACATCGGGAAATCTATTGATTAGCTCGTTGGTTTTAAGCAATAAATCATCAAAATCCATCGCGCCAGCCTTAAAACAACGCTCGACATATTCTCTATAGATCTCGCCAAAACGTGGTCTGCGAGCCATCTCGTCTGCCTCGATCAATTCTGGATTGGCGAAATAAGCGCGCACCGTGATCAGATTGTTCTTCATGCTGGAAATACGCGAAAATATTTGCTTGTATTTATACACATCCTTGTCCAGTCCCATTTCCTTAATAATCGCGCTGGTCAAACGTTGCGAGTCTTGAGAATCATAAATGGTGAAGTTCGATGGGTAGCCCAGCTTGTCTGCTTCCATGCGTAACAAACGAGCAAAAACCGAGTGAAAGGTTCCCATCCACAAATTCTTGGCTTCGCTTTGTCCCACGATATCTGCAATACGCTTTTTCATCTCACGTGCTGCCTTGTTAGTAAAGGTAAGTGCGAGGATATTGAACGGATCTACGCCTTGTTGCATCAAGTAGGCGATGCGCAACGTGAGAACCCTGGTTTTTCCAGAGCCTGCACCAGCAATTACAATCATGGGTCCTTCCTTTTGTAAAACGGGAAGTCGTTGAGCCTCATTAAGTTGGGATAAATAGTCTTGCAAATCGGGTGAAATTTATGGCGATGTACAAGATACGTTTTGGCTTTCGTTTCAACCAGCGTGCAGTGAGATTTTTATCCACGATGATTCTTGTTTTTTGTTAGTTCGATTCGGGTGATTATGCTTTCGCGAAAGCGTAATCAAAACAAGCCTTATTGCATCGATAGACGATTATGAAAAACCCACAGGCATATCGTACTTTTAGGCTCTATTAAAATTTAAATGGAATCTGTATTAGAGTTTTTGGGTAGTATCGCGTGGTATTGGTATCTGTTGTTTTTTATTGTTCTAGTAGCAATCCGAGATATTTTCCAGAAGAATCATATCATTCTGCGCAATTTTCCTGTGGTAGGTCATGCGCGTTACTGGCTGGAGAGCATTGGCCCAGAATTACGCCAATATATTGTAGCAAATAATCGCGAGGAATTACCATTTAATAGAATTGAGCGTGGTTGGATTTATGCAAGTGCCAAGGATGAGAATAACTACGAGGGCTTTGGAACTGATCGGGATATTTACTCGCACCAATACATTTTTATCAATAACGCCATGGTGCCTTTTAAGGTTGAGAAAGGAAGTCAGGTAGATAAAGAGCCAGATTTTGTTCCTTGTGCCAAGGTCATGGGCGCGGCCAAAAACAGAAAAAGACCATACCGTCCTGCCAGCATCATTAATATTAGTGCCATGAGTTACGGTAGTTTGAGCGCCAAGGCTATTGATGCGATGAATCATGGTGCCAAAAAAGTACATGCTTACCACAACACTGGTGAAGGTGGTTTGTCACCATACCATAAGCGCGGTGCAGATGTGGTTTTTCATTTTGGTACGGGTTACTTTGGCGTGCGAGATGACGATGGAAACTTTTCCATGGAAAAACTCAAGCAGCTAGTAAAAGATCATCCACAAGTGCGTGCGATTGAGGTAAAATTATCGCAAGGTGCCAAACCTGGAAAAGGTGGCGTACTGCCAGGTTCTAAAATAACCAAAGAAATTAGTGAGATACGCAATGTACCTATGGGTAAAGATGTGCTATCACCACCATCGCACACAGCTTTTGAAGGCATCGATGGTCTGGTTGAGTTTGTAGAAAGCATAGCGCAAGAAACAGGATTGCCCGTAGGAATTAAAGCGGCGATAGGCAAGCTAGAACAATGGGAAGAACTGGCAGATATCATGAAAGTGACAGGTAAAGGCCCGGATTTTATAACTATAGATGGTGGTGAAGGCGGCACTGGTGCGGCTCCACCTAGTTTTGCAGATCACGTCTCGCTACCATGGGTCTACGGTTTTTCCAGCTTATATCAAGTATTTCAAGCTAGAGATATGACTGATGATATTGTCTTTGTAGCTAGTGGTAAATTAGGTTTTCCTGCCAAAGCCGCGATGGCATTTTCTATGGGTGCCGATTGTATCAATGTAGCTCGCGAGGCGATGATTTCCATAGGCTGTATTCAGGCAAAGGCTTGTCATAATAATACCTGTCCTACTGGTGTTGCTACTCAAAACAAGTGGTTGCAGCGAGGAATCGTCGTTCCAGAAAAAGCAGATCGACTTGCTAGCTATTTTAAGAAATTCAATAAAGAAGTGTTGGAAATTACACATGCTGCCGGTTATGAGCATCCATGCCAATTTGATATGCGTGATGTAGATGTGAGTATAGGTGACAACAACATGACCCAAACGCTGGAATACACATACAAATATCAAAAATCACCTGTCGCTTTTCAAAGCATGCAGCATCTCAAGGATTGCGTGCATCTAGGTGGATCTAAATAATTTCAAATTTTGACAATCACTACAGCCCAATTACTCATTGCTATCGTTCCTGCTATCATTGTAGGCGTTGTAGCTTATTTCTTGATTTCGTCATTCTTAGGAAATGAAGAAAACCGTAGGAAATATCATATTCTCAAGGAAACAAAAGCGCAGGCTTTACCAACTAGACTTGCTGCCTATGAACGGCTTACTTTGTTTCTAGAACGCATCAAGCCAAACAGTCTGTTGGTGCGCACCTCGCCAGAAAATGTGAGTAAAGCTCAATATGAAAACATGCTCGTTGCTAGTATTGAACAGGAATACGATCATAACATCGCGCAACAGATTTATGTGACTGATGATTGCTGGAACGTGGTGCGAGCTGCAAAGAACTCAACCATTCAAAAAATAAGACAAATCGCCTTGAGTGATAAAACGCAAACCGCAGATGAGTTGCGCAATCTTATCATCAATGAATTTATGGACGGTCGTGTGCCTAGTGAAACCGCGCTGAGCGTGGTTCGTAAAGAAGTAATGGAGTTACTCTAGGTCTAGGACTTGTTCCAGTTTTGTTTTCGCTTTATCGTTCACCTGATCCATCGCAGCTTTTAGCGCAGCTGCGTGTTTAGGATCTTTTTGTAATTCTTTTATCAAATTGCGAGCATAAGTATAGTAACGCCAGTTATGATGCGCTGCCGAGTTCAGCAGATCAATATAATTACTTTCCGCAAAAAAGTCCAGAGCCTTTAGATAATCAAAAGCCGCCATTCTAGTTTCAATGCCAAAACTAGCAGCTGTAAATTGCTGCAGTCTAGTGGTAAAACTCAATTTTTCTTGATCGATAAAGCCATCGGTATTAATCGCTAATACCAGCCATGCCATCTCTAGCGATTCATTTGTGGTATCCCATGCAGACCATGCGGTACGCAGCATTTTCTCTTTGTTGATCGCCGCATTCCACAGCAGGTACATCGCGCTTTCTCGCGTCAGGTAGGATTTGTCCAATAGCAATTCGGCGACTAGGTTTTGATTATCAGGCGTGACTTCTCTGGTAGTAAGTGCGATCAACTGTCTAATTTCTGCATTATTGATAGACGCAGCAGTTGATTGTAGACTGTACTTGCGGTAATCGTCATGCAGATTAAGCTGTGCGATCATTTCCAATACCATTTCCTTGCTCACAGGATATTTCAGGGTTTCCTTATAACTATTGTAAGCATCTTCAAATGGTGAAATACGTCTAGCCAGTAACTGCAAGTACTCTTCCATAAATTTATCTGCGCGCAACAATCTCAAGGCTTCTTGTGATGGGAATTGCTCAGACAGTAGCCAGGTCTTCTTGTAATAGGAAAGATCCTTGCCAGAGTTTGCCGTCATAATATTGAGCAAATCATCTGTGCTCGCACTCTTGAAAGAGTACTCCTGTAAAAACTCCTTGATACTTTTCTTGAAAGCAGCATCACCAACCAATTCTCTCAAGGCGTGTGCTGCCCAGGCGCCATGCTGATAAAAAGTGAGTGAGCTAGCCTTGGGATCGAGTAGGGCAATGCTTTTTCCAGTTCTTGTTTGGTCTGCAAGAGCCTCAGCGTTTTCATAGAGCTTGACCATAAAATGCTGGTTGCCGTAAAGTTCTTTCTCTGCTAATAGTGCATAGTACGTTGCAAATCCTTCTTGCAGCCAGTGATGTTCACCTGATTGAGCAGTCACAAGATTTCCAAACCATTGATGTGACAGCTCGTGCGCATTGACATTTACATAGCTGCGATCTATCGCGCCAGCAGCGTCTTGGACAAACTGGTCGTCAAAAAAGGTAGTTCCAGTATTTTCCATACCAGCATATAAAAAATCCTTGACAGGTACTTGCTTGTAGTTTTGCCATGGGTAAGCAATCCCTATTTCCTTTTCAAGAAAATTAAATATCTCAACAGACTGCTGGTAGGTGGACCATAATTTAGATTTATCTTCTGGATAATAGTAAAATTGAAGTGGTGTGCCGCGTTCTGATTTTTTGGATTGCGATGCATAATCGCCTATGGCCAAAGCGAGCAGATAACTAGACATGGGTCTAGTCATGTCATAATTCCATGTCGTGGCATCTTGATCGCTGGTTTTGGATAGGAGTTTTCCATTGGCGATTGCCGTGAGACCGTTGGGTGCGATGACCGAAATATCCCAAATCATTTTCTCGTTCACATCATCAATACTTGGCATCCAGTTACTCGTGTATTTACCTTGACCTTGCGTCCACGCTTGGTCCCAATTTCCGTCAGCATCCTTGTCAATAAAGTATAGAGCCTGCGTTGGTGTCGCTGTGTAGTTGATAGTGATTTGGGCTGTTTTGCTTTCGCGAAAGCATGATACCACAACAATTTCTGCATCATTCTTACTGCTTGCAAGATCAGGATGTGTGCTAGACGTAACTTGAAAATCATCTAAGTTCCTTGCATCGATTTTGAGCGTATCAACATCTTCCAAAATCTGAATTTCAAACGAAACCGATCCCTTAATATACGTGATGCTTGTATCGACTTCAACCTGCGCGGTAGCAGTAATAAAATCTACCTTGGGCTGCTCGATTCCTTGAGCGTCTAGGATGGTGGAAAAAGAAAATAAAAGGGCAATAAAAAAATATCTCATGGACTGGCAAAATACAAAAGTCATACCTCTATTTGAGGATCCATGCATGTGACTGTTTTGTATGATCAAGGTTTAACCATGCGTTGATTGTTTGCAGGTACAATGCTACCTTTGAGTATAGATTGCGAGCATGCCTATCAACTTTCTTACCACGCCTATCGATTACCTAAATGGTGTAGGACCAGCTCGTGCAGATTTGTTGCGCAAGGAATTAGGCATCACAAACTACGGCGATCTAGCCAACTTTTTTCCCAATAGGTATGTGGATCGCACCAAGTTTCACAAAATAGGACAGCTCGTTCCTGAAGCAGCACAAGTTCAGGTAATAGGTAGATTAATTTCCATAGGAACGGCTGGCGCAGGAAAAGCCACACGACTCGTTGCTACTCTTGCAGATGACTCTGGTCGCATGGAACTCGTGTGGTTTAAAGGTCAGAAGTTCTTTAAAGACAGTTTAAAGACCAATGAGGTTTATGTAGTGTACGGCAAGGTTTCTCGCTACGGATCCATGTACAGCATCGCACATCCAGATATAGAACTGCTCAAGGAATTTAAGGGTAGGCAGCACACAGCCATGACGCCTATCTATCCATCGACTGAGCAATTGGTCAAACGTAAGTTGACCAATCAATACTTTGTACGATTGATGCGTCAATTATATTCCGAAATCAAAAGTGCGTTTTTTGAGACGCTACCTGACGATTTGATGCGTGACCAGCAGCTCATGAGCAAGAATGAGGCAATGCATCAGATACATTTCCCATCAAGTAATAAGGCGTTGCAGCAAGCCATGAAGCGCCTGAAGTTTGAAGAATTATTCTTTATTCAAATGGAATTGCTGTTGCAAAACAGAATCAGAAAAACCAAAATCAAAAGCTATGCATTTGAAACCGTAGGCGACCATTTTCATAATTTCTACAATTATAATTTGCCTTTTGAGCTTACGGGCGCCCAAAAACGCGTGGTAAAAGAAATAAGGGCAGACATGGCAAATGGATCGCACATGAACCGCTTGCTGCAAGGTGATGTAGGTTCTGGTAAAACCATTGTTGCAGTCTTAACTTGTTTGCTAGCTATTGATAATGGATTCCAAGCCTGCATCATGGCACCTACTGAGATTCTTGCCCAGCAACACTATGCTGGCGTTTCAGAATTATTAGCACCTACGGGTTTGAATGTCTCGTTGCTTACTGGATCTGTAAAGACAAAAGACAGACGAGTAATTCATGAAGAATTGGAAGATGGCAGTTTAAATATTTTAATAGGAACTCACGCGCTGATAGAAGATAAAGTCAAGTTTCAAAATTTAGGTGTGGCGATTGTTGATGAGCAGCATCGATTTGGCGTCGCTCAACGCGCAAAGCTGTGGAAGAAAAACGATTTTCCACCACATGTGTTGGTGATGACGGCAACACCTATACCGCGTACCTTGGCTATGAGTCTATACGGTGATCTCGATATATCTATCATTGACGAATTACCGCCAGGTCGCAAGGAGATACAAACCGTTCACAGGTATGATAAAGACCGACTGCGCGTATTCAAATTTATCAAGGATGAGATTGCTAAAGGCCGACAAGTCTATATCGTATATCCGTTAATTCAGGAATCTGAAACGCTAGATTATAAGGATTTGATGGATGGCTATGAAAGTATCGTGCGCGAGTTTCCTAATCCGCAGTATCAGGTGAGTATCGTTCATGGCCAGATGAAGCCCGATGACAAGGATTATGAGATGCAACGATTTGTTAAGGGTGAAACGCAGATCATGGTCGCTACAACGGTCATTGAAGTTGGTGTTAATGTGCCCAATGCCAGTGTAATGATTATCGAGAGCGCTGAGCGTTTTGGGCTATCACAACTGCACCAACTGCGCGGCAGAGTAGGACGCGGCGCAGACCAGAGTTACTGTATTTTAATGACTAGTCACAAGTTGAGTGCTGAGGCTAAAACCAGACTGGAAACCATGGTAAGAACGACAGATGGTTTTGAAATTGCTGAGGTGGACCTCAAACTACGAGGTCCAGGCGATATCATGGGAACCCGACAAAGCGGCGTGATGGAGCTGCGCATCGCAGATATTGTAAAGGATAACGAGTTACTAGCACAAGCAAGAAACGCAGCGATCAAATTTCTGAATGAAGATCCATCGATAGGACTAGACAAGCATCAATCTGTACGTCGCGTCATGAACCATTTGCAAAACAAGAAAGGTTTGTGGAAGTATATTAGTTGATGGTTTTCAGTAGGCAGATTGTAGTCTACTCATGCGCAACACCCTTTGTCTCGGTCAAACCGAGACATTTCCCTCAAGGGAAAACTTTTCAATCGTTATAAAAAAGTCTTCCCTTGAGGGAAGATCTAGATGGGTGTAGCTCGTTAATTTTAAAAAGCAATCATTCAAACATCAAACCTCCATCTTCTTCAATTCCTGATAATTTCTCTTCAAGCGTCTTAGTAGAATACCGTAAATCAAGCTGTAAAAACCATAAAGAACAGCACAGATAACGGTCAGTATCACAAACATAGAAACTATATATCCTATAACTAATGTTTGTTTGTGTTCAGCAAAATTCGGTTGATTCATCAATTTTGCAAACTCAAGGTCATTTGTTACAATCAATAAAGTAGCAATAACACCAAACAGCATGATGTAAATCAAATTGTACCAGATATACCATTTCATGGTTTTTCTAGTCTTCAAAATGTTCTTCATGAGACTGCGCGTGGGTTGGCTCGCTGAGATATTCTTATAATTTTTCCAGAATAAATAAATAAATATTCCAATAGCTACATAATGTAGTACATAGGAGCCATAAAACAAGAATTCGCCCATGATACTAATGCTCATCTCGGTAGACTCGCTATCAGAAAGCAAGATGTTCAATAAAACGAAAAATATAAATTCCCCAATGGCAATATAAAAAAGCCACTTGACGATACTGCTGGATTTGCTTGCCAGCAAGGGCGTCAACTGCTCTCTTGAGTAGGTAGGATAGTCAGTGGACTGCGCCTGCCATTTTGATTTAAGTATATCTAATTGATCCATGGGTTTTATGGATTTATGATTTTAGTTAGCTTGGTCTTGATCCTGTTCATCTTCACTCGTGCATTGACCTCACTTATTCCTAGGGTTTCCGCAATATCACGGTAATTTTTATCTTCCAGATATAGAAAAACCAGAGCTTTTTCTATATCATTTAATTGTTTGACGGCGCCGTATAACAAGGTCAATTGCTCCATGGTTTCATCATCTTCAGTCGTGTCTTCAATCTTGAATTCGACTGTGTCAAAGCGCTGCGTGTTTACACGACGCTTTGACTTGCGATACAGCGTGATGGCCGTATTCAGGGCAACACGATACATCCATGTAGAGAACTTTGAATCACCCCTAAATTTTGGGTAGGCTCTCCACAACTGGATCGTTACCTCTTGAAACAGGTCGTTATGGGCATCCTGATTATCCGTATAAAGCCTACAAATCTTGTGGACGATATTTTGATTAGTCTCTAGCTGTTCAACAAATTCTTTTTCAAGAGTTGTACTCACTTGGTTGGTTTGGTTACTGGTTAGTATTACTTGACTTTCAATTGTTACAAGGTTAAGAAAAGATTGTTAACCACTAGTCTCTATCAACGACCGTACAGTAATTTTATAAAAAAAGCCAGCATGCACATACCAGCCAGTGATTATCCCAGGATTGTAATAGTAGGTGGTGGTTTTGGTGGTGTTACGCTTTCGCGAAAGCTAACACAACACAAATATCAAGTAGTACTTATAGATAGGCACAATTATCACACTTTTCAACCACTGTTGTATCAGGTGGCGACCAGTGGTTTGGAGCCAGATTCCATCGCTTTCCCGTTGCGCAGTGTGCCAGACGAGAATGATCATTACATCTTCCGAATGGCAGAAGTTGAAGCCGTGGATCAAAAGTCAAACACCATAAGTACGAGCATAGGCGCGATTCACTACGATCATTTGATACTGGCAACAGGTACCAAAACCAATTTTTTTGGCAATGAAAAGATCGAGCGCAATGCGCTTTCCATGAAATCAGTACCAGAGTCGTTGGACATACGTAGTCTCATGTTGCAAAATCTTGAGAAAGCTACGATAACAGATAATGAGAAAGAGCAGCGCAAATTGATGCGCATCGTCATGAGCGGCGCTGGTCCTACTGGAGTAGAACTTTCGGGCGCCTTTGCAGAGTTCAAAAAAGGGATATTAAGCAGTGATTATCCAGATCTCAATCCAGACTGGATGGAAATCATTTTGCTCGATGGATCAGATCGAGTGCTGTCAAGCATGAGCGAGAAAGCCTCAAAAAAGGCAGAAAAATACCTCAAGGAATTGGGCGTCACTGTCATGCTGGACGAAATGGTCATCGATTATGAAGATGATGTGGTTAGTACCAAAAGCGGTAAAGAGATTGATACGGCAACATTTATATGGAGCGCAGGTGTTACTGGCAATGCGCCAGACGGTTTCAGTGATGATCAATTATCAGAAAAAGGCGGCAGATTGCTGGTAGATTTATTTAATAAAGTAAAAGGTACAGACAACGTGTATGCGGTAGGCGACATAGCTCTCATGAAGACTGATGATTATCCAGACGGCCATCCACAAGTCGCACAACCAGCGATACAGCAAGCACAAAATGTTGCTTCAAATTTTGCAAGAATTTCTAAAGGCAAAGAACCAAAACCATTCTCTTATTTTGATAAGGGCAGTATGGCAACCGTAGGACGCAATCGTGCAGTCGCAGATATAAAAGGGTTCACACTAGGCGGTTTCTGGGCCTGGTTTGCCTGGTTAGGCGTTCACTTGTACTTTCTAGTAGGCGTGCGCAATCGTATTGTCGTATTCCTCAACTGGATCTACAACTACTTCAACTTTGATCGTGCGGCGCGATTGATCATACGTCCCTATAAGAAGGAGACAACAGCACAAGCCGTGAGTGAAATTACAGACTGATTCTATCCAGTCGCTTGACCATTTTGTATCTTTGCTAGCTGAATTAACAAGAACATAAAATTGATTTATGAGCACATATGATGTTGCAGTAATAGGTTCTGGACCAGGTGGCTATGTAGCCGCCATACGCTGTGCACAATTAGGCATGAAAACGGCCATTATTGAAAAATACGATACACTAGGTGGTACCTGTCTCAATGTAGGCTGTATCCCGTCAAAAGCATTGCTGGATTCATCACACCATTATGAGGATGCGGTAAAGCATTTTGAAGAGCATGGTATCGAGATTCCAGGCGATATCAAGATCAATTTTGAAAAGATGATCGCCCGTAAGGCGAGCGTTGTGAGCCAGACTTGTGATGGCGTAGCTTACCTCATGAAGAAAAATGAGATCGACGTGTTTACAGGTATGGGATCTTTTGAGGATGCGACACACATCAAAATTGATGGTGAGAAATCACAAACAATAGAAGCTAAACATACCATCATCGCTACAGGTTCAAAGCCAGCAAATCTGCCGTTTATTGAACTAGATAAAGAAAGAGTCATTACTTCTACCGAGGCTTTGACACTCAAGGAAATTCCTAATCACATGATCGTGATAGGTGGTGGCGTGATAGGACTAGAGCTAGGTCAGGTTTATAGAAGATTAGGTGCAGAGGTTACTGTCATTGAATACATGGATCGCATCACACCAGCGATGGACAAGGCATTGTCTAAGGAGTTGATGAAAGTCATGAAAAAGCAAGGTGTCAAGTTCCACTTGTCGCACGCTGTCAACAAGGTGGAGCGCAACGGCGATGAAGTTACCGTTACTGCCAAGAATAAGAAAGGCGAAGAAGTAGAGTTCAAAGGTGATTACGTACTCGTATCAGTAGGTCGTAGACCATATACTGACAAATTGAACGCAACCGCTGCAGGAATTAAAGTCAATGAAAAAGGTCAGGTTGAGGTAAATGACCATTTACAAACCAATGTAAAGAATATCTATGCCATAGGTGATGTGGTGCGTGGTATCATGTTAGCACACAAGGCAGAAGAAGAAGGCGTATTTGTGGCAGAGACCATTGCTGGTCAAAAACCACACATAAACTACAACTTGATTCCTAATGTCATTTACACCTGGCCAGAAGTTGCCAGCGTAGGTAAAACCGAGGAAGAACTCAAAGAAGCTGGAGTAGAGTACAAGGCAGGTTCTTTCCCTATGCGAGCGCTAGGTAGATCAAGAGCATCAGGAGATACAGATGGATTGGTTAAAATCCTTGCTGATAAAACTACCGATGAAGTCCTAGGAGTTCATATGATAGGAGCACGCGTCGCAGACTTAATTACCGAGGCTGTTACCGCCATGGAATATAGGGCCAGCGCAGAGGATATCGCACGCATGTCACACGCACACCCAACCTATGCCGAGGCTGTCAAGGAAGCTGCACTCGCGGCAACTGAAGATCGAGCCTTACACGTATAGACTTTTTTGAAATATTTTACTCAGCCAGTCGAGAGACTGGCTGTTTTTTTATGTGCGTCATTTAATCGTTTCTTAACCATAGAATTCAAACCACAACCTTTTTAGGAACGTACTTTGACCTAACAATTATTATCTAATGCAGTCACCAACCTACCTATTGAAAAAGAAATCTGCTTTTTTGTTTTTCGCTTTTCTATTCTTTACTCAATTAGCTTTAGCCCACACTATTACTGGTTATGTAATGGACGAGAATGGGAGACCTATTAAGGATGTTTACGTGTATCATGAGCCATCAGGTTCGCACACACATACTAACAACAAGGGTTTTTTCAAAATTGATGATGTAGAAGAAGGTGATGAATTGATGTTTACGAGATTGGGTTATTCCGCTTTCGCGAAAGCGGTGACCGATGAATCTGAAGTGCTACAAATTGTCTTGTCAAGATCATCAGTAGATCTTGACGCGGTGAATATTACCAACGAGGTCGATATATTGAATACGATTACAGAAGCCGATCTTGAGATCAATCCCGTAACATCTTCGCAAGAAGTACTGCGAGCCGTTCCTGGACTATTCATAGGTCAACACGCTGGTGGCGGTAAGGCAGAACAGTTGTTCTTGAGAGGTTTTGACATTGATCATGGTACTGATGTAGCGATAAGTGTAGATGGAATGCCAGCAAACATGGTCTCGCACGCTCACGGTCAAGGTTACGCAGATTTGCACTTCGTTATTCCAGAAACCATCGAGAATATTTCTTACGGTAAAGGTAGCTATGACAAGTCAGTAGGTAATTTTGCGACGGCTGGCCATGTAGATTTTCGTACTAAGGACTTTGTGCGAGAAAATATCATCAGTGCAGAGATTGGCGATTTTAACTACCAGAGATTTGTAGGCTTAGTCCAAGTGTTGGACAATCAAAATACCAGCGCCTATCTCGCGACAGAGTATTTGACCTTTGATGGGCCATTTGATAGTCCGCAAAATTTTGATCGCATTAATTTATTCGGTAAACTCAATCACATTGCTGACAATGGAGATGAATTGTCGGTAAGTGTTTCCCGATTTGATAGTGAATGGGACGCCAGCGGCCAGATACCACAACGAGCCGTAGATCGTGGTCTGATAGGACGATTTGGCGCTATCGATGATACAGAAGGTGGTGAGACATCACGCACTGATGTCAATTTGAATTATGAGACGTCACTTAGCGATAACGAGAAACTCAGTACACATGCTTACTATTCGCGCTATAACTTTTTGCTCTTTTCAAACTTCACATTTTTCCTAGAAGATCCTATTAATGGTGATCAGATAAGACAACAAGAGTCAAGAGATCTAGCAGGCGTTGATGCAGCATATACGTATACTACAAATTTATCGGATCACCAGCTTGATCTCACAGCAGGCGTGCGGTTAAGAAACGATCGCACAGAAGGTAGTGAGCTTTCTAGAACACTCAATCGCAGGTCAACGCTAGAGAATATACAGTTGGGTGATATCAATGAGACTAATACATCTGCCTTTATCGGTGCTACCTGGTATCTCAATGATTTTTTAATTGATGCTGGATTACGTTTTGAGCGTTTCAAATTCACATATAAGGACGCATTGACCGCTCAGTATGACACTCAAGATCAAAGTGAGAGCGCCCTGTTGCCCAAGCTTAATTTTAATTACAAAGTGAGCGACGATTTACAGCTTTATTTTAAAAATGGTATAGGATTTCATAGCAACGATACCAGAGTGGTCTTGCAACAAACTGCAGATGATATACTGCCACTTTCCTATGGTTCAGATCTAGGTGCCGTGTGGAAACCAGTAGATCGGCTCATCGTGAATACCGCTTTGTGGTATTTGTTCCTAGAACAAGAATTTGTTTATGTAGGTGATGCTGGTATTGTTGAGCCTAGCGGCGAGACACAACGTTATGGATTCGATCTAGGTGTGCGTTATCAAATGACAGATCATCTATTTCTTGATAGCAATTTAAACTATGCACACGCAAGAGCGATCAATGAGCCAGACGGCGAGGATTTCATACCGCTTGCTCCAGAATGGACTGCGACTGGTGGTTTGAGTCTGCGCGATTATAAAGGCTTTAATGCAGGATTTAGATACAGATATATCGCAGACCGTGCTGCAAATGAAGACAACAGCATCGTTGCCGAAGGTTATTTCGTCTCAGACCTCAATGTAAATTATGACCTCACCAATAACTTGAGATTGGGCGTCGCTGTTCAAAATCTATTTGATATTGAATGGAACGAGACCCAATTTGCCACAGAATCACGACTAAGCACCGAAGCCGAATCTGTAGAAGAAATTCACTTCACGCCAGGAACACCGTTCTTTATTCGAGGATCCCTACAATATCGTTTCTAAAAGCATAAAAAATCAACTGAACTCATAGCCCGATATTGCTGACTTGCTGCATCGGGTTTTCCATTTGAGACTCTTATAATCTCATCAATCGCGAGTACCTTTGCAGCGTGCACAATCAGCGTTACTCACATACATTTGAATTGCCAGAGACTGCTCAATTCAAGCAGCAATTGCTGTCATTTTATTCCTCTCAGGAATACTTCATGTTGCTGGATAGTAACCATGCTTTCAAGTCCAGCTATAATTGTCTTGTGGCCATCGGCGCGATAGATGTTTTAAGGTGTGATGTTGGTTCCGCTTTCGCGAAAGCAGAATCCTTTCAAGCCTCACATGAAGATTGGATGTTTGGGTACTTAGGTTATGACCTCAAGAACGAGCTGGAGCCATTGCATAGTAACAATATTGATGTCCTCAAATTTCCAGATTTGCAATTCTTTATTCCAGAATTGGTCATTGAACTAAATGGTCAATCCATCATTTTTCACTCGTTTAATGATGAGAGATCAGATCATGCAAATCTGCTGAGCGATATATCGTCTAGTAATCTTAATGAAGAGAAGAGTACTAGGACTCAAGGCAGGTTGGTTCCCATTGATACAAAAGAAGAATACCTCGCTAAGGCTTACCAATTTCTAGAACACATCCAGCGAGGTGATATCTATGAGGCTAATTTGTGCACTCAGTTTGTAGCTCAAGATGTAGTACTCGATTCCATTCAGGCTTATCAGGAACTGAATAAAAGTAGTAAACCACCATTTGCGGCTTACGCAAGATTTGAAGAGCATTACATCATTAGCGCCAGCCCAGAACGCTACTTGAAAAAAGAAGGAAATCTACTCGTGTCTCAACCTATTAAAGGAACCGCGGCAAGATCAGCCGATACGGCCGAGGACGAGAAACTAAAGAACCAATTGCTTCAAAACCAGAAAGAGCGGTCTGAAAATGTGATGATTGTTGATCTAGTGCGTAACGATTTATCAAGAGTTGCCACAAGAGGCAGTGTTGAGGTAAGTGAGCTATATGGCATTCACACCTTTGAACAAGTGCATCATATGATAAGTACTGTTCAAGCGAGACTGAAACCACAACATAATGCTATCGATGCGATTAAGGCCACATTTCCCATGGGAAGCATGACTGGTGCGCCTAAGATCAGCGCGATGAAAATTGTTGAAGAGCAGGAAAGTTTTAAACGTGGCGTTTACAGCGGCGCGGTGGGCTACTTTACACCCGATGCAGATTTTGATTTCAATGTCGTGATACGTACCATACTTTATAATGCTCAAGAAAAAATAGCAACCATTAGCGTGGGCAGCGCGATCACCATAGAAGCCATTCCAGAAAAAGAATATAACGAGTGCTTTTTAAAGGCTAATGCATTGATCCAGGTACTTAAATCACAAGGTGTTGAGATTGATTAGTTTTGAATGATGGTAGAAGACTTTTCATTACATATTGATCAACACTTTCCAAAGCTTTTAAAGCAAAAGATCTTGCTTGCTGTAAGTGGTGGACTGGATAGTGTGGTATTGGCTCATTTGCTCAAGAGAATCAACGTAGATTTTGCCGTGGCACATTGCAATTTTAAGTTGCGTGGTGATGAGAGCGATAATGATGCATGGTTTGTCGAGAATCTAGCTCATCAGCTAGGTGTCAAATTTCATAAAACTGACTTTGATACTTTAAAAATAGCCAGCCAGCGTGGTATATCGACCCAAATGGCCGCTCGCGATTTGAGATATGAATGGTTTCAAGAAATTTGCAAGCAGCATAATTATGATAAGGTGGTCACCGCTCATCATCTGGATGATCAATTAGAGACGTTTCTCATAAACCTTAATCGCGGAACTGGCTTGAAAGGCCTCACAGGAATTCCTGCCGTGACTGATCTCGTTTACAGACCGCTATTGACTTTCAGTAGACAACAAATTCAGGAGTACGCAAAGGCTAATGCTATTAAATGTCGAGAAGATTCAAGCAATCGATCCAACAAGTACATGCGCAACAGTCTGCGCAATGAGGTGTTGCCAGCATTACATCAGGCTTTGCCGCAATTGAGAGGCAACTTTGCAAAAAGCTTGTTCTATCTAGATGCTGCGATGAGTATTGTGGAAGGTGCCGTGTTACGCTTTCGCGAAAGCGTAACTACCCAAAAAAACGCTGAATTATTATTAGATATTGAGGCAATAAAGCTTCATGAACAAGCTGGTGAATTGCTCTATCACCTATTGAATAGGTATGGATTTAATGATAGCGAGGCTTTACTTGAATTACTAGACGCGCAAAGTGGTAAACGATTGATTAGCGAAACTCACGAGCTACTCAAGGATCGGGAACATTTAATACTATCAGCAGTTGATAATGCGGTGAATGCAGTTTATACCATTAATGAGAACGACACAGTTATCGCGACATCACACGGTACAATGGAGATCGAGGAATTGGGTAAAGAATTGGCAACAGATTTACTTGATAATGGTCTGGATAAAAATCAATTACTTCTTGATCTGGATCAGCTAGAATTTCCATTAACTTTAAAAATTTGGGAGCAAGGTGATCGCATGAAACCCTATGGTATGAAAGGTTCAAAATTGATAAGTGACTTACTTATCGATATTAAAGTCTCGCAGGTGGACAAACGCAGAAGCATGGTTCTCAAACAAGGCGATACAATTTTATGGCTAGTAGGTTTGAGGTCTGCTATGCACGGTTCCATTACCGATAGGACACGACGAATACTCAAAATTTCATTGAATGATTAGACTGGTAACAGCATTAGTTTTTTTATTGATATCTAGCTATGCTGGCGCTCAATTAAGTGATCCTACAGAATGGACGACTACGGTTGAGAAAATTAGCGATAAGGAATATTCTTTAAAGAGCACAGCCATACTGGAAGATGGATGGCACATGTACTCTCAAATTCCTGTTGATGCGTTCCCAAGTCCCATACCTACACAGTTTAAATATTATGATCAGCCTGATAACTACAGCCTAGTCGGGCCAACGAATGAGAGTGGCACCTATGCGGAGTACTCAGACATTTGGGGTGCAGATGTTTATCAATTTGATAACAAAGCTGTTTTTACTCAAAATATCGAACTTATAAATGAACAGCTAGATTATATCATTGCCGAGGTTGAATTTATGGTATGTGATGATGAGCGATGCCTGCCAGCCTCACCAGAGGTTCTGATTTTCAAGTTGAAACCAAATGTCGTAGTTGGTGAAGATGCAAGTCTCATCATTGATACGTATTATGATAACGATCTTTCACCGACCATTGCCCAGATTCCAACCCTTGAGGAAACTATTAGCAAGAAAGAGCAAGACGAGGATACCTCAAATGTTTCTCAAACTGATATTAAAGATGATGACGGTCTAGCGACCATTTTTATTCTGTGTTTGCTAGCTGGGTTTGGCGCTCTACTCACACCATGTGTGTATCCCATGATACCGATGACTGTTTCATTCTTTACTAAACAGTCTGAGAATAGTAGTAAAGGCAAGTTGTCTGGATTGATGTACGGTGTATTTATCCTATTGATTTATGTTGCCTGTAGTTTACCATTCCATTTATTTGAATCAGTCTCGCCCGATGTTTTTAATGAGTTTAGCACTAACCCTTATGTAAATATTTTCTTCTTCTTGATTTTTGTGGTTTTTGCCATAAGCTTTTTTGGAGCTTTTGAAATTACGGTTCCTAATTCGTGGGTCAACAAAGTTGATGGAGCTTCTAATATTGGTGGTGTTATAGGTGTATTCTTTATGGCGTTGACGCTGGTGCTGGTGTCATTTTCATGCACTGGACCTGTGATTGGTGCGGTTTTAGGAAGCGTTTTGACTTCTGATGGTGGCGCGACAGCTTTGAGTGTTGGTCTGGCTGGATTTGGTATCGGGTTGGGAATACCATTTGCGTTTTTTGCCATTTTCCCGAGTTACTTGAATAAGCTACCTAAGTCTGGAGGCTGGCTCAACACGGTCAAAGTGTTTCTAGGGTTTTTAGAATTGGCTTTTGCATTTAAATTTCTTTCTAATGCAGATTTAGTATGGCAGGCTGGTTTGTTAGAGCGCGAAGTCTTTATCGCCATCTGGATTGCGATTTTTGGAGTGATGGCATTTTATCTTTTGGGTAAGATCAGGTTGCCGCACGACGATAAAGACAGTTTCATATCAGTAGGTAGACTGTTATTAGGAATACTGGCTCTGTGCTTTACTTTATATCTAATTCCAGGATTATGGGGTGCACCTTTAAAACTCATCAGTGGTTTCCCACCACCGATGACTTATAGTGAATCGCCGTATGGACTAGGCGTGTCATCAAATACTGCAGAAATTGAATTACCTGAAGGAGCCCATTTTACAGTTCACAACTTAATAGCCTTTGATGATTATGAAGCAGGTCTGGCTTATGCATCAAAAGTCAGTAAACCTGCCTTGATTGATTTCACCGGCTGGGCGTGTGTGAATTGCCGCAAGATGGAAGAGCGCGTGTGGTCAAATGATGAAGTTCTTCAAATACTCAAAAACGAGGTAGTATTAATTTCACTTTATGTTGATGAGCAAAAAAAACTGGCTAAAGAAGATCAATACGAATCACAAACAACAGGTAAGAAGATCAGAACCGTTGGAAATAGATGGAGCGATTTGCAGATAGAAAAATATCAGGTGAACGCACAGCCGTTTTATGTAATTGTAGATTCTAATGGTGGTAATCTCACAGATCCTATTGGCTACACGCCAGATGCTGTTGAATATCGTGACTGGTTGCTTAAAGCAATTGAATAGCATAGATTGATAAGCAAAGAGCTCTTATAAATATCTTTTTTCGTCGTGTTGACTATGATTCAAGAGAGGTTGACACTTCAAGAATAATTCAACAAGTGAAGTGTTTATTGGTAGTGATCTTTCTTTTAAGGAATATTATCATATTTTGACATTTTCTAGCAGCTGTACGTTCTTATCAAGCGTTAGGTATCATAAACAACAGCTATTGCTATAAATATTCAATCTTAAATAATATATCTCTTTCTTGTTTGCAATGAGACTACTATTTAGGTTCTGGCAGTATAGCAGCTCAAGGTAGATTACAGTAATCAATGGATGTTGTTAGTATGTTTTTGTTTATATAGCTTTCGCGGAAGCGTGTACATTCAATACTAATATTTCCTACTCGTCATTAGACTTTTAGAGTTCTACAAACTCAAATAGAACTTGCATTTTAAGCCGTAAATAATTTTCAATTGAGTGTAAGGATTTAAATCTGGAGCATAAAAAAAGGGTCGCTATCGCGACCCTTTAAAATTATTTGTTGATGTGAATTAATTCACTTGGAACTTCACTCTGCGTACCAGTTGTCTAGCTTGTGAGCTTGATTTCTCTACGCTATCATCTTCGCCTTCACCATTGTAAGATAAACGACTTGCATCAACACCAGTTGCTACTAGGATATCGTTAACCATCTTAGCTCTACGCTCAGATAAGTTTTTGTTGTAATCCTCAGAACCAATCTCATCAGCATAACCTGTTAGCGTAGCAGAAACTTCAGGATTGTCTCTCAAGTACGTTGCTAGGAAATTGATAGAAGATAGAGAGTATTGGGTTGGCTTTGTGCTGTTAAACTCAAAGTAAACATTCACATAACCATCGTTGATCAATTGCTTGATCAAGCCATCACCATCTACTCCATTAGCGCCAGAAGCAATAGCACCTTTTTTAGCATAACGGCTGTCAAGAGCGCTTTCCATATCATCAGGAATACCGTTCTTGTTTACGTCAAGAGCACGACCTTTATTGTCTACCCGTACACCACTTTCAGTAGTGTTGTCACGGTCTAGGTAATTAGGTACACCATCTTGATCATCATCCGCATTGTTAGTTTCTAGAGTAGCTACTCTTTCTTCAAGTTCGCTGATGCGCGCGCTTTCTGATCCATTATACCAGTCTGCATGAACTTCTTTATTTCCTAGGTACCAATTTAAACCGATTGTATAGTTAGATACAAAACCATCAAAATCAGTACGGGCTTGTTCACGAGTACCATCGAGAGATGCGTCAGTTGACAGATATCCAACTATGCTTGCGTCTAGGTTCAAGGCAAAATTATCAGATAGTTTAATTTGTGGAGTTATACCTACAATAAAATGACCAGTCCAGTCAGTTTCATCGTTAATATCCTCATCAAATCTTATTGCTGTCATACCGATACCACCATGACCCAATACATTAAAAGTATCAGTCCACTCTCTAAAGCCTAGGATTGTACCAACATTTACTACACCTTCAAGACCAGCACGGTAAGCGTTAGTTTGAAATTCACCACTTTGATCTTCTTCTTTATCAGCATTTTCAAAGTAATTTAAACCTAAATCTAAATTGATACCGAATTTGTCGTTAATCATATAACGAACACCTAAATCTCCTGAGAAGAAAGATGGGTTGTTTACAAAAAATCCTGGAGCGGTAAGGTTGTGTGGGTGATGTGCTCCAATTCCGAAGTCTAAAGACCACTGATTGTAAGGAATCTCTTCACGATCTCTTTGATCGTTGTCATCGTTCATAGTGTCTTGTGCAAATGCAGTCACACTTGCTAGCAAGAACGCTGATAATAAAATTTTTTTCATGATAAAGTTTTAAGCTTTCAGAGGGCAAATATATAATTATCGTGACTACAAAAAATTTTACAGCCTTTTATTTCAATTGTTTAACGATAATTTAAGTTTGAAATGGGTGCAAATCCTAAATACTATATGTTTTACAGGCATCTACCACGGGCGTTCACGAATACAAGTGTCAGTCATTTACACTAGATTTGCATAATAAATAATTAAGTAATTGCTATCAAATTGAAGAACTCCATTAAAAATATATGTTGTATTGGTGCTGGTTATGTGGGTGGCCCTACCATGTCAGTCATAGCGGCGAAATGTCCTGGAATCAAAGTGCATGTTGTTGATCTAAATGCAGATCGTATCGCGGCATGGAATGATGATGATCTGGATAACTTACCTATATATGAGCCTGGCCTTTCAGATATAGTTAAAGAAGCAAGAGGTCGCAACCTATTTTTTAGCACTAATGTGGATGAAGCCATTGATGAATCAGACATGATTTTTATTTCTGTCAATACACCTACTAAGACCTATGGTGTAGGTAAAGGAATGGCCGCAGACCTAAAGTACATAGAACTTTGCGCACGTCAGATTGCAAGGGTAGCTACTAACGATAAAATAATTGTTGAAAAGTCTACCTTGCCCGTAAGGACAGCTGAAGCATTACAGGATATTCTATCAAGCACAGGTAGCGACGTCAACTTTCAAGTACTTTCAAATCCAGAGTTTTTAGCAGAAGGAACAGCTGTACAAGATCTACTAAACCCAGATCGCGTCTTAATAGGTGGTGAACGCACTCCAGAAGGTGCTGCAGCGATTCAAGCATTACATGATGTATATGCACATTGGGTACCTAGTGATCGTATTCTTACTACAAATGTGTGGTCGTCAGAGCTTTCTAAGCTTACAGCAAACGCATTTCTAGCGCAGCGTGTATCAAGTATTAATAGTTTGAGCGCGCTTTGTGAGGCGACTGAGGCTGATGTTGATGAGGTAGCCCGAGCCATAGGACAAGATTCCCGAATAGGACCTAAGTTTTTGAAGTCTAGTGTAGGCTTTGGAGGATCCTGCTTTCAAAAAGATATTTTGAACCTCGTTTATTTAAGTAAAACCTATGGACTAGATGAGGTGGCAGAATATTGGCATCAGGTAATTAAAATGAATGATTACCAGAAAAGAAGATTTGCAGAAAAGATTATCCAGTCCTTATATAATACAGTTAATGGTAAGAAAATTGTTTTATTAGGATGGGCATTCAAAAAAGATACCAACGATACTAGAGAGTCTGCGGCTATTTATGTGGCAGATTATCTATTGAGCGAGCAGGCTCAAGTCGTTGTATACGACCCTAAGGTTACCTCACAACAAATCTATGCAGACCTTGATTATCTAAACACAAGGTCAGAAGAAGAAAATCAGAGACTTGTAAATGTAGCGCAAACTACCGAAGACATTTTCAAGGATGCTCATGCGGTCGCTGTAATGACTGAATGGGATGAGTTCAGGGAATATGATTGGAAGCAAATCCATGAGCAAATGCTCAAGCCATCATTTGTTTTTGACGGTCGTGGTATCTTAGATATTCAGCAGCTTGAGGAGATAGGAATGAATGCTTTTGCTATAGGAAAAGGTTGATCAAGCATTGTTATGGACAATAAAAAGCATATTCTCATTACTGGTGGTGCTGGATTCATAGGCTCGCATGTAGTGCGCCTATTTGTCATCAAGTATCCTGATTATCATATTTTCAATCTTGATGCGCTTACCTATGCAGGTAATCTCGAGAATGTCGAGGATATTTCAAATAAGCCTAACTATACATTTATACACGGTGATATTACAGATCTGGATTTATTGCGACAGCTTTTTGACAAGCATGGAATTACAGACGTTATTCATCTAGCGGCGGAAAGTCACGTAGATCGCTCAATTGAAGATCCATTGCAGTTCGTGCGCACCAATGTTATGGGTACAGTCAATTTATTAGAAGCAGCACGTAAAAAATGGTCACCAAGAGAAGCGCATACCTTCTACCATGTAAGCACTGATGAGGTCTATGGATCGCTGGGCGCGACTGGATTGTTTACAGAGAACACACCGTATGACCCCAACTCGCCTTACAGCGCCTCTAAAGCCAGTAGCGATCATTTTGTAAGAGCATATGGAGAGACTTATAATATATCTCACGTTATTTCAAATTGCTCCAACAATTATGGGCCTAATCACTACCCAGAAAAGCTGATTCCGCTATTTATAAATCGCATCCTAAATAATAAACCATTACCAGTTTACGGTGATGGTAATTATACACGCGACTGGTTATATGTAGAGGATCACGCTACTGCTATTGATTTAATTTTTCATGAAGGCAAGAATGGCGAGACCTATAATGTAGGCGGGCATAATGAATGGAAGAATATCGATCTTGTACAATTGCTTTGTGATCAAATGGATCAAAAACTGGATAGGCCTATTGGCAGCTCACGTAAGTTGATCACATATGTAAAGGATCGACCTGGACACGATTTGCGCTATGCGATTGATAGCAGTAAACTTCAGCGAGAATTGGGTTGGAAACCTAGCCGTGATTTTCAAGTTGGATTGCAACAGACCATAGATTGGTATCTGGAAAATCCACAGTGGCTGGAAAAAACTAATGGTTAAATGTATTTATGGTATTATGCTTTCGCGAAAGCGTAACAAACAACAAACACTATGAAAGGAATCATCCTCGCAGGTGGATCAGGAACTAGACTGCACCCGTTAACCAAAGTGGTGTCCAAGCAGCTGTTGCCAGTTTACGACAAGCCAATGATTTATTATCCACTCAGTACGCTTATGTCGGCTGGGATAAGAGAAATACTTATCATCACGACGCCACAGGATCAAGAAGCCTTTAAATCCTTGTTGGGTAACGGTGAGAATTACGGCTGCGATTTCCAATATGCGATCCAGGATGCACCTAATGGACTTGCTGAAGCTTTTATTATTGGACGAGAATTTGTTGGTGATGATAATGTAGCCCTTATTTTAGGTGACAATATTTTTTACGGTACAGGATTAGCACAGCTATTGCAATCCAATACGCAGCCTGATGGTGGTATCATATATGCATATCACGTTCATGACCCGCAACGCTATGGCGTGGTAGACTTTGATAATGATGGACGTGCGGTCAGTATTGAGGAGAAGCCAGAGAGCCCCAAATCATCTTATGCCGTTCCAGGTATATACTTCTATGATAATCAGGTGCTTGATATTGCAAAAGAATTGGCGCCTAGTCCACGCGGCGAGCTCGAAATTACCGATGTTAATAAAAAATATCTCGAACTAAATAAGCTGCAGGTAAGCATTCTAGATAAAGGAACAGCGTGGTTAGACACGGGTACTTTTGAGTCACTTATGCAGGCATCCCAATTTGTAGAAGTTATTGAGAATAGGCAAGGAATGAAAATAGGATCCATAGAGGCGACAGCCTTTGAAATGGGATTCATTGATAAGGAGCAGTTGCAAAAACTGGTACAACCATTGCTTAAAAGCGGTTATGGTATTAATCTAAAAGATCTTTAATGAAAATAATTCCTACTGCCATTGATGGTTGTTTTGTTATTGAGCCTGCTGTCTTTAAAGATGGGCGTGGTTATTTCATGGAAACATTTAATGCCGCGAAATTTAAAGAGCTTACAGGAATAGATACACCATTTGTACAGGATAATGAATCGTACAGTAATTATGGGGTTATAAGAGGATTGCATTTGCAACAAGGTAAGCATGCACAAGCAAAACTAGTGCGTTGTATTAAGGGAACCATTCTTGATGTAGCGGTAGACTTGAGGAAAGAATCAAAGACATATATGCAATACGTCGCAGTAGAATTGAGTGGCGAGAATAAAAAACAGTTATACGTTCCTCGTGGATTTGCACATGGTTATAGCGTATTATCAGAAGAGGCTTTATTTGCTTATAAATGCGATAACTTCTACAACAAGGGTAGTGAAGGTGGTTTAAGGTATGATGACCCTAGATTGAATATAGATTGGCAATTGGACGCATCTAAGGTGCTGGTTTCAGATAAAGACATTAAGTTA
Organism: Nonlabens ponticola; assembly: GCF_003966335.1. Taxonomy (NCBI): domain Bacteria; kingdom Pseudomonadati; phylum Bacteroidota; class Flavobacteriia; order Flavobacteriales; family Flavobacteriaceae; genus Nonlabens; species Nonlabens ponticola. The sequence goes on along the minus strand of NZ_CP034549.1, from coordinate 2,375,511 downwards.
TAGCATGTAGTTGTGATGTTCCTTCAGTATTTTTTCAAAATTCAGATATTCTAATGTTCCTGCAAAATACCTCAGTCTTTTTATGATTACCATTCTTATTACAGGAGCGGCCGGCTTTATAGGTAGTAACCTATCAGAATATTTTGTAAAAAAGGATTACCATGTCAAGGCACTGGATAATCTATCAACAGGTCACCTTCATAATTTAGAACACTTGAATGATTACGAAAATTTTGAGTTTGTTGAAGGAGATATACGAGATATAAATGTGTGTCACAATGCTGTAAAAGACTGTTCTTTTGTATTGCATCAAGCCGCCCTGGGAAGTGTGCCTAGATCTATAAAAGACCCGATAACCTCAAACGCGGTAAATGTAAATGGTTTTTTAAATATGTTAGTAGCTTGTAGAGAAGCAGGTGTTAAGAAAATGGTATATGCTGCTAGCTCATCAACCTATGGAGATTCAAAAGCATTGCCAAAAGTTGAGGATGAAATAGGAAAACCTTTGTCGCCATATGCAATCACAAAATACGTGAATGAGCTATATGCTGATATTTTTAATAAGACTTACGGTCTCAATACGATAGGATTGAGGTATTTTAATGTTTTTGGCCGTCGACAAGATCCTAATGGTGCCTATGCAGCGGTTATACCTCTTTTTACAAAACAATTGATGAATAAGCAATCACCAGTTATTAATGGCGATGGCAGTTACTCACGAGATTTCACCTATATTGATAATGTGATTGAGGCAAATGAAAAGGCCATGCTTACTCAAAATACGCTAGCTGTCAATGAAATTTACAATATCGCCTATGGTGAAAGGACAGATCTCAACCAATTAGTGTCCTTATTAAAAAGCTCATTATCCAGATATGATGTTGATGTAAATGATGTTCCAGTAATTTATGGTGCACCTAGATCAGGTGATGTTCCTCACTCGCTAGCATCTATTGATAAGGCTCGTTTGCATTTAGGTTACGATCCACAATTTGATTTGAGGTCAGGAATTGATGAGGCGGTTAAATGGTACAAAGATAATTTGTAGAATTTCGCTTTTTTGACACCATTCATAGCAGTCGAAGAAAACTTACTGCACAAAATAAGAAGGAACAGCTATTACAAAAGCATTTAAAAATGAATAAAATTGCAATTATTGGTTTGGGATATGTAGGGCTGCCGTTAGCCAGACTTTTTGCGACTAAATACGATGTTGTAGGGTTTGATATCAATCAATCAAGAGTAAAAGAACTTTTTGCCGGTCATGATAGCACACTTGAGATTGAAGATACTGACTTACAATCGGTGCTCAAGGTCACTCCAGATTCTGGTCACGGGCTTTACTGCACCTACAATGTTCAAGATATATTAGACTCTGATGTTTTCATTGTAACCGTTCCTACTCCCGTAGATAAGAATAACAGGCCCGTTCTCACACCTTTGATAGAAGCTAGTAGAACTATCGGCTCTATCTTGAAAAAAGGAGACTTAGTTATTTATGAATCTACCGTATTTCCTGGAGCTACCGAAGAGGTGTGCGTTCCTATCCTAGAAAAGCATAGTGGTCTATCTTTTAATACTGATTTTCATGTAGGATACTCTCCAGAGCGTATCAATCCAGGCGATAAAACACATACGGTAGAAAAGATTCTCAAAGTAACTTCTGGAAGTACACCAGAAATTGGCTCAAAGGTAGATGAACTATACAAAAGCGTCATTACCGCAGGGACGCATCTTGCTCCAACGATAAAAGTTGCGGAGGCGGCCAAAGTCATTGAAAACTCGCAAAGAGATATCAATATCGCTTTTGTCAACGAGCTGGCGAAGATTTTTAATAAAATGAATATCAATACTCATGATGTCCTTGAGGCCGCCGGTACAAAATGGAATTTTCTTCCCTTTAAGCCGGGTCTTGTGGGCGGTCACTGCATAGGAGTGGATCCTTATTACTTAGCTCAAAAAGCCCAAGAATTAGGTTATAGTCCAGAGATCATACTTGCTGGTAGAAGAATGAATGATGGAATGGGTAAGTATGTGGCTAGTGAAATTATTAAGCTCATGCTGCAAAGTAATATCAATGTAAAGGGATCTAGCATTCTGGTGCTGGGCATCACTTTTAAAGAGAATTGTCCCGATGTGCGCAATACTAAAGTTGTTGACCTGATAGAGGAATTACAGCAATATGGCGCAAATGTAGATATCTATGATCCATGGGCAGTTCCAGAGATAGTCAAGGCAGAATATAACTTGATTTCGCGTCAATCAAAACCGACAAATAAATATGATGCCATTGTTGGTGCCGTCGCTCATGATTCATTTGAAGAACTTAAGCTGTCCAATTTCCAAAAAGACGAGTGCATAATATACGATATTAAGGGGTCTATAAAATCAAGAGTTGACGCCACTTTATAATTTTAGCGTAGTTATAAGATCTGAATAGTCACTTAATCATGCGATAGCAGTCAACACAATTATGTAGGTAGAGTATTAACCTACAATAGCTTAGTTTTGCACGATCATTGACAAATTAATTGTCATAATCCCTAAAATACATCATGCTAATTTGATAATCCCTTTATGTTGAAAAAAATATTAGTCGTTTTTGGAACGAGACCTGAGGCAATAAAAATGTCACCGCTGGTGAAAAAATTTGAAGAATACCCTGATGTATTTGAAACAAGGGTCTGTGTAACTGCACAGCATAGGGAAATGCTGGATCAAGTATTGGACTTTTTTGAAGTTGAACCACACTATGACCTCGACCTTATGAAACCCGGTCAAAATTTATATGGTCTTACAGCCGCGATTATTTTAGGTCTCAAAGATGTTCTAGAAGATTTTAATCCAGATTTTGTCTGTGTTCATGGTGATACCAGTACAACTATGTCTACTAGTATTGCTTCTTTTTATAATCAATCAAAGGTTTGTCATATAGAAGCAGGTTTGAGAACCAATGACAAGTGGTCGCCATTTCCAGAAGAAATAAATCGTCAAGTAACAGGTAGAATAGCTGACTATCATTTTGCTCCTACGACAACCTCACGTGACAATCTGCTTAAGGAAGGAATTAAGGATGATACCATTCTAGTCACAGGAAATACTGTTATTGACGCACTTTTAGAAAGTGTGAAAAAAATTGAGGAAAACCCTAGTGATATTGTCGTAAATCTTGACAAACTCATAGGTGATGAAGAGGTAATCCTAGTGACAGGACATCGCAGGGAAAATCATGGAGCTGGTTTTGAACGTATTTGTGAGGCGCTTAAGGAAATAGCAGTAAGCAAGCCTGATCATAAAATCATTTATCCCGTTCATCTCAATCCAAAAGTACAAGAGCCTGTAAACCGTATTTTAAGTGATGTAAAAAACATTTTGCTTATCGATCCTCTAGCATATCAAGATTTTATATGGCTTATGAATCGATCAAAGCTAATCATCACAGATAGTGGTGGTGTACAAGAAGAAGCACCAAGTTTAGGTAAACCAGTTCTGGTAATGAGAGATACCACTGAGAGACCAGAGGCTGTCGATGCAGGAACCGTGGTGCTGGTAGGAACAGATAAAGAGTTAATAGTCTCGGAAACCTTAGACTTATTAAATAATCAAGATAGATTTAATAGAATGAGTGAACTTCATAATCCCTATGGAGACGGAAAAGCATGTGAACGAGTTGCAAAGTTCATTATGAATGTCTAATTAAAAAAGCTTCCTATATCAGGGAGCTTTTTTAATTATTCCAAATCGTTGCTCGATGATGTCAGTGAATATCACCCATAAACTCAATGACACGCACGCCATCTCACCTGCGTCTTCAATAAGCGCTAGTAGAGAATCAAGTTGCCCATCACCTTTGAACAGTGCATGAATAGCATCAAACACGACCGCAAAACCACCCAAGCCTAGAACGCATAGGATCAAGGCCATCGATTGTGGTTTAAAACTCCTAGATTCCTTATACTTGGTAGATAGCCATATCATTAGACTAGCAACGCCCAATAGGAAAAATCCAGTCAATAATTGCCATACACCTTCTTTAGGCAGTGAACCTACCGCTGGGATGTTTATAAATTCTCCAAACCATTTGTCTGTATTTTCATGAATTTGCACAGAGTCATCAAAGAAAAAGTATAAAAATAATAAGCCCCAAGCTAGACGTTGAATAGACTTATATTGAATAGCACCGTATAGCAACAGATAAGCACAAAAAAATTCTTTTGTGTACTGATAAACCTCTGCATATCCTCTTTCAGTATTAACTAGGAATTCATCTAGAAATACATATCCTGCCATATGCGCGACGTGTAAGACCGCATACAGGGCATCAATCCCGACAAACAACAATAATAGAAATAGAGTTTGGGATAGAAGTTCCTTATAGTAAACCTTGATGGTTTTGAGCATATTGCTTATGAATTAAAAACCGGGAAAAGTAAGTATTATTTCAAATAACACTATTAACTATTCTACAATTCTTAATTTTGATTTCATTAAAAAAATAAAGAGTGAGTAAAGAACCAGAAGTAGTGATGATAGGTTTGGGTTACATCGGTCTGCCTACAGCAGCCTTAATAGCCTCTAACCAGGTCTATGTGCATGGGGTCGATATCAATCCAGAGGTTGTTGAAATAATCAATAGAGGAGAGATTCATATTGTTGAGCCAGACCTAGGTACTGCAGTTGCGGCGGCCGTGAGTGACGGTTACTTGAAAGCAGCTACTCAGGCAGTAAAAGCAAATACCTACTTAATTGTTGTCCCTACACCCTTTAAGGATAAAAATGAACCGGACATTTCCTTTGTCGAGGCAGCAACACGTGGCATAATTCCTCTACTTAAGGATGGTGATCTTTATATTATAGAATCAACATCACCTATTGGTACAACGGAGAAGATGATGGAACTCATTTACAATGAGCGACCAGAGCTTGAGGGCAAAGTAAATATAGCATATTGTCCAGAGCGTGTGCTGCCTGGTAACGTCATGCATGAGCTGGTCAATAACGATCGAGTGATAGGTGGTGTCAATGAGAAAAGTACACAAGCGGCATTGCAATTTTACAAACAACATGTCAATGGTGAACTGCATGCTACTAACGCTCGCACTGCAGAGATGTGTAAACTTGTTGAGAATAGCTCTAGAGACGTTCAAATAGCGTTTGCTAATGAACTATCGTTGATCTGCGCCAAAGCTGATATCAACGTCTGGGAACTAATCAAACTTGCCAATAAGCATCCACGAGTCAATATCTTACAACCGGGTTGTGGTGTAGGTGGTCATTGTATTGCCGTCGACCCGTATTTTATAGTTGCTGATTTCCCGATGGAATCACAGATTATTGGTAAGGCTAGAGAAATCAATAATTACAAATCATTCTGGTGTGCAGAGCAGGTAAAGAATGCTAAATTACAATTTAGACTAGACCATGGTAGATTACCTAAAATTGCTTTAATGGGGCTTGCATTCAAACCCAATATTGATGATCTTAGAGAGTCTCCAGCTAAGTACATTGCACAAAAAGTTCTTCAAGATTCAAACGATGAGGAATACTATATCGTTGAGCCTAATATTGAAGATCATAAGGTGTTTAAATTGACTGATTATAATACCGCTTTCGCGAAAGCGGACATTATAGTCTACCTAGTAGCACATAAAGAATTTTACGATTTACCTAAAGATGCTGACAAGGTGGTGCTTGATTTTGCAGGTGTCGTAAAGTAAATCCATCAGTAAATCTGTAAGAGTAGTACAATTAAGCTCTTTGAAATAAAGGTGTATATCCATGAAATTTTTAAAGCATTTTAACAATAGACTATTATGGATTTAATAGCAGAAATTGCCCAGGCACATGATGGTAGCCTAGGCATTGCACATTCTTACATAGATGCGCTGGCAGATACAGGTATTACCGCGATAAAATTTCAAACTCATATCGCCGAGGCTGAAAGCTCTCATGCAGAGCCTTTTAGAGTTAATTTTTCATACGAGGATGCTACTAGATATGATTACTGGAAGCGTATGCAATTTACAGAGGAGCAGTGGATAGGACTTAAAAAGCATTGCGATGACGTAAGTATAGAGTTCTTGTCATCACCCTTCAGTATAGCTGCGGTAGAATTACTGGAGCGTCTAGGTGTTAAACGATATAAGATAGGTAGCGGTGAGATTACAAATCTATTGATGCTGGATAAAATTGCACAAACTAATAAACCTATGCTCGTGTCCTCTGGTATGAGTAGTTATGAAGAATTAGACAAGACCGTAGATTTTCTTAAAAAGGCAAATGTAGATCTTTCATTATTTCAATGTACAACGTCATATCCATGCCCAGCAGGTGAATGGGGTTTACATTTAATTCCTGAATTAAAAAAGCGATATAGTTTGCCAGTAGGCTTTTCTGACCATAGTGGTGACATTTATGCCTGTCTTGCTGCAACATCGTTGGGTGCTGAAATGCTCGAGTTTCATGCAGTTTTTGATAAAACCATGTTTGGTCCAGATGCGCAAGCTTCACTTACCATCGAGGAAATCAAGAAGATGGTTAACGGCGTAAAGCAAATACATCACGATCTTGCCTGTGCCGTCGATTATAAGGAAGACTTCTCTAGATTTAAAGAGGTGAAAAAAATTTTTGAAAAAACCCTTGCAGTTAACAAAGACATGTCGATAGGCGATGTCATCAAACTAGAAGACCTGGAAGCAAAAAAACCAGCTAAACAAGGGATAAATGCTAATGCTTTTGAACAAGTATTGGGAAAAACCCTTACTAGTAACTTGAAGCAATGGGACTTTCTCAAGCAAGAACATGTAAAAGGATTATGAAAAGAAAAATTTGTGTTGTAGTAACGGCAAGACCATCCTACAGTCGTATTAAAACAGCGTTACAGGCAATAGTTGACCATCCTAATCTAGAATTGCAACTAGTCGTTGCAGCCTCTGCTTTGTTGGATAGATATGGTAATGCCATAAAGAATATTGAGAGTGATGGATTTACCATTACTGCCAAAGTATTCAATGTCCTTGAAGGACAAAACTTAACTGCGGCGGCAAAAACTACAGGGATAGGTATTCTAGAACTTTCAACCGTTTTCGAAAACTTACAGCCCGATGTTGTGGTCACCATAGCAGACCGTTATGAAACCATGGCCACGGCAATTGCTGCGAGTTATATGAATATTCCACTAGCACATATACAAGGTGGTGAGGTGACTGGAAATATCGATGAGAAAGTTAGACACGCTATCACAAAACTTGCAGATTATCACTTCGTAGCTTCTGATGGTGCACGAGAAAGAGTCATAAAACTAGGAGAAGAAGCATCAATGGTTCATAATACAGGATGTCCATCTATTGATCTTGCTATTGATGTAAAGGACGATGGTAAACTTGACTTTGATCCTTTTGCCAAGTATGGTGGAGTAGGAGAGATCCAAGATCTAGATAACGGGTACTATGTCGTGATGCAGCACCCAGTATCTTCTGAGTATGCGCTTTCGCGAAAGCAAATAGAAGAAACGCTCTATGCTATGCAAGAGACTGAAAAACCAGTTTTATGGTTTTGGCCTAATGTAGATGCTGGTTCTGATGGGACATCCAAAGGTATTCGATCCTTTAGAGAGAAATTTCCTGCTCAAAGATTCCATTTCTTTAAAAATATGGAGCCACACGATTTTCTAAAACTCCTAAATAATTGCAACGCTCTTATTGGAAATAGCAGCGTTGGGATAAGAGAATGCGCCTTTCTAGGTGTTCCTGTGGTAAATATTGGTACACGACAAAATCGCAGGGAACGTGGTAACAATGTTATTGACGCTGATTATAATAAAGAAGAAATTGTATCTGCCCTTGAAAAAATCGCTGTTCAGGAAAGACCTGGCTCTTCTAATGTTTATGGCGGTGGTAATAGCGGCTTGAAGATTGCAAATCTACTAGCAGATCTACCATTGAGGTTTCATAAAACGCTGGTGTATTAATGAAGATTCTCGCGGTCATACCAGCTAGAGGTGGTTCTAAGGGCATACCACGCAAGAACATAAAAATGTTAGGTAGTAAACCTTTGATAGCATATTCCATCGATGTAGCCCTCGAATCTCAATTATTCGACGATATTATCGTAAGTACAGAAGATGATGAAATAGCTGCTGTCGCAAGCGAATATGGAGCAAAGGTACCTTTTTTGCGCAGGAAAGAGCTCGCGAATGACACAGCACCCACAATCGACGTTCTTGTAGACCTCCTTCAAAATGAGATGATTGCCAGAGAAAGCTATGACGCTATTTGTTTATTACAGTGCACGACACCATTTAGAGATCTTAAAGAGGTTTCAAAAGCTGTTGAGCAGTTTAAAAACTCAAACGCTGATAGTCTCGTAAGTGTACGGAAAGTTCCTGATCACTTCAATCCACACTGGACATTTGAAAGGAACATACAAGGGAATTTAAAAATTGCAACGGGTGATAAGCATTTAATAACCCGTAGGCAAGAGTTACCAGAGGCATTTTACCGTGATGGCTCTGTTTACTTAACTAAGGTAAGCGTGATTTTAGAACAGAAATCTCTCTTCGGTCAAAGTATAGCTTACGTAGAAAACAAATTTGAATTAGAGGTTAATCTTGATACCATGAAGGATTGGAAAGTGGCGGAAAATATGCTGGTTCAATGAGTCGTACGATAGGAATATGGTGTGAACACAATTTTCAGGTATATAGTGCGATACCCTTGATTGAGAAATACACTCCAAAGAATAAAGTAATTTTATTCACCAAAAAGCAGAATGTAGCGGAGATAAGACTGAGGTTTAATGTAAGCAATTTAAAGGTTCAAGCGATTGAACCTTTTGTTTATAAGCCTGCTGTGTTGTTTAAAAAGTTTTTTGAATTGGCGCTAGTTCCTGTTGATTTTTCATATGTCTATAAGAATTACCATGTTGGTAGAGATAGCAAATGGGAAAGCCTGGTTAGGAAACTTTTTTTTCTAAAGTTATCTGGAGAAAAAGTAAATCGTCTATTTGTCAGGTGTAACAAATTATTATTTGGTTCAAAAAATATCAACAGTCACTTTCACCTGGATTTATTGATCAGTTTTACCAAAGTGTATTATTCACACCTGATACCATCACCAGATACTTTGCCGCATATCAGTATTATGGAAAGCTGGGATCATCCTATGAAGTTCCCGTATTATTTAAAACCTAGTTTTAATCTCACGTGGAATACGGACCTAGCTAATGAAACACGTAGAGTGCAGAGTATTGATAGAGTTAGAAAGATTGAGCCTCTAAAGTTTCATTATATCAATAAGTACAGTGACATGAATGTTGATATGATAATTAGTACGATAAGTAACAAGGCTTATAGTAGTGAATTAAGCAAATTAAGAGACAAGAAAATCGTACTTTACCCTTCAACAACATCATCTGCTGGTTTGAATCATGAAGGTGAAATGAAGCTGATTGAAGAGTTAGCAGAAATTTTAATTAATAGTTCCTATCAATTATATATTAAACCAAAGCCTAATGCTCCAAGTGGAGACTACGCCATATTTGAAAAACACCCAAATGTTATTGTTGGGATAGACTCCAGTAGTCCTAATGCATCTGATATGCTTGATGAAGAGTATCATATGTTTAGATATGCTCTTCTCAATACTGTTCATACAGTCATTAATGCTGGAACAACGTTTGCTCTAGAGGCTAGTCTTGTGGATAAACCTATAATACAATTAGTTTTGGATGAAGGAAAATACTTAGGTTTTGACGAATTTTGTAAAACATACCATCTATCAGAATACGTTCTGACTCTAGATCGTACTCTACATTTTCCAGGGCCTAACCCGAATGAATTTCAAGAGCTAATTTCAAAAAGAGAAATGACATTTAGCCATCAGCTAAAAAAATGGATTACTAATTAACTTGAATACTGGCAAGGGTGAAATTATTACTTACGGGATATATTGGTCATAAGAATTTTGGGGATGACCTGCTTCTTTACATTGCTTATGAGCAAATGCTCAAACTTGATGGTGTTGATTTGCATGTTATTAGCACTTCTTCATCGGGCGATGCTTATCTAGACATCTTTTTACCAGCTGCTACCATACATAGATACTCTGGAAATATTCCTTTATTTTTTTACAAGCAATTTGATAAGGTGTTTTTTATTGGCGGTGGTATATTCTTCGACTACAGGGAAGAAATTAGTCTAAAGGTGTATTTAAAAAATAAGTTGTCCAATAAGTTACGCTTCAATTTTGCTAGAATGTCTGGAACTCGTTTTGCGGGATTAGGTATAGGTGTAGGTCCTTATCACTCGCATAGGGCAAAAAAGATTCATGGGGATATACTTGATAATTTTGATATCCTGGGCGTGCGAGATAGAACGTCGGTCAAATTAGTGCGAGAAATAGCAGCTGTTGACCCATTATTGACCAACGATTTAAGTTTACTGCTAGAACAACATGCTTCATTAGACAGTAAGAATCAAATGGACAAGAAGTCATTCATATTTTGTCCACGCAGCTATAAGCATGAAGAAAAATACGAGAAACATCTAGTGAATTTAAGAGAGTTGTCTCAACGCTTGAATGGAGATGGGCACGAGGTCAAATGGTTGTTCCTGCAAGAAGAAAAAGCAGATATTTATGGGTTTGTTCCAGAAAGCGACAAGTTGATAGTATGGGACCCAGAGTCTATGGGTATTAATGATTTTATAGGCTTTTTTGAGCAATCACACGCCGTTATTTCCAGTAGGATGCACAGTATATATGTTGCAGGCATTGTTGGTGCTCCTTTTATTGCCATTAATGTCCATCAAAAACTGACATTTGCCTCTCAACTTTTTTATAAGAAACCTCTTATAATTGAGCCTGAAGCTTCTGTTGAAGATTATTATGCTTGTATTAGTCGTTTACAAGAACTAGAAAAAACAGAGAGCGATATCAAATTAGAGCGTACGGTATTGAAGGATGCTTATGAAAAAGTGTATGATTGGGTTTTTAGATAAAAAATGAAGATAATACTACGATTATTTTCTTTTAAGTTTCTATCTGCTCTTTTGGGGATAGGCTATTCGATTCTACAGGTGTATTATTTTGGATCAAGTAGAAGTATAGAAATTTTCTTTGCTGCTCAAAGTTTAGTTTATGTAATAACTTCTTTAACACAGACTGGCCAATTGGCCGAAGTTTTTCTTCCTGTTTATCACAAGCTCAAACTTTTAAGTGGACAGCTTCATTTTGATGCATTGAACTACGTGCTTACTAAAATATTATTCTTTGGAGCATTTTTCATAGTTATCGCATTCATACTGGCCCCATACATAATAGAGTTGCTCATACCAGGTTTTAGTGATGCGGATAGAGAAACAGCGGTAGATGTTTTTAGGGTCTTGGTCCCTTTGATCGTCTTGGAGATTGCGGGTAACTTTTTTGTTGTTGTACTCAATGGCGAAAGAAAATTCGGGAGGGCAGAATTTTTGAGTGCGGTAAATAGTGGTCTTAATATTTTAATACTATTTCTTTTTTATGAGCTGCTGGGTATTTGGAGTCTTGTTTTATCACTAATCATAGCTAAAGTCCTACAAACCGCTTTTTACTTGAAAAACTTGTTTGATTTAGGTTATAGACCGCAAATCATCAAAGCGATGGATGCGTTTGACTCAAGACATTTTCTTAATGCCTTAAAATCTACACTGCTTTATACAGTCTCAACGCAAGGTTACATCTTTGTATTAACTGCTGGGACTTCATTCCTGCCTGATGGTACTTATGCAGTATTTAAACATGTTCAGAATCTTGCAAAAAAGGCTCAAGGCCTTGTTGTACAACCATTTATAACAATATTCTTCACAGATATTAGCGACCAGATTGCTAATAGACGGCCAGTAAGTAAGATTTTTGAAAAGTGTCTCCGTAGTATTTTAAGTATCTCTACACTCACGATTCTATACATCGTACTATTCGGATATTGGACGCTAGATATAATATGGGGTGGATCAAAATTTTCAGATTCAGACCTTAATCTTGCGTTTATATTTTTAGGATTCAATTCTTTTGCTATAGCTATAAGTGGTATAAATCAGGTTTATCGTAAATATTGTGTCTCGATGGGTGTAAGTTCTCAGTTATATATTGCTTGGACTTTTGGTCAGCTATTGTGTGGAGTACTGACTTATTATTTAATCTATTCCTTTGGAGTAGAAGGTCTTAAATTTATTATACCGTTAAACGGTGTGCTTTTACTTACTGGTACTTTGGTGGTTTTTAATAGACTTTCTTCGACTTTGCGTATTGACTATTTTAGCTTTTCAAATGCAGGCTTGTACCTAGTTATAGGTATAAGTATTTACTCTTTCTTTATGTTTGAAATGCAAACCTTCACCTCGCAGCACTTTGTTTTAAGTGTTCTAGCATTTCTAGTTTTGGCAGCTTATCCTTTATTCACTTTATATCGACTTTATCAAATTAAAAAAGGCGGTTGATCTAAGATATGTTATTTAATTCGATAGAGTTTCTAGTGCTTTTGGTAATAAGTTTTGCTGCTTATTGGAGTGTCGGCGGTAGCCGTATTCATTATCAAAATCTCATACTTCTTGCAGCTAGTTATATATTCTATGGTTGGTGGAATCCAGAATTTTTATTCTTGATCATGTTTAGTACTCTGCTTGATTTTTCATTGGGTATTGCAATTTTCAAAACAGATAACATTTCAAGAAAAAAATTCTTACTTGCGATAAGTTTATTCTTCAATCTTGGACTTTTGGCATATTTCAAATATGCTAATTTTTTCATAGAGAGTTTTTACGATGCCTTTTCCCTGAATTATGCATCTTCAAAATTTAGTGCAATCAACATCATCCTACCAGTAGGAATCAGCTTCTACACGTTTCAGACGATGGGTTATGCCATTGACATATACCGTGGGCATATTAAACCTGAAAAAAATCTATTGAGTTTTTGTGCTTACATAAGTTTTTTCCCGCAGCTTGTAGCTGGCCCTATTGAAAGAGCCTCGAGATTTCTACCACAGTTCAGTAGTCAAAGACAGTTTTCTTATCAAACAGCGGTTGCTGGAATGCAGCAAATATTGTGGGGTTTTTTCAAAAAAATGGTTATTGCCGACAACAGTGCTGTAATAGTCGGTCAAGTTTTTGATAATTATCAGCAAATGAATAGTATGTCGCTAATCGTAGGCATTTTATTATTCACTATTCAAATTTATTGTGATTTTAGCGCTTATTCAGATATCGCTATAGGTACGGCAAAGCTATTTGGTTTTGACTTAATGACTAATTTTAGATATCCCTTTTTCTCTCGCAGTATAGGTGAGGTGTGGAACAGGTGGCATATCTCGCTGAGTACGTGGTTTCGTGATTACGTATTTATTCCTTTAGGCGGTAGCCGTAATGGAAAATGGCGAACACTTTCAAACGTATTCATTGTTTTTTTAATAAGCGGCTTATGGCATGGAGCTGCATGGACTTTTGTTTTTTGGGGTCTAGTAAATGCTATATTAATGGCACCTGGAATCCTTATCTCATCAACTAGAGAAAAGATTAAAGAAGAGCAAGCGCGGTTACCAGGATACAGAGACTTGCACAAAATCATAGGAGTATTTCTTCTTTTTGCATTTACCTTCTTATTTTTCAGATCACAGTCGATGGCTCAGTCATTTTATTTTTTGCAAAGCATCTATGGGAATTGGGATTTTGCCCTGCCTAATTTGATTTCAAGACGTGATTTAGGTAAGATCACTGTGATGGTACTTATAATGATTATCGTAGAATGGAAAGGTAGAAGTAGTGATTTAGCTTTAAATTTTATTCTCTCAGAGCGGTCAAGAGCTTTACGGTGGACATGCTATTCTATTCTGATTTTTTTGATAGGTATGTACATGTATACAAATGAGTCAACCTTTATATATTTTCAATTTTAATGAAGAAATTTCTACTTAATTTAATTGTGTATACCGTTATCGCAAGTATCATTTATACAATAATGCTTTGTGTTTGGGTTCATATACCTCATAAAAAGCTTAGAGGTAATTTATCTTTTGAACAAGGATCCTACGGATTCATGAACACTAGAATTAAGGACTCAAAGCAATTTCAAAATATTGATATTTTATTTTTAGGTAGCTCTCACTCTTATCGAACTTTTGATACAAGGATTTTTGAACAGAATGGATTGAGCGCTTTTAATTTCGGTTCGAGTGGTCAAACTCATATTCAAACAAAGTATATCTTAGAAAGATATTTAGATAATTTAAATCCTTCGGTAATTGTTTACGAGGTGTACCCTCGCATTTTTGATTTGGATGGGGTAGAATCTGCGTTGGATATTATCTCTAACGATCATTTCAATGTTGAAATGTTTGAGATGGCAGTAGATATAAATAATGCAACCGTTTATAATACCATGCTATACAGCCTGATCAACGAGCTTTCTGGAGTAAAAGATAAGTTTGAGGAAGTAGCTTTGAATGATAAGGACACTTATATAAAAGGTGGTTATGTAGAACGAGCGGTAGAGCAATTCGATGGAAACTCCTTTCAAGAAAGTAAGTATAATATTCGTCCGGATCAGTTAAAAGCATTCATGGAAAATGTCAAACTGATAAGATTAAAAGGAATTGAGCTAGTTTTAGTAAAAACGCCTGTTACAAACATTTTAAAGGAGAGGAATCTAGTTCCCAAAGAGTACGATGAACTTATGCAAATGCATCAGTACTATTACGATATGGATCAAATGCTTTTACTTGACGACAAGGCAGACTTCTTTGACGATGACCATTTATCACAACAAGGTGCTCAAAAGGTTAGCTCTTTGATAAAGGAAATTCTAGTTGAGAATAAATTCACTGACGAGAAATGAGGCAAAAAAAAATCGTATTTCCACTCTTAAGAGAAGTTAAAACTATACCACCAACAATTTCCTTGATAGAATATTTAGGTAAAAAAGGTTATGAGGTTGTTTTTTTCACTTATTATTCTTCTGGTTCAGCCTTCGATAATTCTATTAAGACGATAACAGTATCAAACGATCCATACCCTTCAGATTTAATTTCTAGGATATTGGCAAAAATTAAGTTCAATTGGCTCTTCTTCAATTATTATCGAAAAAATAAGGAAAACATTCATTCCTTATGGTTCGGAGCACTGGACGTGATAGGAATGCACTTTTTTTATAAAAATGTAATCAAGGTTTATCAAGCACATGAGCTAGAAGAAAGAAGTGTCAAAAATGCTGGCAAATTTGATTATGTCATAGTTCCAGAAGAGAACAGAGCCTGGATATTGTACTTTTTAGGAAAAATGCAAAGAAAGCCACTTCTGCTCCCAAATATCCCGAATTACAACAGTTATACTTTCACTCAGGATGAAGAATTACTCGAGTTCAAAAAGGAAGGTAAGGTGTTAGTACTTTACTCCGGTCTGATTGATATTCAAAAACGTAATCTTTTTGCTTTGCTAGGAGCTATTGAATTACTGCCACCTGCATACTGTCTAGTTATCATACCATCTACTGTCCGCGTCCGTGATGACTTTAGTCTTTTCAAACTTGAAATAGAAAAAAGAGCTTTATCCAATAGGGTTTTTATTCTGGAAAGCAGAACGCCACCATTTCATCTAGATACCATCGGCACAGTGGACATCGGTATAGGTCTCTATTCTGCAACTTCATTAAACAACGTTTATGCAGCCCCCAATAGATTGTATGAATTTACTATGATGGGAACTCCTGTTATCTTGCCAGACTATCCTGGGTTTAAGGCATTTGCAAAAGAGTTCCCTTATGCAATTAATACCGTTGATGCAAATAGAGAAAAAGATATGGCTGATACAATCACATCAATATACCAGAATATTGATCTCGCCCAACGCATGTGCTCAAAGTTTTGCCAGCTCAATGCAGATTATGATAAATATGCTTCCGTAGTTGTCAATTCAATAATGGATCACAGAGAATAATTTGGCGACCAGTAGTAGTAATGTTGTAGTCTTAAAGATCTTCATTGAAATGTTTTAATGTGGCGAGGCTAGCGTAGTCTCCTGATGTATCATAACTAAGTAGCCGGGTATTTATCACCTATCTTTGTTACCTTCGCAGCCTGTAAATAATAGGTTTCTGTTCGCTTACAGAACTCTTCTATGACAAATAGCTCAGCTCAGATCAAGACTATCCTAATAGATAGTATTTTCATACTGTTGATTGCCAATATGTTTCTGGTAATTGCAGGTTATGGTGTGATCAGCATTTTGGGTTCTGGATTTTTTGCTGCGGTAAAAGGACTGAGGATCGTAACCCTGATAGCAGGATTTTTTTGGGTACTTCACAAGAATGGATTAAAGTTCAATCGATTAAGGCGTAGCGGAAAATTTACCTTTTTCATGATCGTCCTTGTGGTTTCTTCAGCCTTCTATTTTGGCACAGACGGTGTTCTATATAATTTGTTGAATCTGTTATTAGGGTTTCTTTATATTCTATTGAGTGTCAATTACTTATTGAGGTATGGTCTAGAAGATTTACTTAGCAGCTTTTCAATAGGTGTATTTTTTTGTTTCTCCTTTGTAGTATTAGCGTATTTCGCTTTCGGCGGAAGCCTCACAAACACAAATATCTATGGAGAAACTGAGGACGGAGCCTTTGTCTCAAACCATTATGGATGGAGCGCAAGCTTAGTTGCATTAGCTGCCGTAGATATCATAAAAAACTTTAAGCTCAATCTTTTCACTAAGTTTTTATTGTCTTCTTATCTAATCATATTGTTTTTTCTATTAATTATAAGCGCTAGCAGGTCTGGGCTTCTAGCCGTTGGTATGACCACTATTTTTCTTCTCTTTAAAAGTAACCAGGTCAAGCCAATAGTGAAGTTTTTGATTGTAGGAATACCATTAGTGATTTTTTTTAATTTGAAGGACGTAGAGGATTCTGCAATTAATTTTGTCATTGAGAAGAGTCAGAGTCAGCTTGGTGGAAAGGATGATGGTAGATTAGAAAGTGGAGAGATTATGTTTGAGGTATTCAATAATAATCCTGGCTATTACTTGACGGGTATTGGAATGTTCAATACCGAATATTTAGAACGCGGTAATTCTATACTTGGTAAGTATCATAATTCATATTTAGAGATACTATTTGGTGCAGGTATAATTGTATTTGGTGTGTTTTTGAGCTTTATGGTGCTGCGACCATTTAGGGTATTTTGGAAGGTAGCCCATTCAAGTTCCTTACTATTTTTCCCACTCCTTATAATTCCCTTTTTTGAAAGTGATTTGACGCCTGGTCAATTTCTCTTTTTCCCATGGTTTGGTTACATGCTCATTCTTAATGCTAAGGATGTCAAATTAAAGAACAGGAAACAATTAACTTAAATGAAAAAAATGCCCTTTAGAGTTCTGTTTTGCACTAATTCCTTTCAAAAAGTTGAAAACGGACCTGGCCTTTTTGCTAATATCTTAAAAAAATCTCTTATTGACGATGTACAGCATAATGATGAGCTGGACTTTAGAATTCTTACAGAGGACATTGATACGTCAAAGGAACAACCGAAGGTCTATGGCATACAATTAAAGCGTACCGAATGGAATAAACTCATTTATCAGTTAATAAGGATCTATAAATATTACAAGACATCAAAATCTATTCGCAAACAATGGGAGTTTGATGCCGTTTTATACAACAATGCCTTTACTGGATTGTGCAGTGCTTATTTTTGTAAGAGTAGGGTACTTGTAATGATTAATGATGACAATCGCCTAGCTCATAAAAGCAGAAGCTTTAGTCTTTCATTGTCATATTTGAAGAGTGCCATGTTGTATTATCTTGAAAAAACTACTGCCAGAAAAGCAGATAAGGTCATTGTAAACTCAAAGTATCTCAAAAAAATAATCGAAAAACACTATGAGTTAGATGTTGATAAGACAATGTTGTTGTATAAAGGCGTAGAGTTACATCCTCAACCTCCACTTAAATCTTCTTCTATTGTAAATCCTGTCAACATTCTGTTTGTTAAAAATGATTTTCATCGAGGTGGATTACACACACTAGCCAGGTCATTGGATTTATTATCTGGTAGCTACAACTTTCATCTCACGGTAGTAGGAACATCGCAACGTGATCTAGAAACAGTGACTAATATGTTAGAGCCCTATTCTTTCACTTTTAATCTAACTGGAATCATTGAGCCAAAAGCCATCGCAAATTTACTCTCACAAACAGATATATTTTGTGTGCCTTCTCTTAAAGAGGCTCTAGGTGTTGCAAATCTTGAGGCTATGGCAAACGCGGTATCCGTGGTGAGTACAAGAACTGGTGGTATTCCAGAAGTTTTAGATGATGGTAAAGCTGGTTGGTTGGTAGAAACTAATAATCCTCAAGAACTTGCAATGGCGGTACAGGAATGCATAGAGAATGATGAGTTACGCCTTCAAAAAATTAATTATGGATTACAACATGTTCAAAAATTCAGCTCTGAAAATCTGATAAATAATTTAAAGAAATTGCTTATTCAGAAACAAGAGGCATGAAGAATATCCTTTACATATCTACCAATGATGGCTCTGATATGCGCATAACCAAAGAAGTTAAAACCTTAAGCGCTGTTTCAAAAGTTATTTTTATAGGTATAGGCAAACCCACTCAAAACTCCTATGCACAAAGGTACTGTGCAGAATATCATCTTGTAGATGCTAAAAGGAACTCTCCTAAATCGTTCCTTCTTCAATACTTATGCGTTTTCAGCTGTTTATGGCGACTCAAAATAAACTCTATACATATCATTAATGAGCAACTTATGGTGTTTTACTATCCATTAGTACTCTTTAAGCACACTGTTCTTGACATATTTGATTCTATCTTATTGAAAAAAGGCTTGACAGGAAAAAAATGGAATTGGCTCAAATACCTAGTGTACTTACCTATAGATGTTATCATAGTTACAGATGATAATCGTAAAAATCTCATGCCTGCCTTCACTCAGTCAAGGATTGAAGTATTAGAAAATTACCCTTATAGTGTCAACACCGCTCTGGTAGAAAAGCCGGATTACCTTCAAATATTCTATGGTGGATCTTTAAGTAGTTCTAGAGGCACCTTAATTTTAGAAAAGCTAATAAAAAGGTTTGATAATATAAAAATAACTGCCGCTGGCTGGTTGGCAGATGAAGCGACAAAAAAATTTGTAACTCACAATAACGTAAACTTTTTAGGTACTATCTCTCAAGACGATGCGCAATTAGCTGCTTTGCAATGTCATTATATCATGTGCTGTTATGAACCATCAAACATGAATAACATCAATGCAAGTCCCAATAAAATTTATGATGCGATTCAATTGGAAATTCCAGTAATAATCAATTCAGAGGTAAAGGTTTCTGGTTTCGTAGAGAAAATACAATTAGGATACATATTACCCAGTTTCTATGAGATAGACTATCAAACTTTTGGTAATGATCTCATAAACAATAAGGATTCCTATACATTTGAAAATATCGAAAAGAAAAAGTTTTCTTGGGAAGCTATCAATTACAAATTATTGAAGGCACATGGCCTTAATTTTAAGTCACGAGAATGAAACAAATTATCCAGTCTTTCAAAACAGGAGAAACTATATTAGAAGAATTGCCTGCACCAAAGGTTAGCCGTGGTAAAGTCCTTATTAAAACCACTAAGTCCCTTGTCTCATTAGGTACGGAGCGTATGTTAGTGGAATTTGGAAAATCAAACCTAATTTCAAAGGCTAGGCAACAGCCAGACAAAGTCAAAATGGTGCTGGATAAAATTAAGACTGATGGCTTAATCCCTACACTAGAGACAGTATTCAACAAATTAGGAGAACCACTGCCGCTAGGGTACTGTAATGTAGGTGAGGTAATCGCAATTGGTGAAGGAGTTTCAGAATTTAAAGTAGGTGATCGTGTGGCGTCAAACGGTGGTCATGCAGAGTTTGTTTCGGTTCCTAAGAATCTGGTGGCAAGTATACCAGATAATGTCACTGATGAAGAAGCAGCCTTTACCGTTATAGGTAGTATAGGCCTTCAAGGTATTCGTTTGTGTGAACCTACTATTGGTGAGACAATCGTAGTCACTGGTCTTGGATTGATAGGTTTAATTACCGCACAATTGCTCAAGGCAAATGGATGTAACGTGATCGGTATTGATTTTGACCAGTCTAAGCTTGATCTGGCAAAACAATGGGGAATTGAAACAATCAATCCTTCACAAGGTCAAGACCCTGTAAAATCAGTCCTGCAAATGACTAATGGTATAGGTGCAGATGGTGTTATCATCACCGCATCAACAAAGTCAAATGATGTAATATCGCAAGCGGCACAAATGTCCAGACAGCGCGGCCGTATCATTCTTGTGGGCGTTATAGGCTTAGATATAAGCCGTGCAGAATTCTACCAAAAAGAACTCACCTTTCAAGTATCCTGTTCTTACGGGCCAGGTAGATATGATGAAGATTATGAAAGTAGAGGTCAGGATTATCCATTGCCATTTGTACGGTGGACAGAAAAGAGAAATTTTGAAACCATACTCAATTCCATATCTAAATCTTATATCGATGTCAAACCTATGGTGACTGAGGTTGTAGAGTTAGAGGATTACTTAAAAATATATGGTGATATAGGATCATCAAAAGCCATCGCGTCCATACTCAATTATAGCAATTCAAATTACAGCAATAATGTGGTTATTGAGAGCAATCAACCACATAAAAAAAATCCAGGAATTGCAATCGTTGGTGCAGGAAACTTCACAAAAATGACCATGCTTCCTGCCATGAAGGGTCTGACAGCAAACCTCAAATATATTATCAGTTCCGGCGGTTTGTCTGGAACCACCCTTGCCAAGAAATTTGGCATTGAAAATAGTACTACGGATTATGAGGCTGCCTTGCACGATGATACCGTAGGATCGGTCATGATTACAACTAGGCACAACCTTCACGCGCCCATGGTAATAAAGGCACTTGAGGCAAATAAAAATGTTTTTGTTGAAAAACCACTGGCATTAAATGGTGATGAGCTTGATAAGATAATTGATGCCTACAAAAATTCAAACGCAAGCATAACGGTAGGTTTCAATAGGCGTTTTGCTCCACATGCGGTAAAAATGAAAGAGCTATTAGGTTCTGGAGATAACCCAATAAACGTTATTGCGACCATGAACGCTGGATTCATACCTTCTGATGTTTGGGTGCATGATCTCAAGGTTGGTGGCGGTAGAATTATAGGTGAGGCATGTCATTTTATAGATCTTATTTCTTACTTGGCGGACAGTAAAGTAATATCAGTATGCATGAACGCGATGGGTGTAAATCCAGAAGAAAATACTGATAATGCTACGCTGTTACTTAAATATGAGAATGGCTCAACAGGAGTAATTAATTACTTCTCAAATGGCAGCAAGGCATATTCTAAAGAGCGAGTAGAAGCATACAGCCAGGAGCGCACATTGACATTGGACAATTGGAGAAAGCTTAAGGGATTTGGTTTTAAAGGATTTAGTAGTGCAAAGAGTAAAATGGATAAAGGGCATAAAGCACAATTTGAAAAATTTGTCGCGAGTGTCAATTCAGATGGCGCACTGTTAATAGAGATGGATTCTTTGGTAAATACCACACGCGCTTCCTTTGCAGCCATCGAGAGCTTGAAAAAAGGAACTTGGATAGATGTTCAATAAAGCACTTCTCGTTGTTGATTTTGTAAAGAACATGGGCTGGCGCTATGTCTTCTTCAGACTGTGGCATCTTTTTCAGGTCAAGTCAGGATTGTTTCAAAAGAAATTTCCTGCGCATCCAGAATTTAGAAAGTTTGTGACTTTAGAGCAGTGGCGATCAGCAAATATCCCTTTCCTGATCTCTTCTAGGGAAGAATTAGACTTACCCAAGCAGCTCAATGATGATTTGGAGTTACGCTTTCGCGAAAGCGTAAAAAACAACATCACTTTTTTTAATAGTCAAAAATTTCAACTAGACAAAGAAACTCAATGGAAGGTAAATCCCAGCAATGATTATTTGTATGATTCAAAACAGCATTGGTCAAAGATCGCAGATTTGTCGGCCGAAGCTGGAGATATAAAATTTGTCTGGGAAAAAGCACGGTTCTCTTACCTGTACGATATCATTAGATACGATTACCACAGTGACACAGATCAAGCAGAATTTGTGTTTAAAGAGATTGAGGATTTTATTGATAAAAATCCTATCAACCTCGGGCCTCAATACAAATGCAGCCAGGAAATCAGTTTGCGAGTGCTCAACTGGACTTATGCATTGTTTTATTACAAAAACAGCAAAGCACTTACAGAAGATAGATTTTTGAAGCTCATGAATTCTATCTACTGGCAATTGCACCACGTCAGGAAGAATATCAACTTCAGCAGGATTGCCGTGCGCAATAATCATGCGATTACAGAAACGCTGATGCTCTATCTCTCTGGACTCTTATTTCCATTCATTCCAGAGACAAAACAATGGAGTAAGTCAGGTAAAAAATGGTTTGAGCAAGAGATTGAATATCAAATTTATGAAGATGGTACCTTCCTTCAATACTCCATGAATTATCATAGAGTAGTGGTTCAACTATTGACTTGGGCTATACGTCTGGCAAATTTGAATCAAGAACGCTTTAAGGACGTGGTATATCAAAGAGCTTCTAGATCCCTTGCTTTCTTAGATGCTTGTATAGATCATAAATCAGGGAAACTACCTAACTACGGTAGTAATGATGGGGCTTTATTCTTCAAGTTTACTGATGATGATTATCGTGTTTATACCAGTCAACTCAATGACTTGAGAGTGGTGCTTACTGGTAAGGCTACCGCTGTTTCAGAAAGTTATGCGTGGTACGGTATCAATGATTATGAATTAATTGAAGCTGATAATTCTGGCACGTTTAGCTTTAAAGATGGAGGATATTACATCTGTAATGAAAACAACGAGTTGAAAACTTTTCTAAGGTGTGGTAGTTACAAGGATCGACCTGCACAGGCAGATAATCTGCATCTCGATATTTGGGTAGATGGCATTAATTATCTTTGGGATAATGGTAGTTATAAGTATAATACAAGTCAGCAAATGCTCCAACATTTCATGGGAAGTGCAGGGCATAATACGTTGACTATAAATAGGCAGAACCACATGCTCAAAGGCGGTCGCTTTATATGGTATTATTGGGTAAAAAAGGCCAGTGCTATTATTGAAGAAAATAAAAATAAACTAGGCATAGTTGCGTCAATGATGGGATACCGGCAATTAAGTGGCATAAAGATGACTAGAACGGTAAAAAAGAAGAAGCTAGCTACACAGTGGAGTATCCAAGATTTCATAGAGAATACTCAAGGTAGAACGGTAAGGCAACACTGGCACATCAATCCAAAAGTTTCAAACCGGGTTACCATAACATCACGAGATGAAAATGGTATAGAGCTAAAGCCTGAATATTCCAACAGCTGGCACTCTTCATACTATGGTGTTAAGGAGCCAGCAACTCAAATCATCTTTTCACATACTGGTAGAGCTTTTGATACCACGATAAATATCAATCATTCATGAGAATTCTACTTATACATCAATACTTTTTAGAAAAAGACGACGGTGGTGGTTCTCGCTTTAATGAGATGACCAAATTATGGGCATCTCAAGGTCATGAGGTAACAGTCCTTGCCGGTATGGTACATTATGCCACTGGAAAGAAAGCAAATAAATATAAAGGTAAATTTACTCTTATGGAATCACAGTTTTATCCTGGAGTAGATGTTTTAAGATGTCACGTGTCTGAGACTTACAACTCTAGTTTCTTAGGGCGACTATGGGCTTACTTTTCGTTTGTATTCTCCAGTATTTATGCAGGCTTATTTAAAATAAAAGGAAAACACGATCTCATATTAGTTACTTCACCACCATTATTCGTGGGCATCACGGCCTATTTTTTATCAGTATTTAAAAGGCTACCATTTGTTTTTGAAGTGCGTGATTTATGGCCTGAAAGCGCCATAGACACTAGAGTATTACAAAATAAAGTGATTATCAAGTTTGCATACTGGTTTGAAGCTTTTATTTATAAGAAGGCCTCTTTGATTAACGTGTTGACTCCAGCTTTCCGCAGGAAATTAATTGATAAGCAGGTGCCTCAAGATAAAATTTCTTTTATTCCTAACGCTGCAGATTTCTCTCTTGCGCTTGATGTTCAACGTGATTTTGATTCCATAAGTTTTAAAAGTGAAATAGGACTTGATGGCAAGTTTGTGATAACGTATGTAGGTGCACATGGCGTTGCTAATCATTTAATTCAACTGCTAGATGCTGCAGAGCTTTTGAGAGATACTAACGTTGTTTTTCAATTGATAGGCTCAGGTATGAAAAAACAGGAGCTTATTGTACAAAAAGAAAAGCGAGAGCTGGATAATGTAATATTTAGGGATCCAGTTTCAAAGGCAGAGGTTTTTAAATATATCTTGAGCTCTGATATGGGAGCATCTGTGCTTAAAAAGGTCGATACATTTAAGACAATTTATTCAAACAAGACTTTTGATTACATGTCGTGTAAAAAACCAATCTTACTGGCTATCGATGGCGTGAGTCGTGAACTTATTGAGAAGGCAAATTGTGGTATCTATGTAGAGCCTGAAAATGCTCAGGAAATTGCAAATGGAATAAGATCTATTCTAGACAAAGAGCAGCAATTGATTGAAATGGGACGCAATGGTTATGAGTATGCTTTAGCTCATTTTGATAGAGCGATATTAGCAAATGAATACATCAAGCTGATGGAGAAAATTGTAAATGATGTATAGATCCATCGTCAAACCAGCTTTAGACTTTGCAGCGGCCGTGTTTTGGCTGTTCATATTAAGCCCTATATTCATTATAGTAACAATTGTCTTGTTCAAACAAAATGATGGTAAAGTGTTTTTTACCCAGTTACGTCCAGGAAAGAATGGTGTGTTATTTAAAATCATGAAGTTTAAAACCATGAATGATAAAAAGGATCAGGCTGGTAATCTACTTAGCGATGATAAGAGAATAACAAAAATAGGCCGCACGATACGTAAAACCTCACTAGATGAGATCCCACAATTAATCAACGTCCTTAAAGGTGATATGAGTATAGTAGGTCCTAGACCATTACTGCCAGAATATCTTAATCTATATAGTAATGAGCAATCGCGACGACATGAGGTGAAACCTGGTATTACGGGTTGGGCACAGGTGAATGGTCGCAATGCTATCACCTGGCAAGAAAAGTTCAAGCTAGATGTATGGTATGTCGATAATCAATCATTCCGTCTAGACTGGAAAATTATGGTCATGACAATTAGTAAAATTTTTAAATCTGATGGGATTAGCCAGGCAAATCAAGCAACAACAACTAGATTTGAAGGTAATGGGTGATCTGTATGTATATGGTGCTGGTGGTCATGGAAAAGTCATCGCCGAAATTCTTAAAAGCAATGCTGTTGATGTAAACGGTTTTATTGACCAGGACATTTCAATACATCGCTTGCTAGAAAAGAATGTCAAACATACCATCGAGGAAACCGATCGAATAGTATTAGCGATTGGTGCTAATGAAGCCAGGAAAAAACTTTTTATCAAATACCATGAGTATGTAGCTCATCAGCATTTTGCTCATAGCAAGTCAAACGTTTCAGATACTGCTGCTATTGGTATTCAAACGGTGGTAATGGCAGGTGCTGTTGTAAATGCACAAGCTCGCATAGGAAAAGGATGTATAATCAATACAAACGCAACCATAGAGCATGATTGTATTATAGCAGATTTTGTGCACATATCTCCTGGCGCTACTTTAGCAGGTAATGTCACCGTTGGTGAAGGTTCACATATAGGTATAAACGCAAGTGTGATTCCAGGTGTATCCATAGGCAAGGGATGTACCATCGGCGCAGGAAGTGTCATTATTAAGGATGTTCCAGATAGCACTACCGTAGTAGGTAACCCAGGTCATATTATTAAGCAGGGTGATTAAGCGCATTTTTGATATAGTATTCGCGCTGTTCCTAATTGTAGCGCTCATTCCATTATTTTTAGTTCCTTTTCTTCTTTTCTTTTTTAAAACGGATGGCAATCCCTTTTTTCTTCAAGAACGGGTAGGGCAGCATGGTGATCTGTTTACTATCTATAAACTTCAAACGATGAAAGATAGTAAAGTAACCAGTGTAGGCAGTTTCTTGCGTAAATCAAAACTAGACGAGCTACCGCAACTTATCAATATTCTCAAGGGTGATATGAGTTTTGTAGGACCTCGACCAGATGTACCTGGTTATTATGACAAATTAGAAGGTGATGACCGCAAGGTGTTACAACTCAAGCCTGGAATTACGAGTATGGCTGCGATAAAGTATAGAGATGAAGAATTTATTCTCTCACTGCAGGATGATCCGTTAGTGTATAATGATAAAGTACTCTTTCCTGATAAAGTACGGATGAATCTAGAGTATCTAGAAAAGCAATCCTTTTGGCTAGATGTCAAAATCCTGTGGCTTACAGCACTATCAGTCATTAAGTAATTACCTTTACATTTAAAACAGCACAGTGTCAAACGATAAAATATGGTTGTCCTCACCACATATGGGAGGCACAGAGAGAGATTTTGTAAATGAGGCTTTTGATACCAATTGGGTAGCGCCCTTAGGTCCCAACGTCAATGGGTTTGAGAAAGATCTAGAAGCATATCAAGGTCAAGTTACTCATGTTGCCGCATTGAGCAGTGGTACAGCAGCGATTCATTTAGCATTGATCCAGGCTGGAGTTGGTCCCGGCGATGAGGTACTGTGTCAAAGCTTCACCTTCTGCGGTAGTTCTAATCCTATTTTATACCTAGGCGCAACGCCTATACTGGTTGATAGTGAGCCTGATACTTGGAATATTTGTCCCGACGCATTGGAGCAGGCCTATAAAGATCGTGTCAAGCAAGGCAAGACTCCTAAGGCCTTGCTCGCAGTCCATCTCTACGGTATGCCCTATAAAGTTGATGCTGTTCACGCTTTCGCGAAAGCTAACAACCTAAAAGTCATTGAGGACAGTGCCGAGGCGCTGGGAAGCACTTATAAAAATCGCAAGTGTGGCACCTTTGGAGACTATGGGATCCTTAGTTTTAATGGGAATAAAATCATAACAACCAGTGGTGGTGGCGCGATGGTATGCCATACCAAAGAGGCCAAGGACAGAACGGTATTTCTCGCCACTCAAGCTAGAGACGCGGCACCGCATTATCAGCACAGTCAGGTAGGTTTTAATTATCGCATGAGCAATATAAGTGCGGGCATAGGTCGCGGGCAAATGCAAGTTCTTGACAAGCATATTGAATTGCGACGCGCCATGAATACATTTTACCAAAATATATTCAAGAATGTGGATGGAGTGACCGTGCAGGTAGAGCAAAACGACGATTACTTCTCAAACCATTGGCTCAGCGCTATTCTAGTAGATCCAGAAAAAACGGGCGGCCTCACGCGCGAAGATCTTAGGCTAGCCTTTGAAGCAGACAATATTGAGTCCAGACCCTTGTGGAAGCCCATGCACATGCAACCACTTTATGAGAAGTATCCTTATTATGGTGATGACCGTACTTGCGAGGATCTATTTGAAAAAGGCCTATGCCTACCGTCAGGATCTAACCTCACAGACGCCGACCGTGAACGTATAAAAGCGGTAGTGGTAAAAACGTTTGATAGCTAGTAGTCATTTGTTTAACAGCCAGCTATCTAGCATGACTTTAAACAGGCTAATTATGTAGTATATCGCATTTAACCTTGAGATAATATTAGCCGGCTTTTACCAGCCTATCCAAAGAGTATTTTTGCCGAAAAATAATTTTAGGCATGAAAAAAATATTACTTTATTTATCGTTGGTGATCGTTAGCTTGTCAACAACGGTGATTAGTGCTCAAACAGAGATCTTCAATCTTGCCGGTGGTGGTGATTTGCCGCAAGGCTGGATAGGAACAAATAATCAAACCAGCAATTCAATAGATAGGAGTTCCTACTACTTGGTGGATGCGGGCAATCCATCTGATGTAATTACAAGTTCTAGCTTTGATCTTTCTGCATTTGCAACGGCGACTTTTAATGTGAGAGTGGCCACGTTTGGCGGTGCTTCTCAGAGAAATCCAGCTTTGATCGAATTCTCGTTTGATGGTGGTACTACGTTTACCCAAGCTAACAATACTAACACACCACAATCCGGAAGTAGTTACATAGATGGCGGTGATATCGTTTTATCAAACGTGTCCTCACAAGTTGTAGTGAGAATTTCTAATGCAGGAGTTGTTGGGCGAGGCGTGCGTCTGCGCAACTTAGTATTAACTGCTAGTGGTATGGCAGGGTCTAACCAGGCTCCTATCATTACAGACATCTTACAATCTCCAGCACGCAATGCTAATATTTTCTCAACTACACAGGTAACAGTAGCTGCAGATGTTACTGATGCAGATGGCATCGCTACTAACGGCGTTGTACTCGAGTATGCAGTGACTGCATCTGGCGATACGTTTAATGGTTTTTTTGATCAAGCGATCATCATGACAGCAGATGGTGACAGCTATGCCGCAGCGATTCCTGTACAGGCAGATGGATCTACCGTCAACTATAGAATTGTTGCTACAGATGATAGTGCAGAGTCCCTAGAATCAACAAGTGCTACATTCGACTACAGGGTCATGGATCCAGTTCCTGCACCTACACTTATTCTTTCTGAGATAGCAGATCCAGCAGACAATGCCTCGGCCAGATTTGTAGAAATCTACAACAACGGCGTTGAGGATATAGATTTTGAGGTGACACCAATTTATCTGGCAAGATTTGCCAATGGTAATACTGATTCGCAAGTAGTAGTCCTAGATGGAGTTTTGAGAGCAGGTGCGTATTATGTAATTGCTTCAAGTGAAGTATCTTTTTTATCTACTTATGGATTTTCTGCAAACGATACAAGCGGTATTATAAACGTAAATGGTAATGACGCCTTTGGGCTATATGCTGGCACTCCTGGATCTGGAACCTTATTTGACGTTTACGGTGAGATAGGAGTAGATGGTAGCGGCGAGGCTTGGGAATATGAAAACGCAAGAGCCTATCGCACAGATCTTTTAAACAACCCTACAACAGTATGGAATGCTAGTCAGTGGACCATCGCCACGGCAAATGCTGCAGACGCCACCCCAGGAAATGTTGAAGGATCCACAACAGCAAATGTGTTTTCTTATGATAATGGTGCATGGAGCCCACAAACTCCAGAAGGTGTAGCTGTAAGCACTGATAATATTGTTATTCTTACAGGTAACGCAGCGATTAGCGGTGATGTTGATATCAACAACATTACCACAAGGTCAGGTACGACACTAGATATAGCAACAAATACCATTAACCTCAATGGTAATCTTGACAACAATGGAGACCTTGTTGCAAATGAAGGAACCTTGAATTTCGCTGGGTCTTCCTTGCAAACACTTTCAGGATCAGACTTAACGGTAGAAAACCTGATCATCAATAACACCACAGGTGTTGACGCTACTGCGGCAATTAATCTAGAAGGTGTTTTAACGTTGACAAATGGTACATTGGACACTAATGATAGTTTCACATTTAAGAGTGATGCGACATCGTCCGCAATACTGGCTCCAGTAGTAAACGGATCCATCTCAGGAAACGTGACGGTTGAGCAGTATTATCCAGCCAATCGTGCCTTTAGATTCATCTCATCACCGGTGAATATGGATGGGACAATCTTTTCAAACTGGCAGCAAGGTGGTTTGCTTCCTGGCGATGAGGGTTTTGAGGCAGAATCAGGAATATTGATCACAGGTGGTACCACTGCAGACGGCTTTGACCAGTCTGGTTCAAATAATCCTAGCGCATATCTGTTTAATAACGATTACAATTATGACGGCGCTACAAGTGAGGCACAGCGTGATGCAAGAGATGCTGAACAATTTACATTCATAAACTCTGACAACGGTCTTGCAACAAATAGTTTATCACCTAGCGCAGGAGATGCGTTTAATGTCTTGATACGAGGTGATCGTACAATTGACCTAACAGCTGCCAATCAATCTGCGACTGTCACTACCTTAAGTAGCACAGGTACACTAGCAACTGGACCACAGTCTCCAGATCTATCAGTAACTGGCGGTCAAGATGAAACATTTGTATTGGTAGGTAACCCGTATCAAGCACAGGTTGACATGCGCACGGTTTTAGGAACAGGAACGGCATCTCCAGCCCAGGATCTCAATCCTAACGTTTATTACTATTACTTGCCATCGACACAAGATTATGTGGAAGTAGATTTACTTAATGGTGGCACTGGCGCTGTAACGCCTTTGGTGCAACCAGGCCAGGCATTCTTTTTATTACGTGCTGATACAGATTTTAATGGCGTCATCGATTCTCAACTTACATTTGAGGAAGACGACAAGACACTAGATACGCAGACTACAGCTACATACAGCGAGCCACAAGGCGTGATCAATGTTTCCTTAGGTTTACAAGGTGATGATAATGCTGATGAGCTAACATTGATATTTGATGTAAACGAGACAAATGAGGTTTCTCTTACTGATATTCCAAAGTTAAAAGGAGCAAGAAACCAGATCATGACTACTTTGAGCGAGAGAGCATATGCTATCGAACGCAGAGCGCTACCAGTTAACGGAGAAAGTATTGCGCTGACCACTTCAAGTTTGACTGATGAGGTACTGACGCTATCCATTGATTATCGAGGCCTTGAAAATACCAAGGTGTTATTGGTAGATAATTTTACTAGTGAGGTGATAACCTTATCAGTTGATAATATCAATACTTTGCAATTTGAGACTACTGATGATTCAGCTAGTCGTGATGATAGATTTGAGTTACAATTTGAGTCTTCCACCTTAAGTTTTGATGATGATTCCGCTTTCGCGAAAGCGTTATCACTTTACCCTAATCCTGCAAGCAATGGAGTGGTAAGGATTGCAAATCTTGAGCAAGGATCTGCCTATAATTACACATTAGTGAATACTTTGGGACAGATAGTGAGAAAAGGTGAGATTTCTCATCAAAATGATACTCTTAAAAATTTGCAAAATTTGTCTAGAGGTTTATATTTGTTGAACCTTCAAAAGGAAAATGAGCAAACTACTCTTAAATTAATTTTAGAATAAATACTATGAAATCCCTTAAACTGACAATTACTGCCTGTTTACTATTTGTAGGAATGACAGCGATGGCTCAACCTTCTTTTGAAGAAGATGTTAATGATACAGAGGCGGCACCTATCCCAGGAATCGCTTATGCGATGGCTGCTGGTATGATGATAGGAGTAGCTAGATTATACAAGAAAAAGTAGATTCACTTATCATATTATTTTTAAAAGCATCGCATCAGCGGTGCTTTTTGTATTATATTTCCTATAAAATTCGCTAATTGACTTGGAGTTATTTTAAAAGGCGTGTCAAGCATCTCCTTTGGAATGGAGATAACAAATTGCGCGTTCGCAATTTACGTTACTTGCCGCGATGGATAGTCATTGCCATTGACTTGTGCATCGTCGTACTTTCATTCATTGTGAGCTTTTCCATTGTTGCAGAAATGAATGTCGTTTTCTACGATGTTTTGACTGCACCACAGGAGTGCTTATTTGTAACACTCGTCTATCTATCTACCTTTTTTATCATAGGAACATATGCTGGGCTGATAAGACACAGTACGTTTGTCGATATTTTTAAAATCGCGTTTTCAAGTGCGATGAGTTCGCTCATTCTTTTATCGGTAAGTTATTCCTATGATTTTTTCTTCGGCGATAAGATTTTTCTTTTTCCGTTTATCGCGATAAATGCATTGTTCACTTTTGTAGGAATGATGATGTTTAGACTAGTCATCAAATCGATTTATGCCTATTTTACTAATCTAGGAAAATCAAAAATGCGCGTGCTCTTAATGGGTGTCGATGATGATACAATTGCAGTAGGTGAGGCGCTATCCATTTCTGACAATCAAAACTTTGAACTGGCTGGATTTGTAAGCTTTAAAAAGCGATACCAGAAAATAAAAATTTTGGGTGCGCCCATCTTCAAATACGATAGCACTTTTTTTGAAACCATCTTGCCACAGGACATTGATGCATTGATATTTGTCTCTAACAAGTTGTCAAATTATGACAAGAACAGGATAGTGGATAAGGCATTGGAACATGATTTGCGTATTTATGACGCACCTGCCATCACTACTTACGACAATCAAAAAGATATTGTATCAAATATTAAGCAAATCCAGATCGAGGATCTCCTTGATCGTCATCCCATAAATCTTGATGATACCCAGATCAATAGTTATTTGAATAATGAGACTATACTGATAACAGGTGGTGCTGGATCTATAGGAAGTGAGATCGTAAGGCAGGTAAGTCAGTACAAGCCTAAAAAAATTATTGTTTTAGATCAGGCAGAATCACCTCTTCACTGGCTTGAGCTTGAATTGCTTAAGAATTTTCCTGATGTTGACTATTTGTTTTTATTAGGTGATGTGCGTAAAAAAAATCGCTTGGTAAACATTTTTGAAGAGCATAAGATCTCTGTTGTGTTTCATGCCGCTGCTTATAAACATGTGCCTCTTATTGAACGCAATCCTACCGAAGCCATACAGGTGAATATTTTAGGAACAGTAAACCTAGCAGACTTATCGTCCCAATTTAAGGTTGATCGGTTTGTTATGGTAAGTACAGACAAAGCGGTTAATCCCACTAACGTTATGGGTGCGAGTAAGCGTGCTGCAGAAATATATGTTAGAGCACTTGCTGATGATGTTTCAACAGATACTCGATTTATCACCACCCGATTTGGTAACGTTTTGGGTTCTAATGGATCTGTAATTCCGCACTTCAAAAAGCAAATAGAAGAAGGTGGTCCCGTAACAGTGACTCATGAAAATATCATACGCTATTTCATGACAATTCCAGAGGCATGTCAACTAGTATTGCAGGCAGGAATAATGGGTCAAGGTGGTGAGGTTTTTGTATTTGATATGGGTGATCCTGTGCGTATTATGGATCTAGCTCACAAGATGATAAAATTATCAGGATATGAGCCTGGAGAGGATATTGAAATTAAAGTCATTGGGCTTAGACCAGGTGAGAAGCTTTACGAGGAGCTATTAAGTGATAAGGCTACGACACTGCCAACTCACCATAAAAAAATTATGCGCGCCACAGACCAACCGATGGCGCTTGATGATGTGTTAAATCATATCATTGAAATAGCTGCCGCGGCAGAGAATGGCGAGGATATTTTTATGATATCAAAACTCAAAAAATTAGTGCCAGAATTCATTAGTGAAAATAGTATTTACGAGGTACTCGACTTACCAGCAAAATCAGAATAATCATTTGCTATATTTGCAATTCCTTAAAACATCCTGTGTGCGATTTAAATTCTTAATCACGATATTTTTTATAAGTATTACATTCTCTAACTGTACGTCAAAAAAGAAAATCCTCTATTTTCAAGATGCTGCAGAGCAGAAGCAATTTGAACCTCCGATTTATGAATCTATCATAAAATACAATGATAGATTATCTATCATCGTTACAAGTTCAGACATGAGTGTGGCAAACCGTTATAATAGAATCGCACCATCAGCTGAAGATTCAGACCTGTCAAGCATAAATGGACAGCCTAAATTGCTGGACTATTTGGTGGATAATAAAGGTTATATCAATTTGCCGGAATTAGGTATGTGGAAAGTTGCCGGTAAGACAAGATTTCAATTAGAATCTGAGCTACTGGAAGAATACAAAAAATACATCGTAGATCCAGTTCTTACTATAAGGTTTGCAAATTTTAAAATCACCATTTTGGGAGAAGTGTCGCAACCAGGAACATTTTTTGTCACCGATGAACGTTTGACATTGCCGCAAGCCTTGGGTCTGGCAGGAGATCTTACCCTATACGGTAAAAGACAAGATGTTCTCTTATTGAGAGATGTAAATGGAGTGCAAGAGAGTCATACCATTGACCTTACTCAAACTGATGTCCTTGACAGTGATTTATTCTATCTGCAACAAAATGATGTTCTTTATGTAGGTCAAAATCGTACCCAGGCTAATGCTGCTTCATTTGATAAGAATAATGCTTTATATCTTTCTATTGCCTCAACTGTAATATCACTAGTAATCTTGTTCACAACTCGATAATGGAAAACTATAGTAGTATCACTAGCGAACAAAATACAGACCTGAAGGAACAATTGAAACCTTACCTTCAAAAATGGTGGTTATTTTTATTATGTGTTTTACTCTTATTATCTATTGCTCTTGTTTATTTAAGATATACCACTGAAATTTATAAGGCTGACTCTTCTATCCTTATCAAGGATACTAGAGCAGGTGGTGTTTCAGAACTAGGTGCCTTGGGAGATTTAGGAGTTTTAGGTAACAGCTTCAATACCGTAGAAAATGAGATTGAAGTTTTGACATCTAGAAGAATGATGGCAAATGTAGTTGAACAACTCAATTTGAGAGTATCCTATTTTAGAGAAGGTAATTTTAAAACGTCTGAGGCTTATGGAAATCTACCGTTCCAATTAATTGTAGCCAATGATTTAAGATCACCAAAAAACTTTAAGAGTTTTAGCTTTAAGGCCAAGATTTCATCTGATACTATTATCAATCTTGTCGACGAGGAAAACAACTATTCTAATAGTGTAAAATTTGGTGAATCATTTTACTATAAAGGAACTGAAGTGGCTTTCGTACCTACGTTATCTAAAATTGATAATAAAGAAAATGATACAGTTGTAACGCAGTCTAGATCTTACCCAGAAGATGTTTATAAGGTCCAAGTAGCATCTGTCGAGGACGTCGCAAGAAAGTATGCAAGTCTGTTGAATGTTGAGGCAGCAGTGGCTCGAGGAAGTGTAATCAATTTGAGTATTCAAGACCCAGTACCAGCAAAAGCTGCTGATATTTTAAATCAATTGGCTATTGAATATAATAAGGACGCTACGGAAGATAAGAATATTGTTGCCCGTAATACGGTCAATTTTATTGATGAA
The DNA here is from genome assembly GCF_003966335.1 of Nonlabens ponticola. Taxonomy (NCBI): domain Bacteria; kingdom Pseudomonadati; phylum Bacteroidota; class Flavobacteriia; order Flavobacteriales; family Flavobacteriaceae; genus Nonlabens; species Nonlabens ponticola. The sequence continues at coordinate 2,340,465 of NZ_CP034549.1, read as the reverse complement.
CGTCTGGCCAGCGTGGCACTTTCGCTAGACTCAGTAGAATATCGCAAAGAGAGTTTCAAGGATTCTAATAATTTGACTGATATACAGGCCGAAACTGCCTTAAACTTGACAAATAACGCAGAGTACCTGACACGCGAAATTGAAGCTAGAACACAACTCCAAATTGCCACAGATCTAAATAATTTTATAGAAAATCTAGATAATCAAGAGTTGTTACCAGCAAATGAGATTCTCTCTAGTGCTTCTATCAATAACACAATTGATCAGTACAACACACTTGTTTTACAATATATAAGAGCAAGCGAGGTTGCAACAGACTTGAATCCAGTGGTTCAGGATTTACAAGCTGAAATACAAAAATTGCGTACAGCGATTAAATCTTCATTGAGTAATTATATAAGGTCATTAGAAACTAGGCTGAATCGCCTTAATGCTCAAGGAAATAGAATATCCAATAGGATTAGTGAAGTGCCTACTACCGAACGAATAGCTAGAGGAATTGAGCGTGAACAAACTATTGTGGAGTCTATCTATCTTTTTTTATTACAGAAGAAAGAAGAAACTGCAATATCGCTTGCCGTGACTGCTCCTAAGGCCAAAATCGTTGATAGGGCTTGGGTTTCAAATAGTCCAGTGTCGCCTAAAACTCAAATCGTGTTAGGCGGTGCCGTTATTTTAGGTCTAGTTATACCTTTTGCATTCATTTATCTCTCTAATTTATTGAATGATAAAATTGAAAACAGAAAAGATGTAACCAAAAAATTACCAGACACTTCGTTCATTGGTGAAATCCCTAAGCTTTCTAGTGATGAATCAGACCGCATAAATAAAAATGATAGATCTGTTCTAGCAGAATCCTTCAGGATTTTACGTACTAACTTACAGTTCAAACTATCTGCGTTAAATATGAGTTCAGATGGTAAGACCCCTATCATAATAGTCACGTCTACGGTAAAAGGGGAAGGAAAAACATTAGTATCCTTTAATCTTTCTATGACAATGGCAAATTCTGGAATGAACGTACTATTGATAGGTGGTGATATCCGCAATCCTCAATTGCATAGATACCTTAGTAAAGGAAGTAAAAGTCTAAAAGGCGTTACTGAATATTTATCCAGTCAACAATACCATGCTTCAGAGCTTGTCTACGCCAGTGATGCAAATGAAAATTTAAATATCATGCTGTCTGGAGCCATACCACCTAACCCAGCAGAATTATGGCTTAGTCCTAGAGTAGATGAATTAATGCAATACGGTCGCGATAATTATGATGTAGTTATTATCGATTCTGCGCCATCCATGTTAGTGACGGATACTTTGTTAATTAGTGAACGTGCTGATGTTACCGTATATGTTGCCCGCGCAAATTATACTGAAAAGTCATTATTAGAATATACCTCAGACACTATCAAGGCTAATAAGCTTCATAATGTAGCAATGGTGCTTAACAATGTTAAGCAGGCCAACTTTGGGTATGGTAACAAGTATGCTTACAGCTATGGAGTTGATAAAGACAGTGCTTGGGTCAAGTTTCTCAAAGCTGTAAAGCTGAAATAAAAAATGCTATTTGAAAACATCTGATTGTACGTCAAGCAATCTTTTAAGATCGTTGTGTATAGACTTCTTAACCATCAATTCTTTAATCTTTTCTAGATGTGCTGGCTTATGAGCATCTGTCGCTACCAGATCAAACTTGCCGTTTTGTAGTAAGTTTTTACTTTTTTCGAAGGCGTCCTTACCGTAATGTCCTGATAAAGACAACAAGTTAAGTTGCAGTTTACAGCCTCTATTTTTTAAATCAATTATATCCTGAATCTTCAAATAGCGATATCGTTCAGGATGCGCTAATATTGGTTTTAGATCTAATTGTTGCATTTTGAAGATGAGTTCTTCCGCTTGTATGGGTTTTTGAAAGTAGCTGAATTCGAATAGTAAATGTTCATCAGGCAGTGTCATATAGTTACCCTGATCTAACAACTTCTCAAACGATGCATCCATCATATACTCTGAGGCAGGTTGGGATAAAAGCGATGCATGTTCATGATTTTTCAAAGCGTCTATCGTTTTTTTATAACAATCACTAATACTTTTCACGTCGTTGGAATAATAATCTTCCATCGTATGTGGTGTTGCATAGATCTTTGAAAACCCTAATTGCGCATATAGATCAAGCATCTCGCCAGTAGTATCAATGTCTGGTGAACCATCGTCGATTGCCGGCAAAACGTGGTTATGCATGTCAACTGCGTCATGCAATAGATCTGCGACAAAATATTTCTTAAAAAAAAACAACATTACTTTAGACTAGCGATAAGATCTTGAACTTCGTCCATCTCATACACTGCTGGATATAGTTCCTCAAGGATGATGATAAATTCAGGATCTGTCTTTAGCGCATTTTGCAGGTGAAACCTTGCCTCATTAAGTTGATTCAAGGTAAAGTAAATCCCAGCGAGTCGATACACCATCTCTACATGATCAGGGTAAAACTCAAGACCGTGGTTTAAGTTTGAGATCACTGCTCGATACTCACCTAGTGCGAGCAATATATCAGCACGCGATAACCAGGTTTGCTCTTCATAATTACCTAGCTCAATAGCACGTCTATAACCATATTCAGCCTCTTCGAAGAAGTTAAGACGCTTGTTTAAATCTGCATAACGTATCCAATACAGGGCATTTTCTGCATCTACCTCTGTTGCTTTTTCAGCGTAGGTGAGTGCCTTTGGATAGTTAAGTTTACGGCTGTAGTAATCTATAATACTAATCCATCCTTTGTCCAATAATGGATCCTCAGTAATAGTCTTTTTAAAAAACTTTATCGCCAACTCATCAACACCCAATTTCTGGTAGCATTTACCTAACCTCAAATAAGCAAACGAGGTAGGATCGTCTAGTGTCAGCGTGATTTGATAATTCTCGATGGCTTCATTATATCGCCCTAGTTTCTCCAGCACTTTTCCTTTTTCTAGATAAGCACCTACAAAATGCTCGTCACTGATGATAGCAAATTCAAAAGCCGCAAGTGACTTCTCATACATTTTCAAGTCAAAATATTGTTTGCCTACTTGATGCCATGCCACTTCACTATAAGGATTTTCATTAAGAAACATGTTGAGGAAATCAATCGCCTGCTGGTGTTCACCTAGAAAATCAAAGCAATACATAATATTATAGAGCGCGCTATAGTCTGTGTCATCAATCTCTAGACACTGCATAAAATTGACCTTGGCGTTAGAATAATCTTCTATAAAAAGAAATTCCATACCTATGAGATTATAAACATCTGCCTTGTCGTCAGTCAGATCTAAGGCTTTTTTCAATAAATCAATGGCTAGATCATGACGCTCTGTCTTAGAGAATATGTTTGCTTTTTGAATAAATATTTCTGAATTGGTTGGCTGTACCTCGTGTAATGTATTCAAAACTTCATGAGCATCATCAAACCTGTTGTCAAACACCAACATCTCTGCATGAAGCAATTGAATGTTCATAGATGATGGATGCTGTGCCAGCGCCAGGTGTATGGCTTTACGGGCATTGGCCATTTTTCCAGACTCTAAATAATGCTCGATAATTTGCTCAAATTCATCACTGTCAAAAAAGCCAACCTCGTTAGTTTTGAGCATAGACTCAAACTTCTCGATGCTATAGCCGCCTTCATTATTTAAGTCAAAGTCCATACTTGCCATATTTTGAATACTGCTTGTTACTAAGGTCAAAATATTTGCCAAAGTCTCGACGATTCACGCAATTCTCTTGTCAACATTTTATAAACAGCTTAAAATTGCCGCCTTTAGTCGTAAAATTTGTGAATCACTTCTAGCAAAATATTGATTGCTTTAGTAGAATCTTCATCACCTACTGTATAAGCTGGAGTGATTCTTATAGCTCGTTTTTCAAATAGCAGCAGGAAGAATATGGCACCTCTTTCTCTACACTCGTCAACTATTTGAGAAGTGAATCGGTCGTCGTGCAATATGATGGCTAGCATGAGACCAGTTCCTCGTATTTCCTTGATGTGTTTGGATTGTAAGCTTTCGCGAAAGCGTAATTCTTTATCCATAACAGCATTCATCAAATCACGTGAAATAATTTCCTGCACGGTTGCACAGGCTGCAGCCGCGATCACTGGATTACCACCAAAAGTTGTGATATGACCTAACATGGGTGCGACCTTAAAATGCTCCATATGCTGTGTGCTTGCCGTTAAGGCGCCGATGGGTAAGCCACCAGCTAGTCCTTTACCGCTAACGACCATATCAGGAACAATGTCCATTTGTTCAAAATACCAGAAAGTACCTGTGCGTCCAACACCTGTTTGTATCTCGTCAAGAATGAGCATGGCGCCCACCTCTTTACAACGGGCTGCGAGCTGCTGGAACCAGCGTTTGTCACCCTTTATAAATCCTGCACCACCTTGAATTGCCTCTACAATTACCGCTGCTGTACTTGTGGTAATTTGATTAATATGTGCCAGGCAATTATAATTTATGTGCTTAATATTAGGAATCAAAGGTCTGAACGGCGCCTTGCGTTCCTCATAATCCATCAAGCTTAAAGATCCCATCGTGTTGCCATGATATGCATTGTGCATGGCCACGATTTGAGATCTACCTGTAATCCTGCGAGCGAGTTTTAAGGAAGCTTCAATCGCCTCAGTACCACTGTTGACCAGATAGGTCATTTCTAATGGATCGGGCATACTATTGCTAAGCATCTTGCACAAACGTACGGCTGGTTCTTGCGCAAACTCGCCATAAACCATTACATGAAGATACTTCTCTGCTTGCTGTTGTATAGCTTTGACGACTGCATGATGGCTATGACCTAGTGGTAAGGCACTAACACCAGCTACCATGTCTATGTATTCCTTGCCGTGCTTGTCATAAATCTTGCTGCCGCTAGCATGACTTATTTCTAGACCGCTGGCAAATGGAGTAGTAGGTGCTTGATATTTAAAGAAATCTTCCTTCAATTATCTGGATCCTGAATGTTTTCTAACTCATCTTCCTCGCGGTTCTCAAGATCTTCTTTTGAGAGCGACGAGTTCTTGTTGAGCTGCTCTTGATTTTCTTTGGTGAAAAACGCCTCTTCAACCTCGGGCAATGGCAATCCTTGAATTTGTATTAGTTGCGGTAAAGGCTTGCCTTTAAAAAGATCTTCCTTGCTCCTGAGCATCTCATCGCCACGCCAATCAAGACCGCGTAACGTTCGGGCATTTTCTGCGATTTCCTCTAATGGATAAGTGATGTCTCGCGGTTGATCAAAGTTAGTGATGACGACCATTTCGCTTTCTTCAAACTCTATCTGCATTCTACCACTGGTGCCTTTATTGATACCTATTAATTCATCTGTATCGTTGCGTACATAGATCAAATTCTCAACATTCTTGTCGATATTGACTACGGTCATCTCATTGTTTTCAAACAAACCGATAAGTTCCTTACCCTTTATTTGATTAAAGCCACCGCTAGAATCCTGATCGACAATAAAGGCATTATAGAATACTCGCAAGGAGTCAATCTGCTCTGTCACAGTGTTAGATTGCAGATGTATGCTGTCACCTGTTATTTGGCTTAGGCCGCTCCACATAATTGGTTTTCTAATCATCTTAGTCAATCCAGTAATTTGCTTGGACGCGATGCTATCTGCCTTGCCGCTCAAGTCACTTTTATAAAATCGAGCGTCTGGATAGGCTCTAACAAGCCTATCATTTTCTTTACCTGTTACTAGTAAGGTGTCTGCGTGTATATAGACACTATCAGCTTCTTGAACTGATATGGCGACGGCTCTTTTTGTGATGAAAACCGAATCTTTAGCCCTATAGACCTCTGCATAGTGGCCACGTATGACACTGTTGTTGATGGTATCAGTTATTTCAATATTATTGGTAGCGCTGGCAAAACTGTTGTTGCGATTGAAATAAAGGCTATCGCCTTTTACATTTCTATCATTATAATCAATGCTACTGTTCTTGACAAAATAGCCCTCATCGGCTCTGGTATCATAAAATCCTCGCTCACAATAGACCTTACTCGTAGCGCCTGTGATAGTTGATGGACCATACATATAAGTGTGACCTGTTTCACTATAAAAATTGAGATGGTTGGAATTGATGACATATTCCGGATTAGTTACGACTACATCATCTAGAAAAACATACTTTTTGTCGTTCAAATAGTATCGACCTACACGACTTTTTAATGTGCTTGCTGTATCTTTTACTGTGCCGCCGCTGCGATAAAAGGCTTGCTGTCTCGCGCGATCAAAATATAGGGTATCAGTAGATAAAGTTGATTCTGGACTTTTCATATTTACCTGTCCAGCGGCATAGGCAAGTTTTGAATTACCGTTGTACTCCGCATATTTAGAGTTCATGCGTATGCTGTCACCTTGAATCATACGTACATTCCCAATGGCTTTTATAAAGTTGCTCTTCTCATAGAACACAGCGCGATCGCAGTACATCTCTATTCCTTGATGTTTTGCATAGACTTGTTTTGCATCATTACGCAAGTACACTACAGCACCTGGGAAAAGTTTCTCATTAATAGTTGTAAAACCAGAGCTTATTTTGATCAACGAGTCTTGCGGCTGCTCAGTCTGTGCAAATACATTAGCTGATAGTATCAGACATATTATAAAAGCTAAGAATTTATTCATGTGATAGAGTTGCTATAAAAACTCATTTTTGATTTGCTTATTGCCAGCAATGCTATTGATACTTATGCACTCAAGTAGTTACAAACTTATTTCTACGGCGTTGTCGGGTTTCTTAAACAAGCTAGGTGCTACTGGACGGAATTCTACATTCTTAAGACTTGCTTCACCAATGATGTTTGAAGTATCAACATTATCATCATAATTATAAAATTTCCAATCATGAGCTATCTGCACACCTTCAATATTTTTGTAACTCTGATAGCCTATGGCGTGTGCGTTTTCCACAGCTTTTTCAGCTGGTGTGCCGCCATAGGTGACGATGTAACCTGCATATTGTAATATGTTTTGATCGTCCACGTATAGATCGTACCAATCATCAGGTGCATCGCCAGTACCACTTTCAAAGCTTAGATGCACGCGTTTCATCTCATCCTGCGGTTCCATCATTTCAACTTGAGCACCATCATCTGATAATTTGAACGGCAAGGCAAAAAAGTAAGTCCAGGTAAATATATCAAATCTCGCGCCTTGCTGATTAGCATCTTTAGGCGATAACCACACCTTATTGCCATCATACAGTAACACATCACCATTAGTTTTTTCAATACGCGCATATTTTGAATCTGTCGTCATATAGATGGTGCCGTCCAGTCGATCCTTACCGCCAAAGTCTAGGTTGATATCAAAAGAAACCATCTCTTGATCTGCAAAGGCATTTGCGCCGTGAGCTCTCTCAATGTTATTCACTAATTCTCTAGCAGGGCTCATCGATGCTGTGACTTGCTGGGTAGTCTCAATGGAATTATCTGATTCCTTTTTATTTTCAGTCTTACATGCGGTCACGATACACAGTAGGCAAAGTAGTAGGTAGGTCGATTTCATTATCTAGTTTTTTTGGTTTTGAACATGGAGTCTAGAATCGTATTGATTCCCGAAAACATAAAATAGACAGCCAGAATTGCAAAGGCTATTCCAGGCATTAAAAAAATAATGGGATGCTCACTTCCAGCTCCTATAAAGATCAGCGTTGGTCCCAAAATGAAAAAGGGTAGTGCCAGTAATAAACGTTTGACACCTTTACCCAAAATCTCACGGTCTGTTGATGCTTGTTTCATTAGCACAAATCTATATGATCCAGGACTCCTCGCACGCTACCGTATTTTTTGAGCATTTTCTGCGAGGTTTCATAATCCATTTTTGTGGCTTGCATGATCATACGAGCACCGCGATCAACCAGCTTGTCATTGCTCAATTGCATATCCACCATCTTATTACCTTTAACATGTCCCAATTTTATCATGACGCTAGTAGATATCATATTCAATATCATTTTTTGGGCTGTTCCAGCTTTCATGCGGCTGCTACCGGTAACAAATTCTGGGCCGACGACAGCAACTAGAGAATGCTGGGCTGCGAGATCAAGTGGACTTTCAGGATTACAGGTTATACCGCCAGTAAGAATCTTGCGGTCCTTACAAGCCTTAATTCCTGCAAGTACATAAGGTGTGCGACCGCTCGCGGCAATGCCTATGACAATATCCTTCGTGTTAATGTCGTGCTTTTCAAGATCTTTTAGTGCTTGGGTTTGATCATCTTCTGCATTTTCTACGGCATTTCTAATCGCTTGATCACCACCTGCAATAATCCCAATGACCTTGTCTGGCGAAACGCCAAAAGTCGGTGGGCACTCACTAGCATCTAGTATTCCCAATCGACCGCTCGTGCCTGCACCTATGTAAAACAATCTGCCGCCATCTCTCATTCTTAACACAATCGCGTCTACTAGCTTTTCAATCTCAGGAAGGATTTTTTGAATGGCTTTAGCGACAACTTGATCTTCGGCATTGATAGCTTCCAATAGCTCGCCAGTAGACTTCAATTCGAGATCATGATGTCTGGAATCCTGTTCTGTGTAGTTGTGCTGTGACATTTATATATGTTACGCTTTCGCGAAAGCTAAAAAATTATAATCCTCAATAACTAACAATCTCCTTTATTTCAAGGTCATAGCCTATCATGCCTATGCGTTTACTTTGCTCGCTATTAGTCATCAATTTGAGCTTGGTAATATCCAAGTCATGCAGAATTTGTGCGCCAATACCATAGTCCTTGTTATCAAGATTGCGGCGTGGCGCTTTTACCTTGCCATTGAGTTGCAGATCCTTTAATTCTTCTAATCTACCCAGCATATTTTCTGGTTCAAACTGCTGGTTGATGAATACGATGGCTCCTTTACCTTCTTGATTTAAACGCTCAAACATGGCATCCAGCTTGCGATCAGCTTCACTCGTTAGGGTAGAGAAGAGGTCATTGTTCACTTGGGTGCTATTCATTCTTGTTAAAACCGTGTCTTCTTTGTTCCAGTCGCCCAATGTCAAAGCTAGATGTATCTGATCGTTAGTAGTTTGTTGATAGGCTCTCAATCTATATGTTCCAAAGCGCGTCTTGAGTTCAAAGTCCTCTTTTTTTACAATGAGACTATCGTGTTTCATGCGATAGGCCACGAGATCCTCGATGCTTACCAGTTTGAGATCATGTTTTCTGGCAACTTCAATTAATTGCGGCAATCTCGCCATGGTGCCGTCCTCATTCATGATCTCGACAATAACACCAGCTGGTTTGTGTCCTGCCAATCGTGCAAAATCAATTGCAGCTTCAGTATGGCCAGTGCGTCTTAGCACGCCACCATCTTTTGCCTTGAGTGGGAATATGTGTCCAGGTTTACTCAGGTCGTGCGGTTGCGTCTCTGGATTTATCATTGCCTGTATGGTAAGTGCTCTATCACTGGCACTAATACCGGTAGTGACACCATGACCTCGCAAATCCACAGATACGGTAAACGCCGTCTCCATAGGGTCAGAATTGTTATTGACCATCATGTTCAAGTCCAGTTCCTTGACTCGCTGTGGCGTGATAGGACAACAGATCAATCCACGACCATGCGTTGCCATAAAATTGATCATTTGTGGCGTTACACTTTGTGCACTGGCGAGAAAATCACCTTCATTCTCACGATTTTCATCATCTACCACGATGATTACCTTACCGTCCTTAATATCTTGAATAGCGTCTTCGATGCGGTCTAACTTGATGGCCGCACCTGCTGTAGCTGTTGTCATTACCTTACTTTGCGTTGAATTACAAAGATATGGATTATGAAATGGTCGCTACGGATTTTGGTTTCTTTTTAAACCTATCCATGAGTCCATTGATGGCTCCACCTAAGTCAAAGAAGCCTTGATCAGTAGTGGCTCGATAGGTAAGGAAGATTCCTATCGGGAAAATAATAGCCGTACTCATCCAGGCGCCAATCCAGGCAGGAAAAGCACCTTCGGCAGCGGCTTTTTCTGCAAAAATCCCTATAAAATGGTACGAAAGAAAGAAGATGGTTGCAACTACTAGTGGTAAGCCCATACCACCTTTACGTATGATTGCTCCTAACGGTGCACCAATAAAGAACAATATGATACAGGCAACGCCCAGCACATATTTTTTATGAATCTCAATCTCATATTTATTGAGTCGTACCCGTTCCCGTTGCAACTGTTTTCCTCTAGTTACCAACGCTGCCTGCTGTTGCTTTACTTTATTGGAAGCTCCATCGACGGTGCGTCGCTGGTCATAGACTGTTAATCGTTCAAAAATAGGCTCTGTAGTCTCTGTGCTGTCAAGGTATTTTGAAATTGTATCATCAAGTCCACCTGGCGACCATTTTTCATGCTGGTTTGAATGATAGACCTTTAAGTTCTCATTATAATCTGATGAGAAAGAATCGATTTGTGTTTTCAGCTCATTGATTTTAAGCATTTGATGATCATCGGTAACGCTCTCGTTATCCATATCCACATCATTAAGTTCTGAGACATCCACATTAAGCGTATAGGTATCAAACTCAGTTCTTAAAAATGGCGAGCTGGCTCGTTTTTTATTATCAGTAACAAAAAGATCCTCATAGTAATTACCATCTTCCAGCACTAACTGGATAATGTCTGACTTTAGTGAACTTTTTAATTCACCTGTGGCACTTTTTATCGTAGTAAAATTACCCGAGCGTTTCGGGTTTTTCTTGTGTATAATAACATCAGTCAAGTATTGTCCTACATCACCAGTCTTGTCAGCTACTTTGATGTTGATATCACCTAATTGATTAAAAGAGCCCTTACTTATCGCCATTGCTGGTTTGACTTTAGCAATATTTCTACGCAGGTTTCTTTGTTTGAGATTTCCCCAAGGAATTACCGTATTTGCAAAAACAAACGATGTAATTCCCAATGAGAAAATGACGATGGTCAAGGATCGCATCGCACGTTGTAGTGAGATACCATTAGACTTCATAGCGGCAAACTCATAGTTTTCTGCCATGTTACCAAAAACCATGATGGATGCTAATAATATACTAAGAGGCAACGCTAGCGGCACGATGACAGGTATCGTGTACATCATGAACTTCAAGATGGTAACCGTATCAATATCCTTACCAGCAATATCCTTAATGTAAAGCCATATGGCTTGCAGGATGAGAATAAACATTAACACAATAAAGACGCTCAAGAACGTCTTTATAAATTGTGTCAATATGTATCTATCCAGTATTTTCAATCTAGTCCATCTCTTCTATATCCCAATTATCATATTGAGACGCATCAAAGATAAAACTGTTTTTAGGCAGTGTCTCATTAGGCTTGAAAGACTTTAGAGTAAACGTGATGATGGTACCACTGCGCTCTGTAATAATAGCGTTATAGATATGCTTGGTATTTGCATCAACACCTAGTAAAATATTCTTGTATTCACTATCAGATTTGATGGGCGTCAGTTTAACGTACTGGATCTTGCGACCTTTTACATTCTGGATGATGTCCATTTCTCTAGTATAACCCTTTTCATAAAACGTCATAATATTCGATGGATTGATCATCTGTGAACCGTCGCTTACTTGTTTTGTGATGGTTACTTGCTCGTCCTCGCGATTGATTGTATATAATTTTGAACCGTCATACATATAGGTAGTACCGTTATAGGTGGCATTGTACATATTGCCGCTCAATTTTGCCTCGCCTTGGATGTCGGTATCAAATTTGGCTCGCTCATTTTTGAGATTGCCTTTGTAGGTGAATACTACGTTGTCATAAGCCTTATACTTGGTTGCTACCTCGTTGAGCAATTTATCTGCAGTCGAGGATTGTGCTGATACCGCTTTCGCGAAAGCAAAACACATAAACATCATTAAGTAGATTCTTGTCATTATCATTTTATGGTCTGTTCTTTTCTTCATTTAAAAATACTTCTAGCGAGGCCAAATCTGGAATAAGCACCTGTCGTGCCTTACTGCCTTCAAAACCGCCTACAATTCCTGCGGCCTCTAACTGGTCGATAATTCTACCAGCACGATTGTAACCTAACTTGAGCTTGCGTTGCAACAACGAGGCACTTCCTTGCTGTGCAATCACGATGATATCTGCCGCCTCACGGAATTTTGCATCGCGCTCCTCTATAATATTATCAATTGCTGTGCCACCTTCTTCACCCACGTACTCTGGTAAAAGGTGTGCATCTGGATAAGCTTTTTGAGAGCCAATAAAGTCTGTAATCTTTTCAACCTCGGGCGTGTCCACAAATGCACATTGTATCCTGATAATCTCATTACCAGCCGTGTAAAGCATGTCACCACGTCCTATCAATTGGTCTGCGCCACCACTGTCAAGTATGGTGCGAGAATCCACCTTTTGTTGCACTCTGAAGGACACACGCGCAGGAAAGTTTGCCTTAATCATACCCGTAATCACATTAACAGATGGTCGCTGCGTGGCGATGATCAAATGAATACCTATGGCACGAGCCAGCTGCGCCAGTCGCGCGATAGGTGTTTCTACCTCTTTACCAGCAGTCATGATGAGGTCTGCAAATTCATCAACAACCAGCACGATATATGGTAGGAATTTATGGCCGTTTGCTGGATTGAGTTTGCGTGCCTTAAACTTGGCATTATACTCCTTAATATTGCGACACATCGCTTCCTTGAGAATATCGTATCGTTGGTCCATCTCGATACACAAGCTGTTGAGCGTGTTGATCACTTTGGAATTATCTGTGATAATCGCGTCCTCGCTGTCAGGTAACTTGGCTAGATAATGACGTTCAATTTTGTTGAATAAGGTAAGCTCTACTTTTTTGGGATCTACGAGTACAAACTTGACTTCAGCGGGATGTTTTGAATAGAGTAGTGAGGTGAGCACGGCGTTCAAACCTACCGATTTACCTTGTCCGGTAGCACCAGCCATGAGTAGGTGAGGCATTTTGGCTAGATCGACGACAAACGTCTCATTACTTATAGTTTTACCAAAAGCGATAGGCAGTGCCATTTCCGCTTTTTGAAATTTAGGCGAAGCAATGACAGATCGCATGGACACGATCGATGGATTCTGGTTAGGCACCTCGATACCTATGGTTCCTTTACCTGGAATAGGCGCGATGATCCTGATTCCTAGCGCGGCCAGCGATAAGGCAATATCGTCTTCAAGATTTTTGATTTTGGAAATACGTACACCAGCTTCAGGAACAATCTCGTACAATGTCACGGTTGGGCCAATGGTTGCTGTGATCTTGGCAATTCCAATTTTATAATTTTTAAGCGTCTCGACAATGCGGTCCTTATTTGCCTGTAGTTCTTCCTCATTAATCGTGAGCGTGCGACCTTGAGTGTAATCCTTCAATAAATCAATAGGCGGAAATTGAAAATTACTCAGTTCCAACGTTGGATCAAATTCACCAAAATCCTCTACTAGCTTGCTTGATTTACTGTCTATCACTTCTTCTTCATCAGCAATTTGCTGGATTTCCATGCCTAGATCATCATCTGTTGCTGGGATGGATTTTATGATTGGTTGAGGTGGCTTTGGTGTCTCTACCACAGTTGGTTCATCTGCGGGCTCTACTGTAAGTGGTGTTTCCTTACCTTCTACGGTGTTTGACTTCCAGTCTTCTTCCAGCTCAGTAATCTCTGTAGCTGGTGCCTCATCATCTTTAAAATCACTTTTTATGTCGGCAGCTTTTGATTTGAAATAGTTGCTTATTTTTTCTGGTGTCAACTTTAATCGCATCACCATATATATGATGGCAGTCAGCGCCATCACCAGTATTGCGCCTATCAGTCCTATGTAGTCCTGTAAAAAGTCATTGAGTTCGTATCCTACCTTGCCGCCCAATAATGCGTTGCGCTCATGAAAGAAACCTAGAAAGACACTTACCCAAACCATGAGTAACAGTCCCCAAATCCATAATTTGGATATCCGCTTTCGCGAAAGCGAGATCACCTCACTCTTTGCTGCAAATAAGTAGAGTCCGGTAATAATCGTCAAGATTGCAATGGAGTAGGCAGCAATACCAAAACCGTCATAAACAAAGACATCGCCCAACCATGCACCCAACTTGCTGAGCCAATTGCCAGCAACTAGTTCTCGTTCACCTAAACGACCTAAAATGCTTTGATCCTCGCGCCATGTGAGTAAAAAAGAAGTAAAACTAAGTGCAAGAATAAGCCCTAATATAATTAGGAAGCTACCAGCAATGACCTCTTGCAATCGAGTCAATTTAAAAGAGGTAACCGCCTTGATAGGCGACTTCTTTTTGACCGTTTTGGATTTGGTTGATTTTTTACGAGCCATACTGGTAAGTGAACGGACAAAAATAGGAATATTGCACCGAGAATCTATTGCATTGGTAATAGGTTATCGACAGACTAATCAAATAGGGCTAGGATGTACGGGACATAGATGATCAAGCCGATGATGGTTGAAAAAATGGCAGCAAAAAAGACAGCGCCAGCGGCGATGTCTTTAATATGTCCAATCTTCAAATGATAATCTGGATGGATGAAATCTGCAATAGCTTCTACTGCGCTGTTTAAACCTTCGGCAGATAATACCAAGCCAGCTGCCAACAGTTGAAACATCCATTGAGTTGCGGTAATTTCAAAATAAAATCCAGCAGCGATGACGAGAACGGTTAAAAAGACCTGAACCTTTACACTAGGTTCTCGCCTGATTAGTGCAACCATTCCTTTGAAGGCATAGCCTACCGCTCGTACTCTGCCAGATGAAAATTTAAGGAAACTCAATCTACAACAGCGATTTGAGCGCTTCTAGATAATTAGGCTCATCAGCTATTTCTGGAACTTGCTCATTATATATGACGGTACCATCTGTATCCAAAACCACGACTGCTCGTGAGTGAAAACCTTTCATCGCGCCATCTACCATGTCTAGTCCATAAGTTTTACCAAAAGAACCATCGCGCACGTCACTCAAATTCACTATGTTATTGATTTCCTCGTCATTGGCAAATCTCTTTTGTGCAAAAGGTGTGTCTCGAGAAATACAAAGTACCGTGGTATTATCAAGCTCGGTAGCGCGCTTGTTGAAATTGCGTACAGATGTCGCACAAGTATCTGTGTCAATACTAGGAAAGATATTCATGATCACTCGTTTGCCTTTAAAGTCCTCGAGTGTTTTTGATTTCAAATCTGCGGTGGTCAATTCAAAGTCAGGTGCTTTATTGCCCACTTTGGGTAAATCGCCGCTAGTATGTATCTCGTTGCCTCCTAATGTAATAGTTGCCATGTCGTTTGTTTTGTGGTTGTTTACTAAAGTATCATACAGCACCTGCCTTTAAGTTGGAATAATGTTAAATTAAAAAGGAAGAATATATCATAAAGACTTTGCAATGGTATAAGTCCAATCGATACTATTAATTAATTTTGAAGAAAATATCTATCATGACCATCACGCAACTTAAATATGTTCTTGCGGTAGCACAATATCAAAATTTTACTAAGGCGGCTAACAAGGTTTTTGTTACCCAGCCTACATTAAGCATGCAAATCCAGAAGCTAGAAGACGAGCTGGATGTGCAAATATTTGATCGTACTAAAAAGCCGATTGAGTTGACAGAAACTGGTCGCAAGATCGTACAGCAAGCGCATAATATAGTTAATGAGAGTGACCGTATTCAAGATATAGTAGATCAGGAGAAAGGATTTATTGGAGGTGATTTTAAAATAGGCGTGATACCTACGGTGATGCCAACACTGTTGCCTATGTTCTTGACCAATTTTATCAACCGTTATCCTAAAGTGCGTCTGCGCATCGAGGAACTAACTACAGAAAATATTGTAGACGGCCTGATGGAAGGCAGTATTGATGCCGCGATTGCAGCGACACCGCTAGAAAATGATTTTATCAAGGAACGCGTATTGTACTTTGAGCCTTTTGTGAGTTATGATCCTAAAAACTCATTGAATGGTAAAGGCAAGATCAAGGTAGATGACCTCAATACAGATGAACTGTTGTTATTAGAAGATGGTCATTGCTTTAAGGATAGTGTGCTTAACCTATGTCGCAGCTCAAGAGATGCTGACGAGGAACGATTTATGCTAGAAAGCGGTAGTTTTGAAACGCTTATCAAACTGTCTGATGAAGGTCTGGGCACCACGTTGTTGCCTTACTTGAATACGCTAGATTTAAGTGAGGCAAAAGCTAAAAACCTCAGACATTTTGAAGATCCATCACCAGCACGAGAGATAAGTTTAATCTATCACAAGTCTGGTCTAAAGATGCAGATTATTGACGCGCTGCAAGAAGTTATCGCAGGCGTGATAAAAGGTGCTATTACTTTTAGTAATGTGGAAATAATAAGTCCGCTCTCTAAGAAATAGTAACTGAACTAAATTAAGATCTTAAATATCAAAATAAGACCGGCGATAACACACATAACTCCTAGAGTTATTGCCTGCCAATTATAAATATTGATAATACTCAAACGCCATCTCTTTTCAGGATGGCGTTTTTTATATAAGTATGTGAATATGATCATCAGTATGGTGATAATGATTACGAAACCGATGATGGTAATGAACTTCATATTACTGTTAATGAAGGTGAGGTTTTAATCACTACTAGTGACTACTATTGTGTCATTTTATACTCAGGTAAACACACATTTAATTGTGGATGTTGCAAAACGATTCCTTGCAGCCATATCTGTAGTTCTGATATTTCAAATGGAAGTAGACGATCCATCGCTTTTTGCAATTCCTTGCAAAATAAATTGGTGTCAAAAGTCATTTTTTCCAGCACCGTTAGGGTGTATTCAAACATTGCTCTAGCCATAGTACGATAAGTTTATTGTAGAGTAATTTGTTGCAATAAGAATGATTTTAGTGAATTTAAATATAATGATTTTAAATGCAGATAACCTAACAAATCATGAATATATTATCCTAATATCAATAATAATTCATTATGCGTGCATAATACTGAGAATATGATAATTACTTAATTCTTTAAAAGCTAGTAAACTCTCGCTGTTGCGATAATTGTTAGGATCGCGATAAAGAAGGTGGAGAGTGCAACTTTTTTAAGTTCTGGGTCGAGTAGTGCTGGAACTTTATTGCGATAAACTGTGATGATGTGAACAAGCAACATGGGTAAAACCAGGATAGGAAGCCATAGCCATTCTGTATCACCAACCACATTGCCTAAAGTTTTAATTATTATAAAAATGTATGCAATAATTGAAATCAGCGCGATGGCTATGAATGAGTAGTGAAGCCTTTTGGCATTTGTGATACCTATTTTTACGGGAATGGTATTCTTTCCTGCCTTGCGATCGCTCTCGATATCACGCATGTTGTTCAGGTTGAGCACGGCAACACTCAACAAACCAATGGTCAATGATGGCAACAACAACAACCATTCAAGTTGGCTCGCGATTAAGTAATAAACACCGATCACGCTTACCGGGCCAAAAAAGATAAAAACAAATACATCACCCAATCCACGATAGCCATAAGCATTATCGCCTACCGTATATTTTATGGCGGCCCATATTGCGGCAACGCCTAGCACAAGAAAGAACAGCGATGTGATCAATTGTTCCAACCCTAAACTCACATAAATCAAACTAATAGCGCTCACAGCTGTAAGGCAAGCCGTGATAATCATAGCTCTTTTCATTTGTACTGCGCTTATCAAGCCGCTTTGAATGGCACGCATTGGTCCAATACGGTCATCATTGTCGGTACCTTTAACGCCATCGCCATAATCGTTTGCAAAATTGGACAGCACCTGAAAACCTAGAGTGGTAATCAAAGCTAGTACAGGTATCCACCAGTTGAATTTTACAAATAAA
The DNA here is from genome assembly GCF_003966335.1 of Nonlabens ponticola. Lineage (NCBI taxonomy): Bacteria > Pseudomonadati > Bacteroidota > Flavobacteriia > Flavobacteriales > Flavobacteriaceae > Nonlabens > Nonlabens ponticola. The sequence continues at coordinate 2,322,612 of NZ_CP034549.1, read as the reverse complement.
ATGGGTTGATTTATGACGTCGTTTGTTTGCGGAGAACCTAGTAATAATACCGCTTTCGCGAAAGCGTTGTAACCATAAGCATAACAACTACCCAGTATGATACCGCTAATGCTCAACGGCAGTGTGCGTGGTCGTGCCGCGCTGATCCATGCTTTAAAATTGCTCATGTAGCCATGATTTTTACCATAGTTTCTTTGAGTAAATCAGCTTGACTTATGTTGATGGCATCGACACCTTTTGACTTAACATCCATCTCGCGTATCAATTTGATCGCACGACTGCAATATTTCATGGGATAATTGCGCACGGCAGTCAATAGTTCTTGCACAAAAAACGGATTGATGCCAGCAGCCTTAGCAACGCTGCGTGGTGACCGATCCTTGAGTGCATGTACTTTGAGCAGCTGTACAAAAAAGTTGTGCATTTGTGCCGTGGTCAATACCAGCGGATTTTCCTTGGGATTATCAGCAAAATAATTGATGATGCGATGCACCTTGACCACATCACGCATGCCTAGGGCCTTTCGTAATTCAAAATTGTTGTAATCTTTTGAGATTCCTATATTGTCCTCAATAACTTGTGGTGTGATAGGCGATTCTGGTTTGTGGACAATCATCAGTTTTTCTAGCTCGTTACTTACTCGACCCAGATCATTCCCTAGAAATTCCACCAGCATCTGGACGGCTTTAGGATCAATGCTGTACTTTTTTACCTTAAGATAATTGGTTATCCATGCAGGCATCTTGTTATCATAGATGGGTTTGCTGTCAAATACAACACCATTTTTCTTGATATGTTTAAAAACCTTTTTCCTGCCGTCTGGTTTCTTGTATTTAAAATTGAGGACAAGTATCGTGCTTTCCAATGGTGCAGCAGCATACTGTTCCATGGCAGATAACTTTGCAGCAAGATGTTGTGCCTCTTTAACAATGATGACCTGATATTGCGCCATCATCGGGAAACGTTTGGCATTCTCCACAATCTCATCAACGGTGACGTCCTTGCCGTACAATACCATTTGATTGAATCCACGCTCAGCCTCGGTCAGGACTTCTTCTTGGATCAAGTTGCTTATCTGATCTATGAAATAGGGTTCATCACCATGCAGGAAATATATAGGAGCAAACTTCTTGCTCTTGATATCTGATAGAATATTCTGGAGATCACTCATGTAGAGCCGTGGTGGTTTTTGTAATATTGCCGTATGGAGGCACTGCGACTACCGTCTGCGCAATTCAGGGTTAAAAGTACAGAAAAAGGGCGCTTAATCTTTGATAAGGTGCGCAAAAAGTTCGTGCATTTATCACCAGAAGAATGGGTACGTCAACATGTAATTAATTGGCTGCAAGAATATAAAAGAGTACCGCTAAGTCTCATAAATATCGAGAAACAGTTGATAGTCGCAGGAACCATAAAGCGATACGATATTGTGGTATATAATAAGGACGGCAGTATTGACACAATAGTAGAGTGTAAAGCACCTAGCATCAATATTTCTCAAGAAGTTTTTGATCAAATCGCGAGATACAATCTTATTACCCAAGCAAACTATCTCATGATCACAAACGGCTTGTCGCATTACTACTGCCAGATGGATTACAAGAATGAGAAATATAGTTTCATAGAAGATTTACCTGAATACGTACTATGAATCTAGGTATCGTCATACTTAACTGGAATGGCAGGCAACTGCTGGAAGAATATTTACCTAGTGTGGTGGAGCATAGTACGCCACATAGAATTTACGTCGCAGACAATGCCTCGAAAGACAACAGTCTGGAATGGTTGCGATCCAATTATCCAGCAGTGAAAATTATCGAGATTCCGCAGAACTTAGGATATGCAGGTGGTTACAATTATGCGATGGAGCATTGCGAGGAAGATATCGTTTGTCTATTAAATAACGATGTTGCGGTTACCTCAAACTGGTGTGAGCCTGTTCTTGAGGCATTTGCACGGAATAGATCTATGACGGCTTGCCAGCCCAAAATTTTGTCAGATCGTGATAAGTCCATGTTTGAATACGCAGGCGCTAGCGGTGGCTTTCTTGATAAATTAGGCTATCCTTACTGTCGAGGTCGCATTTTTGACACGGTAGAAAAAGATCAAGGTCAGTATGATGATGAGTTGTCTATCGATTGGGCAACTGGTGCGGCTTTATTTATAAGAAGAGAGCTTTTTATAAATCTACAAGGCTTTGACGAGAGTTTTTTTGCCCATCAAGAAGAGATTGATCTGTGCTGGCGACTGCGCAATCAAGGTCATGATATTAAGGTCATACCGTCATCCATCGTTTATCATCTAGGTGCTGCAACGCTTGCCGCGAGCAGTCCTAGGAAAACTTATTTGAACTTTAGAAACAGTTTGACCACCATTGTAAAGAATGACTATGGCAATTATGTATGGCTGCGCTTATTCTTGCGCATGATACTTGATGGTATAGCTGGCCTAAGATTTTTAATTGCTGCGCAGCCGGCACAACTTGCAGCCGTCTTAAAAGCACATTTTCATTTTTATAATAGGTTGGGAGCATCTCTAAAAAAGCGGGAACATCTCAAAGCACTATATCTTAAACCATCTCGTTCTAGAGAAGTCACATCCATCGTATATCAATACTATATCAAGGGTAACAAGAAGTTTGAGCAACTGTGATGTGATAAAAAAATCTGTTAATATGCCATTCACCTGTTGCAATCTTCATACTTTTGGCTCATATTTTAATTAATATTCTACAATGAAAAAACTTGGTTTTATCGCACTATCTGCACTACTTGCAGTGTCATGTGCATCAAAAAAAGATCTAGACGCAGCTCTAGAAAAACAACAACGTACTCAAGAGTTACTTGATACAGCAACCGTAAGACTCAATGCTTGTGAGGCTGAAGAAAAAGCTAACGAGGCAAGATTGCAAGCACTTCAAGCTCAAGTAGCAGACTTGCGCGCGAACAACCAGTCATTGATCAATAATACTGGAGAGTTGACAACACTTTCTAAAAAAGGTGCTGAAAATCTAGAGAAGTCTCTAGAAAGCCTACGCGAGAAAGATTTACAAATCAAGACACTTAACGATGCGATCACTAGAAAAGACAGTGTGACACTAGCACTCGTTACTAGTTTGAAGAGTTCATTGGGTAACTTGAACGATGAGGACATAAGCATCAATGTTGAGAAAGGTGTTGTTTATGTATCCATCAGTGACAAGTTGTTATTCCCTAGCGGTAGCGCGACGGTAAACAATAATGCTAAAAACGTACTAGGTAAAGTTGCCAAAGTGGTGAACGACAAGCCAGAGATTGAGATCATGGTAGAAGGTCACACGGACAATCAGCCTATCAATACGCCACAATTCAAGGACAACTGGGCATTGAGTACAGCTCGTGCACTTGCGGTTACTCGCATCCTACAAGAAGACTTTGACGTGGCACCATCACGCATGACGGCAGCAGGTAGAAGCTACTACATTCCTGTAGCGAGTAACGATACTGCCGAAGGTCGCGCAAAAAACAGACGTACACGCATCATCGTTCTTCCTAAGCTAGATCAATTCTTTGATATGGTAGAGAAAGGAATGGAGCAGGCAAAGCAAAACGCTAAAGCAGGCAAGTAATTCCTGAAATAAATAATAGAAAGCCTCCTAGTTTTAGGAGGCTTTTTTATTGCGCGTAACTCATGCGTGAGACCTTATCATGATAAGCTACCTGCTATATTTTTATTAGATGGTCGTGATTACGCTTTCGCGAAAGCTGAAACACAACAATCATTGCCATTAATTAAAGGCACTATAGTTACTATAATTGATGTAAACAAGTTGAATTTAGGAAACTACCGAGAAGATTGCAGCGCCATAGATGGCAAAACGCAAAAAGCGCAGTAAACCAATAATTACCCAGGATTTAAACGGGTAACGCAGCATACCAGCCACCAGACTACCTACTGAAAAGGGCAGTGGCAACAATGCGCCCACAGCAATAAGGATACCACCGTATTTGCGAGCCATGATCAATTGTTTGGCCATCTTTACTTCTAGGTATTCATGGACGCTAGGAATAGACAGCGACCAGCGACCCAAAAAATAAGAACACATACCACCTAGATAGGACAATAGCGCTATCATGAATAGGTTGAGTTCTGGATGAGCGGTTTTTCCTGCCCAGGCGATAAATAATTCTGGTGGGATAAGACCCAGAATTGACTCTGATAAAAAGAAAAAAGCGAGTACGCCGTATCCAGGTAAACTCTCTACAGCAAGATCCAATAACGCAGGAATGCCACCATCATAGGTAAAATGTAGTACCGCAAGTAAAGCCACAACAACAAGCACAGGTGGCATGGATTTCTTGATGCTCTCGAATATAAAGGAGTAGAAACCAGTGACTTTGTAGTAGCGGTGAGCTCTTTTTGGCTGAAATTTTTCTTTAAACAAGGGCATGATTGAATTCTGGGATTACAAAATTAGGAATATCGATAGCTGTACCCTGTTAAATTCTAAACAATAAAAATTAACCAAAGCCCTGACCTGGCTAGCGATCAAAGCATTTAAAATGCCTATTTTTGCAAATCTCAAAATCAGAAAATTCCACAAATGACAGACGTAAAAGCCACTGATATCAAATCCCTTTATGACTATCAGGATCGTGATCTCAAAGATATTTTTGAGCGTATCAATCATCAGGCAGACGACTACAAATTGCTATATCAACTGCCTACTGGTGGTGGTAAAACAGTGATTTTTTCTGAGATTGTGCGTCGCTATCTCAAAGAGAAAAAGAAGAAGGTTGTCATCTTAACCCACCGAATTGAGTTGTGCAAACAAACATCAAAGATGCTTACTGGCTTTGACGTTAAGAATATGGTTGTCAATAGCAAGGTGAAAGAGCTGGATGATCAGAAGGATTATCAATGTTTCGTAGCCATGGTAGAGACGCTCAACAATCGTATTCAGGACGATAAGTTCAAGCTAGAGGATATTGGGCTGGTAATAGTGGATGAGGCGCATTATAACAGCTTCCGCAAACTGTTTAAATATTTTGAGCACTGTTTTATGTTGGGTGTAACGGCAACACCACTGAGCTCAAACTTTAAGTTGCCCATGAAGGATAACTATGACGAGCTTATAGTTGGTGACAGTATCACGTCATTGGTAGAAAAGGGTTTTCTTGCGAAAGCAGTGACACACACATATGATGTAGGATTGAGCGGATTAACCATTGGAATGAATGGTGACTACACGGTGAAATCAAGTGAGAAACTATATACCGATCACTCCATGCAGGACAAGCTTTTACAGGCTTACCTAGAAACGAGTAAAGGAAAGAAAACTCTCATCTTTAATAACGGTATCCGCACTAGTATTGAGGTAGAGGATACCTTTCGTCGTGCAGGAATAGAGATACGCCATCTGGACAATACTAATTCTAAAGAAGAGCGAAAGGAGATTTTGCGCTGGTTCAAGAAAAAACCAGACGCCGTTTTAACATCAGTAAGTATCTTGACAACTGGTTTTGATGAACCTACCGTAGAGTCTATCATCCTCAATCGTGCTACAAAATCGTTGACCTTATACTATCAAATGATAGGTCGTGGATCACGCATACTTGATAATAAAGAGGAATTCCAGATTATTGATTTGGGTAATAATGTTGCCCGTTTTGGATTATGGAATGAGCCTGTGGACTGGCAGCAAGTATTTAGATCTCCAGATTTCTATGTTGAGAATATTGTGTCTGATGAAGAGATAGAACGCAATTTTGTGTACAAAATGCCCGCTAGTGTCAAAGCGGAATTCCCAAATACCACAGACTTTACATTTGACATACGCGGTGCTTACAAACGAATTACCAAGGAAAACAGGAAATCAAAGGAAGTACTTGATGAGTCTATTGCCCAACATGTGCAATGGTGTGTCGAGAACAGCGAGGATGTTTTTGATGCTCGTATTCTAGCAAAATTGCTCAAGGACGACATCGCCGACCGGATACGCAGGTATTCATATTGTATCATCAACAATACCAACAATTACAAGGACTGGCTAGAAGAAGATTACTACCGCAGGCTGCGCGTTGCTATACAGCAGGAATTTGCTGGCGTGGATAGTTAGAATCATGTTCTCATGCCTCGTTGAGTCAGCTCAAAAGAAGCTAAACTTGATGACGATAATTTATAGAAAGAAAAACGCACCCAATCGGGTGCGTTTTTTTGTTTAAACATTTTGAGCCTTTATTAATCTTCGCTCTCTACCTCTGCAATCAAGGCTGGGCGTTTATCAGCATTAGCAATTTCCCAAGCCGTTACAAAAATGAGTTGTGTACGTTGCTTGTATAAATCATACTCGATCTTATCTGGAGTATCTGTTGGTTTGTGATAGTCTTCATGTGTTCCATTGAAATAGAAGATTACAGGCACGTTGTTTTTGGCAAAATTGTAGTGATCAGATCTGTAGTAGAATCTATTAGGATCATCCTTACCATTGTAAGTATAATCAAGATCAAGGTTCATATACTTTTTGTTTGCCATCTCGCTCATATTGTGCAAGTCCTGGCTTAACATATCTGAACCGATCAGGTAAACATAATTTGACTTTTTCTCTCTCTTTGGATCAATACGTCCTATCATATCTACATTAAGATCTGCAACGGTGTTTGCAAGTGGATATATTGGATTTTCCGAATAATATCTGCTTCCTTGCAATCCTATTTCCTCAGCAGTTACATGTAAGAATAGTATAGATCTTTTAGGTCCTTTTCCATCTTTTTTAGCTTGTTGGAATGCTTCTGCAATTTCTAGTAGCGCGATGGTACCACTACCATCGTCATCTGCACCATTGTATATCTCGCCGTCTTCTTGACCTACATGGTCTAGATGAGCACTCAGTACTAGAATTTCTTCTGGCTTTTCAGATCCTTCTATAAAGGCTAGGACATTCTCGCTGGTAATTTTACGTCTACCAAAAAATTCTTCTGGAATGGCTTGAAGGTAGGTGCCACCTGTGTTACCACCATCAACACCCATCGCTTTATATTGACCTATTAGATAGTCAACCGCTCTACGCTGCCCTGGAGTTCCAGTCATACGACCTTCCATCTCGTCAGATGCGTAGTAGTACAATTGTTCTTTAAGTTCCGCTTCTGTAATTGTATTTGCGTACTTCATCACATCTGCATCTTTTACCATCATCTGGGTATTATCAGTTGATGTCGATGTATTGGGTTGATCTTGTTTGTTGTTTTTAACGCTGTTGCAACTACTTACCGTTGCGGCTAATAGCAAACTTGCAGCTGTTAGTTTTATGTAATTCATTGGGTTGACTTTTAATTAGTTTTTATTAAGCACTTTGTATTCTTCATAACATTCACTGATGGCATCCAGAATCTGTAAATCGTTGGCTGTTTTTATAAATTCCTTGGAGTACTGACAGTTACGCAAGATGGCATCAATGCTAATCTTATCTATCTGCAACAAGTTCACGAGCGTTTCACGATCGTACTTGCTTTGCAGCAGATTGCGTATTTCATCTTGTTCCTTGATCTGTCGCACCTTGCGTAAAGATTTCCCTTCTTTACTAAAGACGTTATAAAGAAAATCGGCAGGATTGAAAATAGAGTTGAGAACTTTGCTCACTGCGCCTGGTCCAGCATTACCACCTTCATAGGCCTCTGGTAATCCACTAATGCTAAATCTGCGACTGGCATAAATAGGAGCACGTTTGGCATCTATTTCTAGATATCCAGTCAATCCATTATCTACAACAGTTACTTCTTCTAAAGCGATACCTTTCTCTGTCATGGCAACAGTTACATTGCCGTACTTGATCCAATCTTCTGTGACACGCACGTTGATTGTTTGATAACCTATGTAAGAGAAATATAGAGTGTCATTAACCGACGCTCTAATGGTAAAGCTACCATCTTCTCTAGTAATGGTTCCTATGACTTTGTTGAGGTTCACGATGTTAACGTTGTCCAGAATATCATCATTTGACGCATTGAGGACTTTACCATTGACGTAGGTGTTGATTTCATCGCTTTCGCCTTGAGCGCTACCTAAAGCCATGCAAAAACCAATAAGAAAAACGAGAAGTGTGTTTTTAAATTTCATAAAGTGTACTAAAATAAGCCAAGTCTAAAGGCTGGACTCTTGTTTTACTATTTATTAACTTGACGATCTAGGAAATCAATTAGTTGGGCAAGCGCTTTCCCACGATGGGAAATGCGTGCTTTTTCATCTAGTGGCATTTGAGCAAATGATAATTCATAACCTTTTGGTTTAAAAATAGGATCGTAGCCAAAACCGCCGTCACCACGCTTATCTTCTAAAATCGTGCCGTGGCACTCGCCAGTAAAAAGATGTTGTTGTCCTTCTTGATTAAAAGATATGACCGTCTGGAAATAGGCCGCGCGATCCTTGCCTTGCAATTGCTCCAACAATTTATTCATATTGTCGTCACTGTTCTTGTGATCTCCAGCGTATCGCGCGCTGTAAACACCAGGCTCGCCATTAAGTGCAGGAACGATGAGTCCTGTATCATCTGCAAAAACAGGATAATTCATGCGTGCCGTAATGTAATCTGTTTTAAGAATAGCGTTGCCTTCAATAGTGTCTGCTGTCTCTGGAATGTCATCATGTAATAGGACATCGGCAAGACTCAATAGTTTAACGTGCGCAGGCATCATGGCTTGCACCTCAATGAGCTTGTTGGGATTGTGCGTGGCAAATAGTAATTCCATTACAATGTTTTTGAAATTTGTAGTAGTAGGTCAGTATCTACTTTATGATTGATATCGGGACGATGAATCTCTACCATAGTTCCAAAAAGTGTATCAATTTGCTTGTTTTCACGTTTGATTACCTGCTCATCAACGTACTCATCTTGGGTTCCTGAGATATGTATGATACGATCACATTGTTGCCTGAAAATGGAAGCATGGCTACTATTAAGTTCGGCAGGAATGCTGCCGCTATGCATGATTAAAGCTTGTATGCGCTGATTGTACAAGGCCATAAGTCTGGTCATTATTGACACGCCTTGTGAGTAACCAAAAAATACTAGTCGCGGGTCGCCCATAAGATTTTCAGCACGCATGACCTCATAGATATAGTTGACGTTATTGCCTATTTCTTGCTGCGTATCCACGCGCGTAAGCCAGCTAGCTCCTACATGTTTAAAATCTTTTCCCTGATAGTATTTGGATGGTGCTTGTAGCACGATAAAGCTGTTTTCTCTGTTGTCAAGATGTAAAAAATACTTTTTAAAATAAGTGGCGAGATAGCCTAAGCCATGAGCACAAATCCAAATATTCTTAGTCTGGTCGGTAATTGCATTGACTACTTCATAGGTATTGGTATGCTGGTAGGTGACTGATTTTGTCATTTATTTAGGGGTTGATGGCTTATTTTTGATAAAGATATGGACAAAGAAAAGATACTACAGCAGTGCAACGCCATAAGTAAAGGCACGTTAATGGAAACGCTAGCCATTGAATTTGTAGATGTAGGCGATGACTATCTCACAGCCCAAATGCCAGTTACCTCAAGAGTGCATCAACCCGATGGAGTACTACATGGAGGCGCCAGTGTTGCCCTTGCAGAATCTGTAGGAAGCGCGGCTAGTTATATCTTTCTGGATACCGATAATTTCGCCATTCGTGGTCTTGAGATTAGTGCAAATCATACCCGATCAAAAGCTGACGGATTTGTAAATGCGACTGCTCGATTCCTACACAAAGGACGAACTACACAGCTCTGGGAAATCAGAATTACTGATGAGGAAAACAGACTGATTTCCATTTGTAAACTGACTACCATTGCTCTTAAAAAAGGGTCTTAAAATTATACCGCTTGCGCGAAAACTTACTCTCATATACTCAGGAATTACTCGAACAGGATTTACCTTTCTTACTGTTACGTCAACAAGGCGAGCCACGCGTGAAGATTCTAAGTCAGAACGACAAAAAGCTTCATAAAACAGCTACTGACACAATGTCTTATGCGGTTTTTTCAAAATTTCAAAATACTGAAAACCAGATCATAATTAGAGGTGATGTCATTCAGGAGTTTAGGTGGAGTTTAAGTGGTGTGATTGACACAAGTACCACAGTAAAACTTGATGTTGAGGACAAGCACAGCCATATAAAGCTGGTAAATCGAGCCGTACAGCACATTCAAAATAGTGAATTACAGAAAGTCGTATTATCACGAAAAGTGACTGTCCAGCAAGAATCTTCCATCATGGATATTCTCTCTAGACTGCTTGACAACTATCCTGATGCAAACTGTTATTTATTTCATCATCCAGCCGTGGGAACCTGGTTAGGTGCGACACCAGAAATACTTCTTTCCTACAAGGATGGAATGGTCAAAACGATGTCGCTTGCTGGTACTATGAGTGCTCAAAATAAAGAAGCTGTTCAATGGACGATCAAGGAGCAAGAAGAGCAGGAATTGGTGACTAGATTTATTTCATCACAGTTGTCCAAAGTCACAGATCAGATTGAAACATCAAAGGTAGAAACTATAAAAGCTGGTGAATTGTACCACCTGAAAACCGATATTACAGCTCGAGTACGAAATGAGGATCTGGATAAATGTCTAGCGTTACTACATCCAACTCCAGCTGTTTGTGGAGTTCCTCGAGATCTTGCTCTGGATTTTATAAGAGATCATGAAAATTATGATCGTTCCTTCTATACAGGCTATTTAGGTATAGTACAGCCCAAAGGGCAAGAAGCAAAATACTTTGTCAATTTGCGCTGTATGAAAATTGAAGCGAATCAAATATCGCTATATGCAGGTGGCGGCATCACCGCGATGAGTGATCCGATAGCGGAATACCAGGAAACTGAAAATAAACTACGTATTATGTCCAGATTATTGTGAAGGGAACTGATGACCAAGTAATGTTCAGATCATATTTTGATAATCATTAATAAGTGCCCCAAATATCCTTTAACCTTAGCAATACCATAGCCTAATCTCAATAAACCTATCACGGTATAGAACGCAATAAATTTGAATGGAAGAAGCATGTGATTTTTCTTACTAAGCTAATGTATTTAATCTCTTACAAACCTTATTGTTTTCTAAAAAGCATGTATAAACTTCTAAAGATTATCTTAAAGCTGCAATATTCAAATCGTTAGTCATTTCATAAAAAGCTCGTTTGCTCTAGGTGGCTCGACTATTTTTACACAATGACTACTAGCATACCGCACGCCCAACAAATTCTCTTATTATTCAAGAAACGTGGCGTCAAGCACATCGTGATATCACCTGGATCTCGCAACGCGCCGCTAACGATAGGTTTTACATCAGATGATTTTTTCACCTGTTACAGTATTGTTGACGAGCGCTGCGCTGCACATTTTGCTTTAGGTATTGCTCAACAGCTGCAAGAGCTAGTGGCTTGTTTATGCACCAGCGGTAGCGCATTACTCAATTATTACCCAGCAGTTGCAGAGGCTTATTACAGTGAGATTCAACTCATTATTTTAAGCGCCGATAGGCCACCGCATAAAATTGATATAGGTGATGGGCAGACTATCCAGCAAAAGAACGTTTACGGCAAACACATCATTTATGACACGCAACTAGAGATCATCAACGATCCCAGCAATCAAGAACATCTTGTGACAAACGAGCGAAAAATCAATAGAGCTCTCAATAATTGCTTGTCAAAATACGGTCCAGTGCATATCAATGTGCCATTTGAGGAACCGCTTTATAATACGATAAAGGATTATAATCTTGATGTAAAAGTAATGGACGTTCTCAAGCAGGAACGTACGGTTATTCCAGATGAATTTTATGAACAGTGGAGTAGTGCCAGCCGCAAACTAGTAATACTTTCTACCTTAAATCCACCAGTGTTTACAAAAGAAGATTTAGATAAACTTACGGCAGATCCTAGCGTTCTCGTTATGAGTGAGGTAAGTAGCAACGTGGTACATGATAAGCTGGTTTGGGGAATTGATACACTTATCGCGCCTATAGAATTTGACGATGGTGAGATTGCTGCGCTACAACCAGACCTTGTGATTACCATAGGAGGCATGATCGTGAGCAAAAAGGTTAAACAGTATTTGCGCAGGTTTGAGACGAGGATACATTATCATATAGGTCGTCGTCGTGCTTACGATACCTTCTTCAAACTAGCCGCACACATCAAGATAGCTCCTAGTGAGTGGATTCATAAATTACCAGAGAATACTATTTCTAGTGACTACCAGCAGCAGTGGTTAGGCAAATTCCGCACATATTTGAGTAAGCGCCCTGATTATCTGGCACAGATACCGTGGAGTGATCTTAAGGTTTTTGAACTTTTATTCAATGCGCTACCTGACGATATCACTTTGCAATTGGGTAATAGCAGCACCATCAGGTATGCACAGCTTTTTCCAATGAATGCAAGTCATACGGTATTTTCAAATCGCGGTACGAGTGGTATCGATGGTAGTACCAGTACAGCCATAGGTGCGGCAACAGCTGTTAAGAATAGGACCTTTTTAATCACAGGAGATTTGAGCTTTTTTTACGATTCAAACGCTCTATGGAATAACTACATACCGCGAGACATGAAAATTATCGTCATTAATAATAGTGGTGGCGGCATTTTTAGAATTTTGCCAGGTGAGAAAAACGAGGATTACTTCAATACTTATTTTGAAACGGTGCACCAGCTTACTGCGAGGCAATTGTGTGACATGCATGGACTTGACTACCATAGTGTTGATAATGAGTTAGCTTTCGCGAAAGCTTACAAATCACTATCATCCTGCAACAATCGACCACAGTTGCTTGAAATATTCACACCACGTACCGTCAATGATGAGATACTCTTAAAGTATTTCCAATACCTCAAATAAAGTTTTGATTCTATGGTATTTTCTTTATTTTTAGGTAATTAATCAAGCAAAAACCCGATTTATTATGAGTAGCAAATTAGACGAAAAAGTTGGTAAGTACATAGATGCTTATAAAACTAATGTAGGAGATGATCTAGATGTAGGATTATTGAGAAAAGTAACGCAAGGTCTAGGTCCATCAATTTACAAGCAAGATGCCGAAACAATTAGCGCGGAGAAATCTGAGATGCAACGTGTAGTAGACAATTATTTGAAGAAAAAGCTAGGTTTGTCTGGAGACAATCTAATGGATTCTGTAGAGGCCGTTGTAGAGAAATACGGTAAGAGCAATAATAAAAAGTACCGAGCGGTAATTTACTACATGTTATGTAAGCACCACGGTAAGGAGAAAGTGTACGAGTAGTCGTATGTAACAGATATCAAAGAAGCCCGATTTATTCGGGCTTTTTTGCGTTGTTTTATAGCGAAACACACATCACAGTATGTTTCTACATCAAGATAATTCTAAAGTGACGGCAGAGCTGAAATGCCTATTTCTAAACATATTCCAGAAACAGTGATTTCTATGTGATGAGGGCAACGCTAGTCAAAGGACTAGTTAGTGAGAGAAAGAAGTTTTTGCTTTTATGCCAGCTATTATAATTTACCGCATACCGCACATGCATACTACTTGGTGACCGCTTGAACTTCTTCCAGCGTTACCATTTCTCCTTCATTCCAGGTTTGGATGGTGAAATTCATGACATCGCGCACTTCATCATCACTCAATCCTAATGGTAACATGATATTATTGTAAGGTTGACCGTTGACTATGATCTCACCTTTCAATCCATACTTGACTGCGTGAATACTTTCCGTACGTTTATCTGTCAACCAGTCTGATGGATGAAGCGGTGGAAACGCTCCTGAGACTCCTTTGCCGCTAGGTAAATGGCAAGTCGCACACAATTCCATGTAGATTTCGCGACCGCGTGCAACACTCTGCTTCAATGGGTCTTGAGGTGTTTGTTTTATTTCTTTTTGAGAAGTTATCTTATCAGATTCATCTTTTGCTGTATTACAGCTAATTAATAGAATCACGCATATTGCGCTCACGGTAAAAAAGTTTCTCATCTAGTAATTTTATAAATTCCTTTTCCTTCAACACCTATGTAGATCTCACCATCGGGACTCATCTTGACATTGCGTAAACGACCGATACCATCCACTAGCTTCTCTCTTTTTGTTACACCATCTTCATCAAAATAAAGCATTTCTAGATATTGAAACTTGAGACTGCCTACCAGAAAATTACCATTCCAGTCGCGATAGGAGTCATTATCAATCACTGCAAATCCTGATGGAGCAATACTAGGATCCCAATAGAAAAAAGGTTGAGCCATTCCTTCCTTTTGAGTAATGTCGGTAAATTCTGAGCCGTCATAGTTGATACCATAACTTATCACAGGCCAGCCGTAGTTCACACCTTTCTTGATGTAATTAATCTCGTCACCGCCTTTAGGGCCATGTTCGTTAGCAATAATCTCGCCCGTAACTGGATGCCTCAACAAACCTTGTGGATTGCGATTACCGTAGGTATAAATTGCTGTTTTAGCACCGGTTGCGTCGACAAACGGATTATCATCAGGAATACTGCCATCATCATTTATACGATAGATCTTACCGCCATCACGAGTTATATCCTGTGGGTTTGTATCGCGATCACCACGCTCACCAATTGAAAAATAAAGCTTGCCATCATCGCCAAAGGCAAATCTGCTTCCAAAGTGCTGACCTCTGGTAGTATTAGGAGTTCCTTTGTAGAGCACTTTAAGATTAGTCAATCGATCGCTGTCAAGAACAGCAGACGCTATTGCGGTATGACCACCAGAACCAGCGCCTTCTTGGCTCGCATAAGAAATATAGATCGTGTTATTAGCAAAAAAGTCCGGATGAACAATGACATCTAGCAAACCGCCTTGACCACGTACATAAACTTCAGGAACGTTTGCAATTTTATGAGAAGTGGTGCCGTCAAACCTGTAGAGATCACCTTGTTTTTCTGTGTAAAGCAAATCACCGTTAGGTAGCCAATCCATACCCCAAGGAACGCTTAAATCCTCGACGATAGGTGTGATGGTATAATCTTCCTGATCATCGATAAGTACAACATCAGAAACATCTGGTACGCGTTGATTGACGTCAGTCGCCGTGAAAGTGCTGTCCTGTGAGTCTTCTAAAGCTATGATCTCGCGACTTTCTAGTTCCGATTTACAGGAAGTAATAAGTAGCGCAGCGAGTGCGGCAACTAGAGGTAAATGCTTCATGATAAAGTGTTTTAACAAAAGTACTCGTATCCTCTAATAGTCAAGTTAAAAGCAATAAAAAAATCCTTTGTCAGTGTAACAAAGGATTCTAACGAAAGTTGATCATTTGAATGATCTTGAAGATAAACATGGTTTAAGCCAATCTATATCTTCTACGAGTATTCCAATTCTCTGAGAACGTACGCTCTGGACGGAATCTCTTGTTGATCAATTCTCTTGTCTCGTGTAATGTTGTTGAAGCTTTCATAATATAAAGTTTAAGGTTATATCTAAAAGACGACCGATTTATTAATTTGTTACAGTACTATGTTATACAAAGTAATTAAATCGATAAACTGAACGTTTAATCGGTTTAAAAGTAAAAATCCAGATCGGATGGATCTGGATTTTTCTAATACAATACTTAGGACTGATCTATTATGCTCCTTCAATGATGATAGGTAGGCTATAAAGCACATTGACTTCTTTGCCGCGTTGCAGTCCTGGTTTCATTACTGGTAGCATTTTTATTACACGAGCGGCTTCTTGCTCCAGTTTTGAATTTGCTGCTCTAGTCTTAATGTCACTTACCTGACCATCAATACCAACCGTAAATTGCACCCTTATTTTTTGCGAACCTTTCATGTCGCTAGCTACTGAGGTGTTGTAGTTATTATTAATAAACTGAGAAATGTTCTCTTGCATACAGTCTTTACGTTCCTGATTGGAACCAGCGCAGCCAGGGTAAGTAGGAAATTCTTCAATAATAGCAAAAGGAACTGTGGCGATAGGTACTTCTATGATATCATCATCAGTTGGTTGTCTTACCGACACATCTTCATCTATTTCAACGACTTCAACGACTTCTATAATTTCAATCAATTCCTTTTCATCATTAAAAGTACTGTAGGATTTCGAAACCTTTCCATCAGCAATATTCAAGGAATTACCAGACGCATCCATAAAACCTCGACTAAAACCTAAAAATTCCTTTGGTGATAAAGTTTTACCGTCATGGTTAATGATAAACTCTGGATCCTTTCCTGGTACCTGATAGACTTCAACTGTTGTTGATTTATCGTCATTTTTATATACTGAAGCTCCGTTTTGCAACACTCTTCGAGTGGATTTGACAAAAAGTTCATATTCAGTGTCCGATAAATCTTTACCATCCATTTGCAGTTTTCCGTTGTTCTCCTTGATAAGGCGTTCAACCAGCTTTTTACCTTCTTCACTTACACCAGAATAGTAATCTACTTGATTGAAATCTAAACCTTCTAGAAAATTAGTTTGCTCAATTTTTTCCAGAACATCGTTGTTGGCATTTTCGGCTTCTTCATTATCCGATGTACAAGCCGTATAGATCAAACTGGTAAATAGAATAGGTAATACCCATAAGAGTTTACGGTATGGGAATCTGTGTTTTTGTGTGTGGTGTATCATTTTAATTCGGTTTTTAATAGTGTTAAGTTTATAGAAGGAGTTTGCAAAAGAGTAATCGGGACAATCCATTACTTGCCTCAATAAATTCTCATAATAGGATTGCTTGCCATGTATTTGTATTGTTTGCTCATCTGCGATGTACTCGTGGACCATTTTCAAATCTCTTTGAGCTAGATAAACAACAGGATGAAACCAAAAAGCAATTCTCAGGATTTCATAAAACAGTAGATCCCAGCTGTGACGTTGTTTAATATGAGTTAACTCATGCGTGAGAATGTGCTGGTAATCTTTATCATCGAGGTCACTACCTATGTAAACACGATTTAAAAATGAAAATGCTGCAGGTAAATTATCCACCTGAGTAATGCAAATATCGTCGCGATAAGTCGTTTTACCATTATCGATCCATTCATTAAGTCGCGCTAGCTTGATGATAAAAAGTATGGCAGCCACCAGAAATCCAGCTGCATAAATCGCTAATAATAATTGCGGCCACGTGATCCTTGGCTCTTGTTCAATTAGCAATGTAGAACTGGTTTGAATTACAGACTCCTGTACAACGATTGCAGGCTGAGATAAGGTTGCTGTTGTTTCTTGATAATCGATGCCAAAAGCAAACGGTAATACCACAAACGGTAGAACAGCCGCTAGCACTGGTATCAATAGCAGATAAGCGCGATGTATTTGAAAACCACCGCTATTTTTAAGCAATAGCTTATAAAGACCATATAAAAGGAGTGCAAGCACGCAGCTGTGTAATAGATGTGTCATGTCTATGATTTTTTATTCATTTCCTTCAAGATGTCCTCGAGATCCTGCACACTTAATTGTTCTTGCTGCATGAAAAAAGACACCATACTCTTATAAGAACCCTTAAAATAATTGCTCGCCAGTTTACCTGCCGTCGCTCGCGTATAGTCCTTTTTACTCACGATAGGGTAGTAGATGTGACCACGGCCTTGTTTGCGATAATTCACAAACTTCTTACTTTCTAGTATTCGTGTGATGGTCGACACCGTATTATAGGCAGGTTTGGGCTCTGGCATCTGCTCGATAATGCTGGCAACATTTGCCTCGTTGAGTTGCCATAGAATCTGCATGATCTCTTCTTCAGCTTGGGTAAGTGTCTTCATGAAACTAAATCTTTAGTTCAAATATAAACTAATTATTTAGTTAAACTAATATTTTAGTTATAAACGTGCTAGAAAGAAACGTAAGCTGAATTTGATGTCTTGAACCAAAACATGAATACTGAAAAAACACCCATTGTCTTCGACATTTCCCTCAAGGGAAACAAGTGGTTCAAACTTTGAAGCAAGTCAAGTAAACTTGATGTATTCAAATTGAAGCTTAACATAAGATGCATATTCACTTAAAAAGATTTTTCTTGAATACTGAATACTGAATACTGAATACTGAATACTGAATACTAGTCTATTTCTACCCACAATTTCTCGCTGGACAAGCGGTAACTACCTATGTGTTCCCAGGTACACTCGGATGGTGAAATCACAGATAGGAAATCATTCTTGCGGCCTCGATATAGATGATAGGTCTCGCCAACTATGGGTTCAAAAGAGAATTTGGCACCATAGACCACTTGATTGTCCTCATATTTTTTCACCATGGCGTCATATTGCGCCTTTAGTTGGTCAAACTGCGATTTGATCTCGTGATTGACTTTATTTATATTGTTTTGCTTCCAGGAAGTGATGTCTGGCGTTGTGATTTTGGGTGCGCCTACACCGCTGGCATACGGTAACAATGCGGCATTATAGGTGCCACTTTCTTCGTCAAATACAATTGCGTCTGGTTTCTTTTCCTGTGCCATATGGCAAATTTAGTGGCTAGCTTGCAGTAACTACGGTAGTTAACGAGATTTTTGTTTTTGGTAAATTGATTTATGAGAATTTTGCTTTCGCGAAAGCGTAACAACCACAATCATACTGCAACTTATAGACATGATAAACGAAATCAACTACATCGACTTTGAGCCAAAAGCATTAGAAAAGAGTTTTTGGGGTTCAACTACTTATGAGAATCTAGAAGCTGTTCTGAGCCGTGCCAATGAATGGGTGAGAAAGAATTATAATAAGGAGATTGTGAACGTAGAAACGGTGGTTCTTCCTAATATCTATAAGAATAAACAAGCGTTTACGGATGGTACAATTCAATATTATACAGGCGGCCATACGGTGAGTAATTTCCAGATCATCAGGATATGGTATAAAGGGTAGAGCGTTCTATCTTTGAGCATAAACAGATTTTATGAGTGTTATCGACTGGAAAACAGCCAAGGAATACAAAGACCTTACCTACAAAAAAGCCAATGGCGTCGCGCGCATCGCGTTCAATAGACCAGAGGTGCGCAACGCCTTCCGCCCGCAAACGGTAAGCGAGCTTATTGACGCTTTTTATGATGCGCAAGAGGACCTATCCATAGGTGTGGTCATTTTGACTGGTGAAGGTCCCAGTCCTAAGGATGGTGGCTGGGCATTTTGCAGTGGTGGTGACCAGAATGCTCGTGGTAAGGATGGTTACAAGGATAGCGCTGGTACTGGTAGATTGAATATCCTTGAGGTGCAACGCATGATACGGTTCATGCCCAAAGTTGTGATTTGTGCTGTGCCTGGTTGGGCAGTAGGTGGTGGACACAGTCTGCACGTAGTATGTGATATGACAATTGCTAGTAAAGAACACGCCATATTTAAGCAAACTGACCTTGATGTCGCGAGCGTCGATGCTGGTTATGGTAGTGCCTACCTAGCAAAAATGGTAGGACAGAAGAAAGCGAGAGAGATTTTCTTTTTAGGCTGCAATTACAATGCACAAGAAGCCATGGAAATGGGTATGGTCAACGCCGTGGTTCCACACGATGAGTTAGATCAAACAGCTTATGACTGGGCACAGGAAATCATGGAAAAATCACCTACCGCGATCAAGATGGCAAAGTTTGCCATGAATGCCGTGGATGATGGAATGGTAGGACAGCAAGTGTTTGCTGGCGAGATGACCAGGCTTATCTACATGACTGACGAGGCAAAGGAAGGTCGAGATGCATTTTTACAGAAGCGCAAACCTGACTTTGGCAGTGATAAATGGTTGCCATAACGGTATTGTAACTCGTTTTTCTTCAAGAGATTAGCGGTTTTTGTATATTAAGGCACTTTTACGCAGTAATTATGAATGCCAAAATAGACGAGAGCGCTTTCCCTTATAAAGATCTTATTGTAAATACCTGCGTTTTATCGCTAGTGTTGAGCCGTGATTCTCGCGTTGAGCAGGCAAATGGAGAATTTTATAACGTCGCGCAGGTAAGCGAGGAAAAATTTGAAAAAGGTTTCTTGACTTCACTTCTCGCTGATCAAGAGGACTGGCATAAACTTGTGGGCAGTCTCAAGGATGATGGTGATGTTTGTAACCATACTGTGAAGCTTTTTAAGCCCAATGGATCACCTGTCTATCTTAATTGCAATGCTGGATTGCGCAATGGTCTTATTTATGTAATTGCACTTGATGTTACCAGCGATCATGAGCAGTTCAAAACCTTGAAAAAGGTAAACGATACGGTAAGTCTAGGTGGATGGACATATAATCCAGAACTAGATGTCGCTCACTGGACTGATGTGATTTTTGATATACTGGATATTCCAGAAAAAATACCGGTAAGTCGTGATACGATATGGGATTTCATCGCGCCTGGTAGCGTTGATTTTTTCAATCAGACTTTGGACAACTTTTATCTACAACAACAATCCTATGATGTAGTGGTTGAGGTGCGCACTTTTAAAGGTGCTAAAAAATGGGTAAGAGTTACTGCTCAACCAGAAATACGCCACGATCAAGTAGTATTTGTTTATGGAACCATGCAGGATATCACAGTGCGTCATGAGCAGGCGCTAGAGCTAGAAGAGACTAAAGCAAATATGGATCTAGCCTTGAGAGCTATTAATTCTGGTTACTTTACACATGATCTAGTGACTGACAAGGTTTTTTATAGTGATGCCTTCCGTGATCATATGCTGTTACCGGACGATCTTCCAGAAGAAGTTTTTAGACAATTCATACATCCTGAGGATCGAGTAGAGGCAGTAGCCCAACATTTAAAGGAGCTTAACAACGATAGTCAATATTATGTCAATGCTTACAGACTGCGTAACGGCGCTGGTCAATATAAACACTTTGAGGTTCATGGCTTTAAAGTGCTGGATAACGATTGTAATCCTATCAAACTTGTAGGTAATCTTATTGATGTAGAAGATAAATACCGTATCACGCAACTACAGGATAAGCATAATTATTACATGCGCACGCTGCTTGATAACACCTTTGTCCGCAGTTTTATGTTGGATAAAGATTGGCGTGTTATGGGCATGGATGCTAGATCTTTGGAACATTTCATGGAGAAATTAGGCTATAATCCTATTCTTAAGAAAACCTCATTTACTGAGTTACTTTCTGATCATGATGGCTTGAAGGTCAATATTATAAAGCGTACTCTTGACAGCGGTAACGATTACCGAAAGGAGATTAAACTGGATTCTTTTACATCGCAGGAAACTTCATATGATGCCATGTGTAAACCAGTCTTGAACTACGAGAGACTAGTAGATGGGTACGTTTTCTATCTATTTGATTTGACTGAACAGAAAAATGTACAAGAGCAATTGGAAGATTATCGAGATCAACTTACCCATGTCAATCAGTATAAAAGCGAGCTTATCAACAAGATAGGGCATGAGATAAAGACACCATTACATGGATTATTGCAATCCTCAAAATTGTTGTTAGAAGGAAAGGTCACTGATCAAGAAAAAGACCTGTTGGTAAAGGCTCAAAAGGAAAGTGCAGATCGATTGACAAATACCGTAGATAATATAATTAACAGCACTTCAAACCTTGAGAAGTTTAAGCATGTGAGTACAACAATTCATTTTAATAAGCTCATCGAGGACTCTATTATCACGATCAAAACTACCGCTGATAATAAAGGATTAGACTTGAGGTTTGATAATTTTAATGAGGATGTTTATGTAAAGGCAGATCTTCTGTGTTTACAGCAAACTGTCAACAATCTATTGCGTAATGCCGTTAAGTTTACCCATCAAGGATACATACACGTGAATGCCTTGACAGTAGGAAACAATTTAAAGTTGGTTATTAGAGATACTGGTATCGGTATCCCAGAATTTAAGATCCAAAAAATATTAAGACCATTTGAACAGGCTAGCGAAGGCTTGACTAGAGAATTTGAAGGTCTAGGTTTGGGGTTGAGTTTTGTGGCGAAATATCTACCGCTTATTGACGGTAATATCGATATAAGTAGTGAGGTAGGTCAAGGAACCACCGTGAGTTTAAGTATACCTCTTGTGTATAATCTTGTTGATTAAACAAAACAACTTTGCACCACCTCGTCGATCGTTAATTGTAGATGTTTGGGTAGCATATTATCCTTAGGCAATACGCTCAACTGTCGATCCTCATTAGAGTCAAAAACCTGTTTGAATTTCGCCTCTTCAGGCGAGATAAGAGTACAAATATCCTCAATGAGTTCGCTATGATGAACTAG
This sequence comes from Nonlabens ponticola, assembly GCF_003966335.1. Classification (NCBI taxonomy): domain Bacteria; kingdom Pseudomonadati; phylum Bacteroidota; class Flavobacteriia; order Flavobacteriales; family Flavobacteriaceae; genus Nonlabens; species Nonlabens ponticola. The sequence continues at coordinate 2,300,458 of NZ_CP034549.1, read as the reverse complement.
ATCCTTACTTCCCAAATGAAAAATACCACGACGTCTTCTATTGATGATGTAATGTATTTGTTGAACTAGCTTATCAATGTAGGTCGCATTCAAGACCACGTTAGGAAATACTTCAATCGCTTCTTGAGATTTGATTTGCTTGTGTAGTTCTTGAACTCGCGGACTAGCTGCACCAAAGATCATAGGTATGCGACATATCACAAACTTGTTGGCGGCCATGCGCAATAGGTTGTTCTCTATTTTGATCTTGAATCTACCATAAATACTTTCAGAGAACGTCTTGTCGTATTCATAACTTGGAAAATTGGAGAAACGATCAAAAACATTGGCACTTGAAAGAAATATGACCCTAGAATCATTATGCTTTTTAACCCATGAAATAAGTTGATCATGCAGATGCACTTGACCATTTACATTGCCTCGCAATGCGCTAATGATAAAATTAGGTTTAAGATCGTTGAGTAACCCATGAACCATCTCAAGCTCCATATCAAATTGATGATAATGCTTGTTCTTCTCAAAGACACTATTATCAGTAAGATAGGTAGCGTGTACGTTATAAAATGGTGCTAGTTCTTTATAGATCGCATTGCCTATAAATCCACTACCACCTATGATGAGTACTCTATTCAAATATTAGGATTTCTTGTAGAAAGGTAATTTAACAACAGTTGCAGGAACAGATTTCTTACGTATTTGAATATGGATTTTTGAACCAGGAACTGCTGCTGCTACAGGAACATATCCTAAGCCAATCCCAATAGTCATAGAAGGTGACATGGTGCCGCTGGTGACAATACCCATTTCTTCACCTTCTTCATTATTGATTATATAACCACCTCTAGGTATTGCTTTTTCATCCATGGTAAAACCTACCAGTTTGCGCGGTACACCTTTGAGTTTACTCTGTTCGATGGACTCTTTATTGATGAAATCTTTATTGAATTTAGTAACCCAACCTAGACCAGCTTCAATAGGATTCGTGGTCTCGTCTATATCATTGCCGTATAGGTTGAAGCCCATTTCTAATCTTAAAGTGTCTCTTGCGGCAAGTCCAATAGGTTTGATATTAAAAGATGCTCCAGCCTCAAATACTTTATTCCATATTTGTTCTACTTCGTCATTTTTGCAATAAATTTCAAATCCACCACTACCAGTATATCCAGTGGCGCTTATAATCACATTGTCGATACCAGCAAAATCTGCAACTTTAAAATGATAATATTTGATAGAAGCTAGATCGACCGATGTTAATGACTGCATCGCCTCAACTGCTTTAGGGCCTTGAATGGCAAGTAAGGAGTAATCATCGCTCAAGTTGCGCATGTCGGCGCCCATAGTATTAGCCTTTTCAATGTGACTCCAGTCTTTGTCAATATTAGATGCGTTGACTACTAGTAGGTATTGCTCATCTTTAATTTGATAAACCAGCATGTCATCAACAATACCATCGCTATCATTAGGTAAATAAGCGTATTGGGCACGACCAGGAAAAAGTACGGCGGCATCATTTGACGATACTTTCTGTATAAGCTCTAGTGCATTAGGGCCGCTGATTAAAAACTCACCCATATGTGATACATCAAAAACTCCTACATCATTGCGTACGGTATGATGTTCAATCGTCACGCCTTCATATTGAACTGGCATGTAGAAGCCTGCAAAGGGAACCATTTTAGCACCTAAAGATTTATGTATTGCTGTTAGAGCCGTATTTTTCATAAGGTCAATTTTGAGCGGCAAATGTATAAATTAAGAAACAGGTTATCACAGCCACCAACCCTTTAATTCTAAGAACTAGTACGCTAAATGAGCATGAAACTTATGTGTTAACTTGCATCTCAAAATACTGAATCTTGAAAATATTAAGTGCACAGCAATTAGCTCAAGCAGATCAAGCCACACTCAAATCGCAAAACATTACCAGCGATGAACTCATGGAGCGCGTTGCGCAATTAGTTTTTGAGCGCATGCATCAGCGACTTAATGGCGCACCCGTACCTATTAAAATATTTTGTGGTATTGGGAATAATGGTGGTGATGGTCTTGCTATAGCAAGGCATATGATACAACATGGATATCATGTAACCACCTACATTACAAATTGTAGCAAGCATAGATCAGATGATTTTCTTAAGAATTATGAACGTATTAAAGATATTACTAAAGATTGGCCGATACTTCTAGATTGTAAGGATGACATTCCTGCTATTGATAATGGCGATATTGTTGTTGACGCGATTTTTGGCACTGGACTCAACAGGCCAGTTGATGGATGGATGGCAGATTTATTTGAAGCCATCAACGCCACCCAAGCATTTACCGTAGCGGTCGATATGCCCAGCGGTCTATTGGCAGATACAGCACAACCAGAAAACTCTGCGATTATCAAGGCAGATCACACGTTCACTTTTCAAACTCCCAAACTGAGCTTTTTTCAGGTAGATACAGGTGATTTTGTTGGGACTTTTGAAGTCATCGATATAGGATTGGATCCGGCATATATCAATCAGGCGCAACCTATTGCTACGTTGATAACTAGAGAAGCTGCACAAAACATTTATAAGCCTAGAAAGAAATTCACCCATAAAGGAGATTACGGTCATGTTGTTTGTGTCGCTGGTCATGAAAGCACCATGGGTGCTGCGGTACTGTGTGCTGGTGCTGCCATTAATGCTGGTGCTGGTAAGGTCACGGCTTATATCCCAAATGATGGCGATATCATTATGCAGACTAGCTTGCCAGAGGTAATGACATTGTTGGACGATGATGACCATGCTTTAAGTGACATCAGGATTCCTGTTAAAGATTATGTGATGTGTATTGGACCAGGTATAGGGCAGGATGACGTTACTGTTTCAGCTTTCGCGAAAGCTATAAAATATCAATCATCACCCATAGTCATAGACGCCGATGGACTCAATATATTGGCCAACAAGCGAGCATTCTTAAAGGAAGTCCCAGCACAATCCATTTTAACACCGCATGATGGTGAATTAGAAAGATTGGTCGGTAAGTGGAATAACAGTACGGAGCGACTTGAAAAAGCCAAAGAACTTTCTAAAAAATATGATGTAATACTGGTGTTAAAAGGCGCTCACACGATGACAGTATCTGGTGATCACGTGTACATAAATGATTCTGGTAATCCAGGAATGGCGACGGCTGGTAGTGGTGACGTGCTGGCAGGTATGATTTCCAGCCTTATCGCTCAAGGTTATGAGCCGTTAATGGCAGCAGTTTTTGGCGTGTACATTCATGGTGCGGCAGGTGACCTAGTGGCGCAGAGTTATGCTCATGAAGGCTTGAAGGCAAGCTTGATTTCTAACTTCATAGGCGCAGCGATCCTACAACTATTTAGAAATCCTGAGGCTAGTAACTCCTAGTAGGTAGGTCCTGAAAATAGTTGGATGAGGAAAAGGTTGAATTAAAATCTAATTAAGCAATGTTTTTTGTGATTGATCTAGCATTCTTTGCGTCCAGTTAAGTGCTACTTGTTGATCATCAAAGCCTTTTAATCTATTCTTCCAGTAAAAACATGCCTCGATATCGTGAGTAGGTCTAGAGTTTTCTCTAACATTTACCACGGCCACACTATTGAGTATTTGGAAGCGTTTATTCTCAAAATGCACCAATGGATCAACACTATAATTATGACGCCTCACACTTATGTAGCCTACTTTTTTAATGGGGCCATAATTTTCCATAGCAAGATCTTTTACTATTTGATTGAGGTCATGGTCAAAATGTACACCCTCAAAAATTTCACCTACTACATAATGATCGTGAAGCTCGAATCTTCCGAATTCTAAGTGTATTAATTTCATAAGATTAGTTTGAAGTTACTATTGAAATATTCACTAATTAAGTTGAGCGACGTCAATAGGAAAACGACTTGTAGTGCGTGTCCAGGCGATAGCTTGTCTGGTCTTAGAAAAGAATCGCACTTGATCAGAATCTAGGAATCGGGTCTCACTTTCATAAACAGCAGGATCCTCTTTTTTTCCATCTACTACGGCAAAGGTTTGAATAATACTATTCTCAAGATTTGATTGATGAACTAGAGGATCAACACTGTAATCATTGATACGTCTACTTATATAACCTATAGGTTGATTGCCATAATGTTCACGTATCAAGTTGTCTATAATTGCATTGATCTGAAGGTCCACATGCACGCCCTCATTGATCTCGCCAATAACATAGTTATCATCTAATAGGAATGTACCAAATTCTAATTCTAATAGTTTCATGACAGTATTTTTACATAACTGACACAAAATTAGACCTATACAAGTGTTGGGTCATGAAATGTTTTGAACTGAGAATATAAATCGATGAATTGCCTGTTTCTGTTTTAATCCAACGTTTTCGTAAATGAAAAAACCATCCAGTTGCTCGTTAAAAAGCAGCTGGATGGTTTCAAATTAATTATTTAAAAGTATTATTCCGTGGACTCGACTGATTTTTCAATCTTGACAATCAACTCATTAGACTCCTTATCGAGATCCATGAAGATTTTATCGCCTTCAGTTAATTGACTGTTCACGATTTCCTCTGCTAGTGCGTCCTCAATATATTTTTGAATAGCTCTCTTGAGTGGTCTGGCGCCATATTGCTTATCAAATCCTTTGTCGGCTATATAATCTTTGGCTTCGGTACTTAAGGTCAATTTGTATCCTAGATCGTCAATACGAGCAAATAGTTTACTCAATTCAATGTCAATGATTTTATGTATATCCTCACGTTCTAGCGCATTAAACACGATTACATCATCTATTCTATTCAAGAATTCTGGTGCAAAGGTTTTTTTCAAAGCAGCCTCAATAACGCCACGGGCATTGTCGCCTTCGGCCATCTTACGAGCACTGGTTCCAAAACCTACTCCAGAACCAAAGTCCTTAAGCTTTCTAGCACCAACATTTGACGTCATGATAATAATAGTATTGCGGAAGTCAATCTTGCGACCCAAACTATCCGTCAAATAACCATCATCAAGAACCTGCAGCAACATGTTAAACACATCTGGATGCGCCTTTTCAATCTCATCAAGTAGGATGACAGCATACGGCTTACGTCTCACTTTCTCAGTAAGTTGGCCACCTTCTTCATAACCTACATATCCTGGAGGCGCACCTATCAATCGTGAGATGGCAAATTTCTCCATGTATTCACTCATATCAACACGTATCAATGAGCTATCAGAGTCAAAGAGTTCTTTGGCAAGCACTTTGGCGAGTTGGGTTTTACCAACACCAGTTTGACCCAAGAATATAAATGAACCAATCGGCTTGTTAGGATCTTTCAAACCAGCACGGTTTCTCTGGATTGCCTTAACGACTTGATTTACCGCTTTATCTTGGCCTATAACTAGGTCGGTGATAGTACCATCAAGATCTTTAAGCTTTTTCATTTCCTTGGTAGCAATACGATTGACAGGAATTCCTGTCATCATGCTCACTACTTCGGCAACATTTTCTTCAGTCACTGTGTCGCGTTGCAGTTTGCTCGCTTCCTGCCAAGCTTCTTGAGCCTCGGCCAGAGCTTTTTCTAGTTTTTTCTCGTCGTCACGCAACTTAGCAGCTTGTTCATACTTCTGCTTTTTGACCACCGTATTTTTCTCTTTCTTAACTTCTTCAAGTTGCTTTTCTAGATCAAGAATTTGTTGAGGTACTTCAATATTGGCAATATGAATACGTGATCCAGCTTCATCTAATGCATCAATGGCCTTATCTGGTAAAAAACGATCAGTCATATAGCGACTAGTTAGTTTAACACAGGCCTCAATAGCAGCATCAGTATATGCTACATTGTGGTGATCCTCATATTTTTCCTTGATGTTATTCAATATTTCAATGGTCTCATCTACCGTAGTAGGTTCTACCATTACTTTTTGAAAACGTCTTTCAAGCGCGCCATCTTTCTCAATGCTGTTACGGTATTCATCCAGTGTGGTAGCACCTACGCATTGAATTTCTCCACGTGCTAGAGCTGGTTTGAACATATTGCTGGCATCTAGTGACCCAGCAGCGCCACCAGCGCCAACGATGGTGTGAATCTCATCTATAAATAGGATGATATCGTCGTTCTTCTCAAGCTCATTCATCACAGCTTTCATGCGCTCTTCAAACTGGCCTCGATATTTAGTTCCAGCAACAAGACTAGCAAGATCAAGTGTTATGACTCGCTTGTCATAAAGTATGCGCGATACTTTACGTTGTACGATACGCAAGGCAAGACCTTCGGCAATGGCACTTTTACCAACACCAGGCTCTCCTATAAGTAATGGGTTATTCTTTTTGCGGCGGCTCAATATCTGCGACACGCGCTGTATTTCCTCAGTACGACCTACTACTGGATCAAGTTTATCATCTTCGGCCATACGGGTTAGATCACGACCAAAGTTGTCCAGCACCGGTGTCTTTGACTTCTTATTGGTTTTCTTATCGCCGCTTTGAGAAAACAGATTCTCGTTGTCACCTTCTTTCATGTCTTCTGGCTCATCGCTAAAGGATTGCGCCATAGGGTCTTCAACATATCCATCATCCTGCGATAGCATAAGTTTGAATTCTTCCTTAACATTGTCATAATCTACCTTAAGCTTATTAAGCAGCTTTGTAGTAGGATCATTCTCATTGCGCAGGATGCATAATAGTAGGTGCGCCGTGTTGATTGACGTACTTTGAAAAAGTTTGGCTTCTAGAAATGTAGTCTTTAAAGCACGTTCTGCCTGGCGCGTCAAATGCAGATTTTTCTTCTCGTTTACCGTACCACTGTTGCTTGGATTTGCTGGGCTCAAGATTTCAACCTTGCGCCTCAAATGATCCAGATCAACAGATAAATTGTTTAATATATCAATTGCTTTACCGCTACCATCGCGCAACAGTCCTAGCATTAGATGTTCAGTTCCTATAAAATCGTGACCCAATCGCAGCGCTTCTTCCTTGCTGTAGGCAATCACGTCTTTTACTCGTGGTGAAAAATTATCGTCCATATCACTTCTTTGTCTAAATGTAATGAATAGTATTATTCAAAAAGCGTTCCGTATAGTAAAGTCGCGTTAATGTGAGCACGCTTTCGCGAAAGCGTAATCAAAACACACATTATAACAACGATTTGAGAGCATCACAACTTATCCACAAGAACAGGTGCAAAGTGTTAATAAAAACAACGTGTAAATCGCCCAAAGTCCTTATTATATATAGTGATTTCATTAAATTGCTAGTTGTTAATTTTTAAGGTAACTAAAGAAGATTTTAAATGGCAGATGGAGAAAAGTTAATCCCAATCAATATTGAGGATGAGATGAAATCAGCCTACATCGATTACTCGATGTCGGTCATAGTGTCACGAGCACTGCCAGATGTGCGAGATGGTCTCAAGCCTGTGCACAGACGTGTCCTTTATGGAATGTATGAGCTGGGCGTACTGTCTAATCGTGGATATAAAAAGAGTGCGAGAATTGTAGGTGAGGTACTGGGTAAATATCACCCGCATGGTGATACATCAGTCTATGACACCATGGTGCGTATGGCCCAGGAATGGTCGTTGCGCTACATGCTCGTTGATGGTCAGGGAAACTTTGGTAGTGTAGATGGTGATCCACCAGCTGCCATGCGTTATACAGAGGCTAGAATGCGCAAAATATCTGAAGAGATGCTTGCGGATATTGATAAGGAAACAGTTGATACGCAACTCAATTTTGACGACACGTTATCTGAACCAACTGTTCTTCCAACTAAAATTCCTAATCTACTAGTCAACGGCGCCAGCGGTATAGCGGTAGGTATGGCGACTAATATGCCACCACACAATTTGACTGAGGTCGTGGATGGAACTATCGCTTACATCGATAATAATGATATTGAGATCGATGAATTGATCCAGCATATCAAGGCTCCAGATTTTCCTACTGGTGGTATTATCTATGGTTATGATGGTGTAAAGGATGCCATGCATACAGGTCGCGGTCGTGTCAAGATACGCGGTCGTGTAAGAATTGAAGAGGTTAAAGGTCGCGAGTGTATTCTTGTAGATGAACTGCCATATCAAGTCAATAAGGCAGATATGATTAAGAAAACGGCAGACCTTATTAATGATAAGAAGCTAGAAGGTATCTCATCCATACGTGATGAGTCTGATAGAAAGGGAATGCGCATCGTTTACGTTTTGAAACGTGATGCGATTCCTAACATCGTCATCAATAAACTGTACAAGCATACTGCGCTGCAATCGTCGTTTAGCGTTAATAATATTGCGCTAGTAAACGGTCGTCCTGAGATGCTCAATGTTAAAGATATGATCCACCATTTTGTGGAACATAGACATGAAGTCGTTGTAAGACGTACGACTTATGAGTTGCGCAAGGCAGAAGAGCGCGCCCATATCCTAGAAGGATTGATCATTGCCAGTGATAATATCGATGAGGTAATTAAGCTCATACGTGCTAGTTCAAATGGTGAAGAAGCTCGTGAGAAATTAATCGAGCGATTTGATCTATCTGAAATTCAAGCACGAGCGATCGTTGAGATGCGTTTAAGACAATTGACAGGTCTTGAGCAGGATAAACTGCGCAGCGAGTATGACGAGCTTATCAAAACCATTGCTGATCTCAAAGATATCCTCGACAAAAAGGAGCGTCGTATGGCGATCATCAAGGAAGAACTAGAAGAGGTACGTGAGAAGTATGGCGATGAGCGTCGCTCGCAGATTGAGTACGCTGGTGGTGATTTGAGCATTGAAGATATGATTCCAGATGAGCAAGTTGTCATTACTATCTCGCATGCTGGTTATATTAAAAGAACAAGTCTTACCGAATATAAGACCCAAAATCGCGGTGGTGTAGGTCAAAAGGCGAGTACCACACGTGATGAAGATTTCCTTGAAGATATTTTTGTGGGAACTAATCACCAGTACATGCTCTTCTTTACAGAGAAAGGAAAGTGTTTCTGGATGCGGGTTTATGAAATACCAGAAGGTAGCCGAACTTCTAAAGGACGAGCTATTCAAAACTTGATCAACATTGAGCCGGACGATAGCGTGAAAGCTGTGATCTGTACGCAGGATATTAAGGACGAGGAATACATCAATTCTCATTATGTGATTATGTGTACTAAGAAAGGTACCGTTAAGAAAACGTCACTAGAGCAATACTCTCGACCACGAACCAATGGTATCAATGCCATCACCATCAAGGATGGCGATACATTGCTAGAAGCAAAATTGACAACCGGTGATAGCCAGATCATGTTAGGATTACGCAGTGGTAAAGCGATACGTTTTGATGAGAAGAAAACTAGATCAATGGGTCGTAATGCCAGCGGTGTGCGTGGTATCAGACTGGCAGATGATAATGACGAGGTGATAGGAATGGTTGCCGTGAATGATCCAGAATCAAATATCCTGGTCGTTTCTGAAAAAGGTTATGGTAAGCGATCCAGTCTTGAAGATTATCGCGAAACAAATCGTGGTGGTAAAGGAGTTAAAACCATATCAGTGACTGAGAAAACTGGTGGTCTGGTTGCTCTTAAAAACGTCCAAGACGGCGATGGTCTTATGATTATCAACAAATCTGGAGTTGCCATACGTATCGATGTGAGTGACATGAGAGTCATGGGTCGTGCGACACAAGGTGTACGATTGATCAATCTCAAAGGAAATGATAGTATTGCCGCTGTCGCGAAAGTTGCAAACGATGATGATGACGAGGCAGCAGACATAGTAACAGACGAATTAACAGATCGTGGTACGGACCTTGCAAAGGATGACAGCGAAGAATAAAACTAAATAATCATGAAAATAAAATTAACAGTACTATTTCTAGCAGTAGCCGCCATAGGTTTTGCCCAGAAAAAGGAATTGAAAAAAGTTGAAAAGGCAGTTGGTAAAGGTAAAATAGCAGATGCTAGGTCTTTATTTAATGAGATAGATGAAAGCAGTGTTGAAGAAGATTACAGGCTCAAGTATGATTACTATGATGCTGTTCTCAAGATAGGTAACACAGCTAGTATCAAAGCCGATGAAAAGGATTTAATGGCTGCTATTGAAACACTTAACGAGGTTGAGTCAAAAGGCTATGATGATGATCAATTAGGTGTTTATAAGCAAGCAGCGGTCAATGCTGTATTCAAAAAGGCACAAGATAAACTAGCGGCAGACGATAAAGCAGGAGCGCTGGAAATCGTGAACTATCTTTTGACACAAAGTCCAGATAATGATAGAATGCGCTTTAACGCAGCAAATCTTGCATATCAGGTTCAAGATTTTGATGGCGCAAAGGCTAATTACTTAGTGCTTTTTGATAAGAGTTATACCGGCGTCACAGAATCAATTGTAGCAACAGATGTTGCATCTGGGCAGACGACCAGATTCCCAAGTAAAAAGTCGGCTGATCTTGCTGTACTTTCTGGTTCTTATAAGGATGTGAGAATGGAAAAAACTCCATCTGACGCTGGGTCTATCGTTACTAACCTGATATGGTTGACTAGAAATACGGAAGACCTGGATGCTGCCAAAGCGTTATTTACTCAAGCAGAATCTAAATACGGCAACGATGATTCTTTCAAGATCGCCAAAGCAGACATCTATCTAACACTAGACATGCAAGATGAGTACGAGGCTGCTGTAAAAAACTTGAGTAAAGAGATAACAGACCCAACGGTATTTAAGAATCTTGCTGTAGCAGCCGCTAGTAAGGAGAACTGGGATCAAGCGATTGATTACTATAAGAAAAGTATAGCAATTGAGCCAAATGATTTTTTCACCCAAAACAATCTAGCAACGGCTTATATCAACAAAGGTAATCTTGAAACTACCACAGTTGATGAACAGACTGAGCTTTACACAAATGCAACTGTTCACCTAGAAAAGGTACTAGAATTAAAGCCAGATTTAGATTCGGCAAAAGGAACTTTAATCAGTTTGTATAACGCTTTGGGAATGACTGAAAAAGCAGAGAAATTAAAGTAGGCTTATATCTGAAATAAATTCGCAAATAATACTAACCGCAGAAATCATTTCTGCGGTTTTTTTATATCATCTTTTTAATGACTCTTAGTTTATGGGTATGTGTGTTAAGTTGAGCATTATATATACCAGATTGATCTAGTCTATCAATGCGCACCTTGCCATGGGCATGTATGATATGATTGTCTTGCATAATAATGCCTACGTGAGTGATATCACCATCGGCATTGTCAAAAAAGGCAAGATCACCAGGCTCTGACTCTTCTATAAAACTGAGAACTTCTCCTTGAGTTGCTTGCTCGCTTGCATCTCTCTTTAAATGAAAGTCATTGAGTCGATAGACGAGTTGTGTAAATCCACTACAATCTACACCCAATGGAGATTTGCCGCCCCATAAATAAGGAGCATTTAAAAATAAGAGTGCGGTGTTGATCAAATTTGATTTGGCAATATCTTCTTCATCAATAGATTGCTGATTAGCCACAGAATCTTGGAAATAAGCAGCACTGCTTACTTGTGCACCTATGGTTAAGGTGCTTAATGTTTCATCGCTATGAGTGACTATTGAGATGGGATCTTTCGCGAAAGCAAAATTATCATCTATCAATTTATGGTAATCTATAGAGTCAATTTCTTGATATTGCTTGTTGTCGATCCAGCCTTCATAACCATCTAGGTGTAGTCTAATTCTAGACCACTTCTTGCGATGTTCGATTACTTTAAATAACTCACCGTAAAGTACTTGCGACACCATCTCACTAGCGTCAGCAGCTTGTAAACGCAATGGTGCAAGGGAAATGGGACAAATGCCGTATTTCATGAGCGCTATTTATAAGGCTTCAAGAACTATTGCAGTCGCGCCACCGCCACCATTACAAATTCCCGCGACACCGTACTTGCCGTTCTCATTTTTAAGAGTGCTAAGTAGCGTATTGACGATGCGGGTACCACTACAACCTAGTGGATGGCCTAGTGAAACGGCGCCACCATAAACGTTGACATTAGAATCATTAATACCTAGTGCTTTCATATTAGCAAGACCTACAACGGCAAAAGCCTCATTGAGCTCAAAATAATCAATGTCTTCCAGAGATAAATTTGCTTTTTTGAGAGCTTTGGGTATTGCGAGTGATGGAGCCATGGTAAAACGCTCTGGTTCCAGAGCAGCATCTGCATAAGCTATCACTCTTGCAAGTGGTTTAAGACCTAATTCCTGAGCCTTTTCTTCACTCATAAGAACGACGGCTGCCGCACCATCATTAATGGTACTGGCATTGGCAGCGGTAACAGTACCGTCTTTAGTAAATGCTGGTCGCAGTGCTGGGATTTTCTCCATCCTTACATTGCTAAATTCTTCATCAGTATCAACAACGAGATCATCACCACGTCTTTGTGGAACGTTAACAGCGATAACTTCATTATTAAATTTGCCCGATTCCCAAGCTTTTCTAGAACGCTCATAAGATTGGATGGCAAATGCATCTTGATCTTCTCGAGAAAAACCATTTTCTGTAGCGCAGAGGTCGGCACAAGTTCCCATGGCTTGTTTATCATAGGCATCGACTAGTCCATCGCGTTGCATACCATCAGTCAAAGTAGCTGGACCAAATTTGATCCCTTTTCTCATATAAGAATAATGAGGTATCAGGCTCATATTTTCCATACCACCTGCGACGACTACCTCGCAATCGCCTGCTGCAATTGCTTGAGCTGCCATGGTGATGGTTTTCATCCCACTTGCGCACACCTTATTAACCGTAGTACATGGTACATTCTTATGAATACCTGCACCTAGTGCAGCTTGCCTTGCAGGTGCTTGCCCTGTATCAGCCTGTACCACGTGGCCCATGAGAACCTCTTGAACCTCACTAGGATCAAGATCAATTTTATCTAGAGCTCCTTTAATCGCATGAGAACCTAATTGAGTCGCAGGAACGCCTGATAGAGCGCCCATAAATGAGCCTATTGGTGTTCTAGCATATGAAACAATTACTACTTTTTTCATCAATCTTATTTTTACTGCGAAAATAAGGATTATACCTCTTTATTACTAAGGATGGGACAATGTCAAACTTCCAATAATAAAACATCCTGATTATGAATAGTATGTAGTTACTTTGCAATAATGAAGTTGAATAATATCAAATGGTACGCCCAGCAGGATTTAATCATCAAGATTTTGCTGGTCATGTTTTCTACTGCGGTAACAGTTTACTTTTTTCCAAAAAGTGATCGTTTCAAATATGATTATGTAGAAGGTGAGCCATGGGAATATGAGACACTTTATGCACCCTACAAATTCCCTATACTCAAGAGTGAGCAACAATTAAAAGAAGATAGGGCCGAGATAATTGCACAAACGCCACGACATTTTTACAAGGAACCTTTTAAATATAATACAGCTTTTGAAGGATGGCAGGAAGCGATAAGAACAAGTCTTCCTGATAGTACATATAAAAAGGAAGTGAGACCAGTCATCAAGAATCTTGAGAGATCCTTAAAGCAGGTATACGAGCGTGGTTATCTTGAGGATACTCAGGATCTTGAAGGGATTAGTCCGATTGTACTCAAGAATGAGGATAATTCCACGCAGCTGGCCTATGATGATCTCATAATTCCTGAGGAATTACAAGAAATCATACGTCAAGATTTACTGTCTATCTCAAACATTGCACTACAAGATAGATTGAGAAAACGGTTACTGCTGGTACTTAAACCCAATGTGTTTTTTGATCAACAGCTTACGGACTTAAACATTCAAAGCGAGCTTGATAAGATCTTGCCCACTCAAGGACTGGTTGCTCAAAATGCTAGGATTATCGCTCAAGGCGAAATTGTGGAAGGACGCAAATTGCGTATCCTAGAAACATTGAACAGTAGTTATGAGTCTCAAACATGGACAGAGTCTCAGTATAATTGGAAGCTTACCGGTTATCTGGTTCTTGTAGGTATGGCGTACACCATGTTATTACTATTTGTTTATAAATACAGACCAGCTGTGTACGCTACCAATAAGAAGCTGGCATTCATTTATTTTAACTTGTGCTTATTTGCTGTGTTGACATCAGTGGTTCTCAAGCTTAACATTGATTATATATATATCGTACCGGTTTGTATGTTGCCTTTGATTCTTAAAGCCTTTTTTGATGCGCGATTAGGATTGTTCAGCCATGTGATTATCATTTTTATCTTGAGTTTTGTGGTGCCCTCTAGTGGTGAATATTTGTTTTTACAAATGATGGCAGGTATCGTTACTATTTTATCGGGTAAAGAGATTTATAAACGAGCAAATCTGTTTGTAACGGTAAGCCAGATTGTGGGCGTTTACTTTGTGTCTTACTTTGCGTTTTACGCTATTTATCAAGGTGGTGTAAGCGGCTGGGAATGGGATAGAGTGCTTTATTTTGTCCTGTGTGGTCTGGCAATGCTATTTGTATGGCCATTGATTTATGTGTTTGAAAAAATGTTCAATATGGTTAGCGATGTAAGTTTGCTAGAGCTGTCTGATACTAATTCTAAATTGTTGAAAGAACTCTCAAATAATGCACCTGGAACATTTCATCACTCATTAAATGTGGCAAATATTGCAGAGACGGCTGCTAATGAAATAGGAGCAAATGCGATGTTAGTTAGGGTAGGAGCCTTATATCACGATATAGGTAAGATGAGAAATCCAACCTACTTTACCGAAAATCAAGGCAGTGGAATCAATCCGCACGATGATCTCGATCCTGAGGAAAGTGCAGAGATCATCATTGATCATGTCATTAATGGTATAGAAATCGCCAAAAAGTATAAGTTACCTGATCGTATCATTGATTTTATAAGAACACACCACGGCGACAACACGGTATATTATTTTCTTAAAAAGGCTCAAAATATCAACCCAGATATTGATACCGCAGACTATCAGTATCCAGGCCCACGACCATTCAGTCCTGAGACGGCAATTCTAATGATTTCAGATAGTGTCGAGGCCGCTTCCAAAAGTTTGAAAACGCCTACCAGTGCTGCTATTGATAAACTAGTCGATAGTATTATTGATAGCCAGATTGCAGCCGGACAATTTTTAAATGCAGATATTACTTTTAAACAAATTGAGTTGCTCAAGGCGGTGATAAAGAAAAAGCTCGCTGGGATGTATCATTTACGCATTGAATATCCAGAATAGAAAAAAGATAAATTTATGTTTGGCAGGTCATAAACATAGATTACATTTGCAACCGCTTTGAGAAATAAGCATAGTTCTTTAAATATTTAGGAGAGGTGCCAGAGTGGTAATGGAGCAGATTGCTAATCTGTCGACGGGCAACCGTCGCCAGGGTTCGAATCCCTGTCTCTCCGCAAAGAGACCTTTTCAGGAAGAAGTTTTTAACCAGAAAAGACTCACTCAGTACCCGAACTGATTATAATAAAATTCGGGGTGTAGCGTAGCCCGGTCATCGCGCCTCGTTTGGGACGAGGAGGTCGCAGGTTCGAATCCTGCCACCCCGACAAAAATCTGTATGGATTGAGTCATAAAGCCTATCAAACCTTGTTTGATAGGCTTTTTTAGTTTTCGAGTTTTCTGATAATCGATAGCAGAGTTGTTTTTCTTGATTCCGCTTTCGCGAAAGCGAGATACCGACTAATACTGCCCTAGAACATCTTTCTTTTTCTAGTAAAGGCTATTACTGCAAGCGGTATAATTGTAAAGCCAAATCCTTAAATTGCAGTAAAGATTGATCATGGAGAAACAATTGAATGAATTGCGCAAATCCTATGAAAAAAGCGCGCTTCTAGAAAGTAGTTTACCCGGTAAGCCATATGAATTGTTCGAGCGATGGTTTGAAGAAACTCGTTCTAATGATCAGATAGAAGAAGCAAATGCCATGGGTATAGTAACGATAGGCGACGATGGTTTTCCTAAATCACGAATTGTCCTGCTTAAAGAAAAACAAGAAGACAGTTTTGTTTTTTACACAAATTACACCTCTGAAAAGGCACAAGCGATTGATGCAAACTCTCATGTGGCTATCCATTTTTTCTGGCCCGCATTAGAGAGACAGATTATTATAAAAGCCATGGCAGCCAAGGTTCCAGATGAACAGTCCATTAATTACTTTAACTCGAGGCCACGAGGAAGTCAGCTAGGAGCATGGACAAGTCATCAAAGCTCTGTCATTAGCTCTCGGGAAGAATTAGAAACGCTTGAACAATTTTATACTAAAAAGTTTGAGGGAACTGATGTTCCACGACCAGATTTTTGGGGTGGATATGAATGTAAAGCTGTGAGTTATGAATTCTGGCAGGGTAGGCCCAATCGTTTGCATGATAGATTCTTGTTTGAAAAAGTTGATAATCAATGGCAAGCAAAAAGATTGGCACCATGAAGAAGTTGATCCTCATACGTCATGGCAAGTCTTCTTGGGATCTTAATGTGCGTGATTACGATCGTGTCCTACAACAGCGCGGCGTTGAAGATGGTCATTTAATAGGTAAGGCTTTATTGAAAACAAGCCTCAAGCCAGACTTGATCATGAGTAGTCCAGCTGCACGAGCACTGCAAACAGCAACCATCGTTACTGAGTATCTAGATTATAATCTAAGTTCTTTAAAATTAAACAGGAGCCTTTACACATTTGATAGCAATGAACTAGCAGTTGCTATTAAAGAAGTGACTAATGAGGTTGACACGCTTCTCGTTTTTTCTCATAATCATGGCTTGACTGAGTTTGCCAATCAGTATGGTTCTACCAGATTTGATAATGTACCTACCACAGGAGTGGTAGTCATTGATTTTGATATCCCAAAATGGAGTGACCTGACATCAGGCACAACGGCTTTTCATTTATTCCCCAAACAAATACGATGACACCACAATATTATAATAGAGAGTTGAGCTGGTTGCGTTTCAATGCGCGTGTTTTACAGGAAGCAAACGATCCTAGTGTTCCATTGATTGAACGATTGCGATTTCTAGGGATTTTCTCTAATAATCTAGATGAGTTTTTCAAGGTGCGATATGCGACCATACAGCGTATCTATCGTGCGGGAAAAAATGCAACCAAATCCCTAGGCGGTATAAGCGCTGGCGATCTATTAAATGAAATCAATAAGATGGTTATTGAGGATCAAACCTTAAGTTTCCAAATTCTTAATGAGCTAGAAGAAGAGCTGCGCAAAGAAAATATTATTATCCTCGATGAGACTGAAGTTCTCAAAGAACACGAGCCATACATTAGAAATTACTTTAACGAGAAAATCAGTCCAGCATTAGGAGTGATTATGATAAATAAGGATGCTGACTTGCCACCCTTGCGTGATGGAATGGGATATCTGGCAGTGCGTATGGAATTTGAAAATTCTGAACCAAAACTAGCATTGATTGAAAAGCCTAGACACCTTAATAGGTTTGTAACATTACCAGACATCAATGATGGTAAGCAGTACGTGATGCTCATTGACGATTTGATACGTCATAGAATGCATTACCTATTCAGCATTTTTGATTACACGAGTATTGAGGCGCACATGATTAAGGTTACCCTAGATGCTGAACTTGATATTGATCTTGATTTAAAAAAGAGCTTGCTGGAAAAAATTCGAGACAGCGTTTATGATAGAAAAGATGGAGATCCAGTAAGATTTGTTTATGACAGGACTATTCATGAGGATACCATCAACCTGATCATGTCAAAATTAGATATTGATGATACCGATTCCATAATTCCTAGCGGTCGTTATCACAATAGGCGTGATTACTTGAAATTTCCTAGTTTGGGACGCACCGACTTGCTTTATGAAAAGCAAACGCCATTACCTATAAAGAATGTAGATATTAAAGGGTCATTGCTCAAGAAGATCGCTCACAAGGACATCTTGCAGTACGCACCATATCACACCTTTGCCAATACCACAAAATTCTTGCGAGAAGCTGCTCTAGATCCTCAGGTGGAAGAAATAAAGATCACCATCTATAGATTGGCTGAGGTTTCTCAGATTGCTGGGTCATTGATAAATGCTGCCCGTAATAACAAACGAGTTACGGTATCCATAGAGCTGCAAGCTCGATTTGATGAGCAGGCAAATATCAATTATGCAGAGCTAATGCAGGAAGAAGGTATTGCCATGATATTTGGTGTGCCTGGATTGAAAGTACATTGTAAGGCATGTGTCGTCACGAGAAGAGAAGGTAAGAAGCTTGCTCGCTATGGTTTTATTTCGACAGGAAATTTCAACGAGTCAACAGCAGGAATTTACACAGATTACACCTTATTCACCTGCAATAAAAAGATTCTTAAGGAAGTTGAGAAGGTATTTCAATTTTTTGAAGTGAATTATAAGCAGCACAATTATAAGCACTTGATGGTAAGCCCACATAATTTAAGGGCTGGAATAACGCAAGCTGTCAATCGTGAGATAGCTTTCGCGAAAGCAGGAAAAAAAGCACATATACGTTTAAAACTCAATTCGTTTTCAGACTTTCAAATGATCGATCTGTTCTACAAAGCCTCTAATGCAGGTGTAAAAATCGAGCTTATTGTTAGAGGAATATGTTGTCTAGTTCCTGGTGTCAAAGGTATGAGCGAAAACATCACAGCAATAAGTGTAGTTGATCGTTACCTAGAACATCCTAGAGTTTATTATTTCCACAATGATGGAGATACCAAACTCTATATTTCAAGTGCCGATTTCATGCCTAGAAACCTAGACAGTCGTGTAGAAATAGCATGTCCTATATATGATAAGGACATCAAGAATGAAATACTTGAGACGATGGATATATGCTGGAACGACAACGTTAAAGCGCGAGTCATTGATCAGGACCAAAGCAATGCATATGTCCAAAATAAAAAAGAGGCAGTTCGATCTCAATATGCCACTTATGAGTATTATAAAAATCAATTAGATTAATGGGATTTTTGACTGAAAAATACGCAGCGATTGATATAGGATCTAATGCGATCAGACTACTAGTTGCGACGGTTAATCAATTTGATGATCAACCACCTGTATTTAAAAAGACCAGTCTGGTACGTGTGCCAATTAGATTAGGTCAAGATGTTTTTACCGATGGTAAGATTTCAGATCGTAATAAGTCACGCATGTTAGACACCATGCAGGCGTACAGTAGATTGATGTCTGTACACAACGTCCTTGAATATAAGGCTTATGCTACTAGTGCCATGCGGGATGCGAGTAATGGGCCTGACATAAGCAAAGTCATAAAGAAGAACTGCGGTATCGATATTGAGATCATCGATGGTTCTCACGAGGCTGCAATTATTGCAATGACTGACTTGCACAATATGATTGATGTCAACAAAGTATACCTATATGTTGACGTAGGTGGTGGTAGTACAGAATTTACCTTATACGCAGACGGTAAATCGATCGTTTCCAGATCCTTTAAGATAGGTACCGTGAGATTGCTCAATGACATGGTAAAGAGCCATTTATGGCAAGAAGCTGAGCAATGGATCAAAGAGGTCTGTAAGCCGTACAATAAAATTGAACTAATAGGTTCTGGCGGAAATATCAATAACATCTTCAAGAATAGCGGTAAGTCAGTAGGTAGTCCATTATCTTATTTCTATTTGAGTTCCTATTATGAGAAATTACAGAGTTATACTTATGAAGAACGTATTTATCATCTAGCGCTTAATCAAGATAGGGCAGATGTAATTATTCCAGCGTGTCGTATTTATCTGCGAGCTATGAAGTGGAGTGAGGCCAAAAACATTCATGTTCCTAAAATAGGTCTAGCAGATGGTATTATTAAGTCTATATACAATCAGAAATATGATAAGTCGCAGTAATTTTATTATTGACTATTTTTACTCTAACAATTTATAAAACAACGATATGTTCAAATATCTACTTCTCACCACTGGATTATTGATGACGTTTTTTACAACGGCGCAGGTGCGTAATGAGACCGCTTATGGTTTTCGTCTAGGAGCCAATTATTCTGATCTTGATACAGATCTTCTTGACGATCCAGATAATAGGATAGGCGCATCGGTCTATTTCTTTGCAGAAATACCGCTAGGTAAAACCTTTTCTCTAATACCAGAGATAGGTTTTGATGCCCTAGGTGTAAAAGAGGATCGCCTCATACTAGAAAATGGCAACCCAGTGGATCTCAAAGTAAATTGGGCTAGTGGTGGATTATTGGGTCAGATTAATATTACTGATTTCTTTTATGTAAATGCTGGAGCAAAATATGCGCTCAACGTTTCAGAAAATGATGATGGTGATTACTATGACAGCGATATATGGGCGACTGGTGGTATAGGATTCAGGTTTCTTGATGGATTTAGTATTGACGCTAGATACGGTTACGGACTTACTAATGTTTTTGAAGGTAGCCTAGAAAATCAAGGTTTCAACGCAGAAAATAGATTTTACCAAATAGGAATATCCTATAGATTGTAATTACTAAAACAATTCAAATCAAAAAGCCTGAGACTTTAAGTTTCAGGCTTTTTCGCTTTAGAACTCTAGATCAAAAGTTTTGCGCAGTACCTCTATGGCCGGGTTTTTCTCAACAAGTTTGGTGTATTTATCGCCATCTGTGTACACGTATTTTTTAGTGACCGCTTTATCGACGGCAACCTCAATGGTAAGGTTATAATTCTGTAGTTCACGTTTCAGGAAATCGTATATCTGACCTTGACTTTTTTCAAGATCCTCTTTCATAGATTGATTAGGAAAACGCAACTTTATAACTGTACCATCCAATTGTGGCCTGTCAATATTGAGCACGCTGGCAAGTATACGTTGACCTCTTTCTCTCAAGTGTTCTACATACTTATCCCAAACCAACAATAACTCTTCTTGTGAGAAATCACGTTCTGGTAGCTTATCAGTATGAACCACTTTATCTTCTTTTTGAGAAAGGAATTGTTTCTTTTTCTCAATACCAGATAAAGAATGTTCTGTAAATCGATTGCCAGTTCTAGCTAAAAGAGCCTCGCGAGCTTGCTTTAAACGCTCTTGATTGGATAATTCCTTAGAATTTTCAGTTGCGCGAACGTCTTGCTGACTGCTATCGACATTGGCTTCATTTGAATCACTCTGTTTAGGATTCTGCTGGTGCGAGATTGGCTCGTTATCAGTTACGTGCTTTGGTTCAGCGCTTTGCAATGAGGTGTTAGCAGGTGTCGATGTTTGCGCGGTTTCAGACGTACTATGAGATTCAGGATAGGTGGTCCGAGTATTTTCTGCTGGCTTTGATTCTAATACAGTGGTATCATTAGTTTTTGCAGCAGATGGTTGCGTATTGGGCTCTGCTACCTGTGCGTCGCTATAATGGGCTGCTGGAATTATATAGCTAGCTGGCTTTTTTTTTTCACCAGCAAGTGGTGCGGTGATGGAGGCAAGCTGCATGAGGCATAATTCTACCAGAAGTCGTTGATTGCGACTGGATCGATATTTAAGATCAGCAGTATTGGTAACTTCAATTGCTTCCAGTAGGAAACGCATGTCGGTTGCGCTGGATTGCTCAATGTATTTAGCCTTAGTGCTTTCGCCCAATTCCAGCAATGGTATGGTACGTTGATCCTTACAAACCATTAAGTCTCTAAAGTGTGATGCCAGCCCATTAAGAAAATGTTGCCCGTCAAACCCCTTTACCATGATTTGATCATAATCGACCAACAGCTGCGGAATGTTATTCTCTAGAATCAATTGAGTTATCTGGAAATAAGTATCGCGATCTAGAACATTAAGATTTTCAGTAACAGCCTTGATTGTAAGATCCTTACCAGAGAAACTCACCACGCGATCAAAAATCGATAGTGAATCCCTAAGAGCACCATCAGCTTTTTGAGCGATGATCTGGAGTGCTTCCTCATCTGCGGTGATACCTTCTTTTGCAGCGATCTTTTTAAGATGCTCGCGCATCGCGCTTACCGTAATACGCTTAAAATCAAATATTTGACACCGTGATAAGATGGTTGGTATGATCTTATGCTTCTCAGTAGTTGCAAGGATAAAAATGGCGTGTTTAGGCGGTTCCTCAAGCGTTTTAAGAAAGGCATTGAATGCTGCCGTTGACAGCATGTGTACCTCATCGATAATATACACCTTGTACTTTCCTACCTGCGGTGGTATGCGCACTTGTGTTATCAAGTCTCTTATACCATCAACACTGTTGTTTGACGCGGCATCCAGTTCAAATATGTTAAAGGCAAAATCCTCGTTCTCATCATATTCAACATCGTGCTGGTTGATTTTTTTAGCAAGAATACGCGCACAGGTAGTTTTACCTACACCACGTGGCCCAGTAAACAACAATGCCTGCGCTAGATGATTGCTCTCAATGGCATTCTCCAGCGTTTTTGTGATAGCACCTTGTCCCACAACATCTTCAAATGTTTCTGGACGATACTTACGGGCTGATACGATAAAAGGTTCCATGCATTTCAAAGATAATTTCTTCTATTTCTAGCAGCGGTAATTAATGCAGCATATTTGATTAAATTATTAACAGGAACGGCACAAATAGTGATAATTTTGCCGCAGCAGGCCGCCTTATCGCCGTGCGTTTGACCTAGTGTTGCGCAAGGAGGAAAGTCTGGACACCATAGGATGGCATAGCGGTTAACGACCGTCGTTGTGCTTTTGCAGGGCGCTCTTTGATGAGTTAGCTTTCGCGAAAGCGTAATAGGACAAGTGCAACAGAAAGAATGTACAGGTAATGCTGTAGTGAAATCAGGTAAACTCTATGTGGTGCAATGCCCAGTATATCAAAGCTTGAGTGCGATCCGCGCGATTTTGAAGGGTAGGCAGATAGAGGTCGTGAGTAATCACGATCCTAGATAAATGATAAGGCGTTGCGCGCATGTGCAACGACAGAATCCAGCTTACAGGCCTGCTTTTTTATTATTCTTCTTGAGATGCTGGTTTGAAAAAACTAAAGACCGTACCGCCATATCGACGTGCATTATCAAAGGTCTCGTGATTGCTAAGGTCTGTATGCTTAGAATGTTCAATTATCAACAGACCATCGTCCTTAAGCAATTTGTTACTCGCGACAAATTCTGGTATTTTAAGAAATTCATCTTGTTCAATCGCATAGGGTGGATCGGCAAAAATGATGTCGTAACTACCTGTATGCTTCTCTAGAAATTTGAATGCATCTGCCTTTAGGGTATCAATGGGTAGATCAAGTTCAGTAGCGGTTTTTTGAATGAAGGCAACACATGGCATGTGTGAATCTACTGCAGTCACTTGACCAGCGCCGCGACTCGCAAATTCATAGGACATGTTACCGCTACCGGCAAACAATTCCAGCACGCTTATGTCGTGAATATGAATCTGGTGTCTTAAAATGTTGAACAAAGCTTCCTTGGCCATATCAGTAGTAGGCCGCACTGGTAGCTTTTTGGGTGCTTGAATGCGTCGTCCCTTATGAATTCCAGAAATTATGCGCATATCAATTTGTTCAAGTGTATAGTATATTCTTTGTCACGGTGCAGCTTGCGTATATACATGTAGAGCAAATCAAATAATTTGGGATCTACATTGCCGCCACGCAAATAGGTGTCAATCGTTTCAGGATCTAGTTGATGTTGACTCATAGCATATAGCGTGTAATAGAGCACATCTTCTATCTCGTCATAGGGAAAGCTGTTGTGAGCAATGAGTTTGCCCTGCTGTATGGCCGTAAGATAAAAATGAGAATCCATCATTTCTATATGGAGGCCATCTACCTCTTTTATAATTGGTAATAATCTAGAGCTGTAATGATAGTATTGGTGATCACCATATTTATCAAAGAAGAAATTATTAATGTTAGAGTAGGCGATATAGACCACATTCACATTCATATTTCCTACGTTCTCGTCAATGCTTATTACATCAGTCTGTAAAATACGGGTGTTATATTTTAAGTAATCAGCCTGCAGCGACTCCTCGTATAAAGATGCTGGAACCAACGAAAGTATAGAGTGGTGATAGATCAGGTTTACTTCATCAAATTTTTGTTGCAGCTTATCCTCTTGTTCATAAGCTTGCTCAATTGATTCTAGGATCTCGATAGGATTGGATTGATGCTTGAAATCTCGAGTGATCGTATTGACAATCTCGTTACCATTATCGATAAAAAAAGAAAGTCCATCCTGATGAATCAGGACGGACAATCTATATGATGAAGGTAAATTATTTGTTGTTTCTCTGGACTGCATATTGTCTAGGCCAGTTACCACTAGTTGTTACTTCTTCTAGGCTACCTACTTTAATAGTTGGGCCATCGATCGCTTCTACAGCTTTTACCTCAAGTTCTTGTTGTACCAACTTCTCCGGTTGATCGTATAGTATTACTGCTTTATCAGCCGTTGCTTCAAAAACGCTAATTCTATTCTCACCATCAATAACGACATCCGTTTTCAAGGTCATTTTTTGATCAACGCCTTCTATAGGATAGGCGAGTAGGTTTCTAACATCTACATTACGGAACATAGAATCCTTAACTGAGGTAAATCCTAGAGTATCTGTGATTGTGATTTCCTTGTAGTAACCACTTACTCTAAAGGCGCGGTTTTTCTCTTCATCTGCAACACTTGTATCACGTTTTGTAGTTATAGCAAATTGTGCCGTGTCGATAAAAGCAGCAAGTGCATTGATATCGTCTGTGTAAACACCTCTAATGGTTTTGTGAGCTGCTTGTGCATCTCTTATTTGAGTAAGCTTCTCTACCACTTTCTTATAACGCTCTTCTTTTACTGCTTCAAACTTCACTGGCTCTGCGATGGATTGGTATAACTTAAAGCCAAAGAAACCTATCAACGCGAGTAGCACGATGATGATAACAATATGAAATTTGCGTGGTATTTTATTGATAAAAATCGCAAGTAGCACGAGAACTATGATTCCAATAACTACCGACAAGATTAAATTAAGCATAAGTGTTGGGTTTAAAAGCTTATTTCCAAAGCAAACAAATCTACAATTTTTTTTCACTCAGCCTAATGGCTCGTCTTTTTTTTGAAGTAAGTTTATACGCTGGTTTTCCACACTTTTCATGACCTCAGACGAATTTTACAATACTCTCAAGCTAGATTTTCCGTTCACGCCTACCTCACAGCAGGATCGAGCATTGGAAGAACTAGCAGATTTTATCATGGATCTATCCCATAATCGCATTTTCATGTTGCGTGGTTACGCTGGTACAGGTAAGACTACCATCATCAGTAGCCTCGTAAAAAGTCTTTGGAAAGTAAAAAAAAGCGCCACGCTACTTGCTCCAACTG
The DNA here is from genome assembly GCF_003966335.1 of Nonlabens ponticola. Classification (NCBI taxonomy): domain Bacteria; kingdom Pseudomonadati; phylum Bacteroidota; class Flavobacteriia; order Flavobacteriales; family Flavobacteriaceae; genus Nonlabens; species Nonlabens ponticola. The sequence goes on along the minus strand of NZ_CP034549.1, from coordinate 2,275,253 downwards.
GTAGAGCTGCCAAAGTCATTTCAAGTTACTCAAATCAACAAGCCGCTACCATTCACAGGGAGATTTACTACCCAAAAGGTCAAGGCGGCGGCAATGTCCAATTCACACTTAAGGCAAATAAACATCGCAACACTCTATTTATAGTCGACGAGGCATCGATGATACCAGATGTGCAAGCAAACAATAACATGTTCGGCGGTAATGGCTCCTTACTGGATGACCTTATTGAATACGTATATAACGGTATGAAATGCAAACTCATCATTATAGGTGATACCGCACAACTGCCTCCAGTAAAGCTAGACGTATCGCCAGCACTGGATTCTCAATTGTTAGAGCAACGATTCTTGAAAGAAGTTACAGATGTAGAACTGGATGAAGTAAAGCGACAAACCGTCAATTCAGGAATTCTCGCAAACGCTACTCAAATAAGAAATCATATTGAGCAAGAACAGTTCAATTTTAAGTTTGACTTGACACATTTCAAAGATATCCAGCGACTTATCGACGGTCACGAGATCATGGAAACAGTGATGGGCGCCTATGACCAGCAAGGCCATGAAGAGACAGCTATAATTGTACGTTCTAATAAAAGAGCAAACTTGTACAATCAGCAAATAAGGTCTCGAATCCTTTTTAGAGAAAGTGAGGTTGAGTCTGGCGATTATTTAATGGTTGTCAAGAACAATTATCACTGGCTCAAACCTACCAGTGATGCTGGCTTTATAGCAAATGGTGATATTATTGAAATACTCGAGATATTCTCTTTCAAGAATTTATATGGCTTCCGTTTTGCAGAAGTCAAGGTGCGCATGGTCGATTACCCTAATGAAAAACCTTTTGAAACCGTCTTGATACTGGATACGCTAACGTCAGAGTCTCCATCACTCACCTATGAGCAAAGCAACTCCTTATATCAAGAAGTACGCATGGATTATTTGAAGTTACCTAAATGGAAACAGTACAAAGAAATCAAGGCTAATCCCTTTTTCAACGCCATGCAGGTCAAGTTTTCCTATGCGATCACGTGCCATAAATCCCAAGGTGGGCAATGGGAAAACGTAATTGTAGAGCAACCCTATCTACCAGAAGGTCCCAGCAAGGATTATTTAAGATGGTTGTACACCGCTGTCACGCGAGCCAAATCAAATTTGTACCTTATAGGCTTCAATAAAGAATATTTTGTAGAGTACTGATCATGTGGGAAATCATCGCAAGTGTATTATTAGGAATAGGATTAAGCGCCAGTGCAGGCTTCCGTGTTTTTGTGCCTTTATTGCTGCTTAGTATTGCAAGTTATGTAGGCTGGATACCACTCAACGAGAGCTGGCAATGGGCTGGCAGCTTGACGGCCATCACGCTATTAAGTGTCGCATCTGTGATAGAGATTGCAGCCTATTTCATTCCAGTAGTAGATAACTTATTGGACAGCATCACCATACCTCTCGCGACTATCGCAGGAACATTAGTAATGGTAAGCGTGGTAACAGATCTTGACCCTATTTACAGCTGGACACTGGCCATCATTGCAGGTGGTGGTACAGCAGCAACAATTGCCAGCAGCACTGGTGCTACTAGAGCGGCCAGCACGACCGCCACAGCAGGAATCGCAAATCCCATCATTAATGTGGTGGAAGTCGTCTTCAGTCTTGTGCTTAGTTTTCTATCTATTTTTGCTCCAGTAATCGCATTCATTCTTGTAGTGTTGCTCATTCTTGGGATACGCAAATTGTATAAGAAAATGTTTAAGAGGAGTCAGCTTTCGCGAAAGCATAATCACAATAAACCTACAACCACATCATGAGTTTTTTAGATAGAAAATCAGCACAGTGGAGCTGGGATGAATCCACACAGAACGTTATGATAGAAGATAACGCTAGGTACAGATTATGGGCGTTTATCATGATAGGAGTCTTCAGTGGCGTCAATATGATAAGACCATTAATTGATTACGTTCCTAGTGCAATGGCTGTGATTATCACAGGTATTGGAGTCATAGCGTTTTTGTTGTCATTCCTACTATTCATAACAAATAGTGTGGCACGTGAAATTAAATTGGAAACTATAGAAAAGGCAGTGTACCGAAAAAGCTCTCAAGGACGTTCGGTTAATTTGAAATTAAGTGTCATCAAATACCGACAATTAGCTTTTGATACAGATGCTCAATTAGCAGATTTTACCGACTTTTTGAGATCAAAAGGTATTCAGGTGGAAGAAGCTGGTGGTAAATTTACAGTCCCATTAAATTACTAACATGCGCAAAATCGCCATCATTCCAGCCAGATTACAAGCTTCTCGCTTTCCTGAAAAATTATTGCAGGATCTTGCTGGCAAGCCTGTCATCGTGCGCACTTATGAAGCGACGGTAAACACCCAGCTTTTTGATGAGGTATTTGTCGTGACAGATAGCGGTAAGATTCATGATGTGATACTACAGCATGGCGGTAACGCAATCATGAGTCAAAAAGAGCACGAGTGCGGCACAGATCGCATTGCCGAGGCTGCCCAGAATATAGATGCGGACATTGTGGTCAATGTACAAGGAGATGAACCATTTACAAATCGCGAGGATTTATCACGACTGCTTGAAATTTTTGAAAAGGATCAAGATCAATCCATTGATCTCACATCGCTCATGCATGAATTAATAGACCCAGCGGATGTTGAGAATCCTAATAATGTAAAAGTGATTGTAGATCAATGTAGCAACGCTATGTATTTCTCACGAGCCGCAATCCCATTTCAACGAGATGAGCATCATATCCAGCCAGTATATAAACATATTGGTATCTATGCTTTTAGGAAAAAAGCATTAATGGACTTCTACCATTCACAACCTACACCACTAGAACTAGCTGAAAAAATTGAAGGTATAAGATATCTAGAACATGGTAAAAAAATACGCATGATCAAGACATCTCAAGCCAGTATTGGTATTGATACACCGCAAGATCTAGAACGTGCTATAAAATTGTGGATGAAAAGCTAAAAAACAAGTGTTTAGATACTGATACCTACTGGTAACATTTCTTTGTATTCATTGCGGTGCTTACGTACAAAACCTGCGATGGTAGGGTGTGTAGGCACAACCTTGAGCTTTTTGTTGTCTCTAATATCTGCAAAAACTGCTTTGAGAAAATCAGTCTTAAAGTCTGCATCGTCAGCGTGACTTTCTGGAATAATTAATTTAGTAAGGAATATTTTGCGCTCTTGTTGTGCGTATTCAATTTTGGCTTTTTTGCCATCGAGCAACGTTTCATATTGACGTAGAAAAGCGTTGTCGGTAATTTCAATCGTTGTAGTATCCATATTCATTCTTTTGATCCAGTCGCGCAACATTTAGCACCTATAAGTATTGTCATTATAGGTATGAGAGCTAGGATAAAAATTGCTTGATTAACTTTGCAAATATACAACACTTCAGTATATGTTAAGTTTTTAACAATGTTAATATGCTGATTTTTAATTGCCTATTGAAACTATGATCCATGTCTATATGATGCCTGGAATGGCCGCTTCACCTAGGATTTTTGAACACATCAAACTACCAGAAGAGGAGTATACAATTCATTTAATGGATTGGCTGGCACCGCTATCGGTCAAGGAATCCATGCATAGTTACTGTGAGCGACTTAGCATGACTCTAAAACACGAGGATGTGGTATTAATTGGTGTCTCCTTTGGTGCTGTTATCGTTCAAGAATTATCTAGAATGGTTAACGCTCGCAAGGTGATTGTTATATCAAGCGTCAAATCTACGGCAGAGTTTCCTCGTAGGATGCGATTGTCACGAGCCACGCAGCTACACAAAATATTGCCTACAGGATTATTAAAATACGTGGACTTTCTTGCAAAGTATGCGAGTATGGTCGCACCTAAAAAAACTGCTCTTTACAAGCAATACCTCAATGTTGTAGACCCTATCTATATGAAATGGGCACTCGACACTTTGATCAATTGGCAGTCAAAAGAGATAAGCACACCATTAGCGCACATTCATGGCGATGCAGATCCCGTTTTTCCTGTCAAGTATATAGATGATTATATACAAGTGCCTGGTGGTACGCATGTTATGATAATCCATCGATACAGGTGGTTTAATGAAAACCTACCCCAAATCATTGCCAATTAAGACTAGTTAATCTGAGCAATATTTTATCTTTAAACAAAAATTTGAAGATGAAGAAAGTATTGATAGGTGGTATCATTGCGGTAGGATTAATAGCTATTGTAGGTGCAATTCAAGGACCTAGAAATGATTCTCAAGAGTCAAGCAACATGCATGTCAAGGACGGTTATGTGGTTCATTCTCTCGCGATGCCAGCAAACTTGAATTTTGCAGGAGAATCTGTCCCACTTTCTGATCCTGATATAGAGGAGCGATTTGATAACGAGCTGCTGTCAAACGTGTACTTTCAGTCAAACGCTATCAAGTTAATCAAGCGCAGCGAGAAGTATTTCCCAATTCTAGAGCCTATCCTAGCAGAAAATGGCATACCCGATGATTTTAAATATCTAGCCGTCGCAGAAAGTGCCTTGACACAAGCTGTATCTCCAGCTGGAGCCAGAGGTTTTTGGCAATTAATGCCAGCTACCGCACGCGAGCTAGGACTTGAGGTCAATTCTAATGTAGATGAACGCTACCACATTGAAATGGCCACTAGAGCCGCTTGTGAGTATTTAAAAGAAAGTAAAGCGCGATTTGGTACCTGGACACTTGCCGCAGCAGCATACAACGCGGGTAAGGCAGGAATATCAAATCTGCAAGATCGACAGGATGAGGATGCTTACTATGATTTATTGCTTAATTCAGAAACGTCGCGATATGTCTTTAGGATTTTGGCATTGAAGGAAATCATTGAACAACCTGAGAAGTACGGTTTTCAGGTAGCGCCTGAGCATTTATACACCTCGGTTCCAGTCACGCATGTTGACGTGGATTATGAGATTGAGGATTTGGCAGCTTTCGCGAAAGCGCAAAAAATATCCTACAAAGTACTTAAAATCCATAATCCGTGGTTGCGAGAGGCTAAGTTGAACAACAGGTCACGCAAGCTCTATCACATCGCCATTCCTGAAGCCGGTTATTACAAGTAAAAGAAATGCTGGAATGGTTTGCTAGAAATTGGTTTATCTCGTTACTCATAATTAATTATGTAGTAGCCTTGAGTGCGGCATTTTTCCTGCTGCGCAACAATCAAAATCCACGCAAAACCTTGTCTTCGCTGCTGTTTCTAGTCGCTTTTCCTTTTATAGGCTTGGTGATCTATTACTTTTTTGGACTGGAATATCGCAAGTCCAAGATATTTAAACGCAAGGACATCAATTCCCATGATCTTATCAAAAAATGGAATGATCGCCTTTTCATTTCAGATAAAGAGCTAGAGGATTTTGACGATGATTTTTTAGAAGATCGCGTGAAAATGGTGAAATTATTGCGACACAACGATAGTGCTCCTTTAACGAGACGCAATGATCTTACATTGTTGATCAATGGTAAAAAGACTTTTGAGTCAATTTTTAAAGATCTTGATCAAGCTACCGATCATATCCATCTAGAATATTTCATCATTCAGGATGACGTTATAGGTAATAAGATCATTGATAAATTAGTAGGTGCTGCACAGCGCGGCGTTGAGGTCAAGCTCATCTACGACTCAGTAGGTAGTAATCTATCAGGAAAGGCACGACGCAGGATGCGAGCCGTAGGCATTGAGCTTAACTCTTTCATGCCGGTGATTTTTAGCAATTTTACGCGTAAGGCTAATTATAGAAACCACCGCAAGATTATAGTTATCGATGGCCATATAGGTTATCTAGGCGGCGTGAATATAAGTGACGACTACGTAAATACTGGTGAACGAGGCAAGATGTATTGGCGAGACACACATTTGCGTATTGAAGGTCACGCAGTTAAGAGCCTACAATCGCAGTGGCTACTCAATTGGTTTTTCGTTTCTAAAAATGATAATCTGCCTATCAAGGAAAGTTATTTTCCAGAGATTGATGAGAACATAGGTGCCGCTGTGCAAATTGCCGCCAGCGGACCTGACACAGATTGGGCAAATATCATGGAGGCTATTTTTAGCGCCATTACTACCGCGGAGCATAGCATAAGAATTACCACACCATATTTTATTCCCAACGAGGCAATTCTCACAGCATTAAAAAGTGCCTCAAGATCAGGTATCGACGTCCACATTCTAGTGCCAGAAACCGGTGATAGCTGGGCAGCACGCTATGCGTCGCGATCATATTTTGAAGAAATTTTGCGCAGCGGCGCACGAGTATCGTGGTACTGCAAAGGCATGTTACATGCAAAAACCATGGTTGTTGACGACAAGTTTGCCACTGTAGGAACTTCTAATATGGATTATCGTAGTTTTGATATCAACTTTGAGATCAATGCGCTTATCTATGACGACGATATTGCGCAGCAACTCAACGTTCAATTTGAGAAAGATCTAGAGTCAAGCCAGGAAATCATTTTAGATCGCTGGGCAGAAAGATCAAAAGTGGATAAGTTCAAAGAGTCTTTTTGTAGACTATGGGCGCCATTATTATAATATGAAAAAACCAACCATGACTGTAGAAATCGTTTTACTACTTCTCCTGTTAGGACTAATTGCTGGTTTCTTGAGCGGTAGTGTAGGTGTAGGTGGTGGCGTGGTGATGGTACCGCTAGCGATATGGTTTCTGGGATATTCACAACATCAGGCACAAGGAATGAGTCTAGCCGTGCTGGCAGTCCCAGTAACTCTGGTTGCTGCATATACTTATCATTCTAGCGGTCATACGTTGGACTGGCGTTATGCGCTCATTATTGCGCTGGCATTTGTGGTAGGTGGATATTTTGGCTCAAAAATCGCCGTGAACATCAATCAACAATTATTGAAAAAAGTCTTTGGAGTAGTGCTGCTCATTGTGGCTATAAAAATGATATTCTTCTCTAAAGCACAAGGAGTTAATTAAATTTATAAATAAAACTAAATCATGAAAAAAGTAATTTTATTATTAGCCGTTTGTTTGACAGCAAGTCTTGCACAGGCACAAATCGTGGCCGTACAGCCTAGTCCTAGCGCAAAGGTGACACAAACAGTAGGTCTTACCGAGGTCACACTAGACTACTCAAGACCAGCGATGAGAGATCGCAATATATTTGGTGCGTTGGTTCCTTATGACAAATTATGGCGTACAGGTGCAAATGCAAATACCATTGTAAGTTTTGGCGACGATGTTACTGTAGGTGGTGCAAAGCTAGCCGCAGGCGATTATGCTCTTTACAGTATTCCAGGAAAATCAGAATGGGAATTGATTTTTTATTCTAACACTAATAACTGGGGTACACCACAAGATTGGGATGAGAACCTAGTGGCTGCTAGAGTAAAAGTGCCAGTAACTAAAATTGATGGCAAGGTGGAGAACTTTAGCATCAGTATAAACGACATGAAGATGGACAATGCCGTGATGGATATCATGTGGGACGATGTAAAGGTATCAGCGCCATTCACGGTACCTACAGATGCCAAAATGTTGGCCAGTATCAATCGTATCATGACAGGTCCTACGGCTTCAGATTATTATAGTGCGGCGACTTTCTACATGGATTCTGGTAAAGACATGAAGCAAGCCTATGAATGGATCAATAAAGCGGTAGAGATGAGCCCTAAGGCTTACTGGATGTGGAGAAAAAAATCACTGATGGAAGCTCAAATGGGGCAAAAAGACAAGGCCATTGCTAGTGCAAAAACCTCTTTAAAACTCGCTCAAGAAGCACCCAACCCAGATTATGTGAGATTAAATAAGATCTCTTTAGAAGAATGGGGCGTGAAGATGTAGTACGATCTTACAAGTCAAAATTTAAACCGCTTGAGTCTTATTCAATCGGTTTTTTTATGCAGTAGTGTTTCTTGCGATTACGCTTTCGCGAAAGCGTAATTATTCAAATTACAGTCACACATCAATTATCTAAACCTGCGTTAAAGGTCATGCTACAATCTGGCATGTTGAGTATTTTACATAAAAACATAACACATGAAATTTACAAGGAAGGCAAACGCACACTGGTATGGAACAGGTAAAGAAGGTAAAGGCCACATCAATACTGGCAGTAAGGTGCTTGAAGACACGCCATATTCTTTTGGAACTCGATTTGAAGGTGAGAAAAAAGGAACTAATCCAGAAGAATTACTAGGTGCTGCTCACGCAGGTTGCTACACCATGCAGCTCAGCTTCCTACTCAATGAAGAAGGTTTTACGGCAGACCATTTACATACTGATGCCAATGTTACTTTTGAAGATGGTGAGATTACTCAAGTGTATCTCAATCTAGTAGGTGAGGTGCCCGAAATAAGCGAGGAAAAATTCAAAGAAATAGCTGAAAAGGCTAAGAATGTATGCCCAGTCTCAAAGCTTTTCAAAACCGACATCAAATTAGAAATTATCCTAAATCAAAAAAGTAACGGCTAGTTTACCGTGTGCGCTCAAAAATGGTAACCGCATAGTTTATAGAATCGTGAATTTGCCATAGTGCGATCGCAGCAGCAATAACGATGGCGATGACTTTCTTTGACCTGTCTCTAACGCTTAAAGCAAATATCAAGGGTAAGAAACCTATGCCTATTCCTAATGCAGTCCTAACAATAGTTGCGGTTTTAAAAGAAATAAAGTTAGAACTAAGTGGCACTCTGGCTAAGCGCAGTACAAACCAAAAAAGTATCCCAACTAAAACGTAGTTCTCTTTGATAAAAGATTTCGGTTTGACAATAGTGTCAGTCTTTTGTTGTCTCACTTTTTGTTTTTGAAACTCTGGTTTTGACTCAAAAAGAAATTTGAGATCTGGATGTTGATGACCAGGTACGAGTGTGGTTTCATCTTCTGCACGTACTTGGTAATCGGCACGCATTTTTTTGCTCATTAGGTCGGCAGTAGTAAATGGCCCAAATTCCCGAAAGCCATCGCTATAAAAGTATTTTTTCATGAGGTTGGTAGTGTTTCAGTTTGATGTGGTTGCGTTTTTTGAATGATCAAAGAAAGCACTACGGTCAATATTGCACCCAATGGATTCAACCACAGGAATGGTAGGATCGATATGTCATTATCTGCTGCATCTAGACTATAGCAGGCTATCACAACAGCTTCAGATATTACGGCAGCTATAAAAATAGCTTGACCTTTGACTTTCTTGAGATAGAATGCTACCAGGAATATACCGAGTATCGTTCCGTAGAATAGCGATCCTATAATATTGACCAGCTGTATTAAATTATCAAACAGCGATACCACGCTGGCAAAGCCTATAGCGATCAAACCCCAAGCCAGCGTCAACCATTTACTAACTTTTACATAGTGGTCATCGTCATACTCTTTACCAGAAAAACGTTTGTAAATATCAATGGTAGAAGTTGAGGATAACGCATTAAGCTCTGACGCTGTAGATGACATCGCAGCGCTTAAAATTACAGCCAGCAATAATCCTATCAATCCCTTAGGTAAATGCTTCAGTATAAAGTGGATAAAAACAAAGTCCTTGTCGTTGGTCTCGATGCCATCATCGGCTTTCTTGATGAGTTGTCTTGCAGCCTCACGATTCTCTTCTTCAACAACTCTAAATTGCTCTAGACGTCTTTCTAGTTTATCCGGTGGTGATACGTATTCTTTGTTTAGGTATTTGGCATAATTAAGTTGCATGGCTTGCTTCTCAGCAAGTATGTTATCGTGGCGCTGTTGCAAGGAATCATATTGCGCAGCATAAGGACTTTCCAACACAGCTTTCTCTGCCGCTGGATTAAAATTCAATGGTGTGCTGTTGAATTGGTAAAACACAAATACCATAACGCCTACCATCAGGATAAAGAATTGCATCGGCACTTTGAGCAAACCGTTGAATAGCAAACCTATACGCATTTGCTTCACAGACTTTCCAGATAGATAGCGTTGTACCTGTGATTGATCGGTCCCAAAATAACTAAGCATCAAAAAAGTCGCACCAAAAATCGCACTCCAGATATTGTATCGATCATCCAGTGAGAAACTGGTATCGATAATCTTCATTTTCTCTGCCTTTCCTGCCATGGTTAGCGCTTGATCAAACGAGACGTTATCAGGCAATTGGGTAACGATCAATACAAAAGCAGTTATCATTCCGCTCATGATGATAATCATCTGTTGTTTTTGGGTAACATTTACTGCCTTGGTACCACCAGAAACGGTGTAAATAATAACAAGAATACCAATGGCAATATTCAAATACTTCAGTTCCCAATTGAGTACAGCACTCAAGATGATGGCAGGTGCATAGATGGTGATTCCAGCTGCTAGTCCACGTTGTATTAAAAATAGGATGGAGGCAAGGCTTCGCGTTTTTAAATCAAAACGTTTTTCCAGAAACTCATAAGCCGTATAAACCTTGAGTTTATGATAGATAGGAATAAAAGTCACACAAATGATGACGACTGCGATAGGCAATCCAAAATAGAATTGCACAAACTCAAGACCATCCGTATAGGCTTGTCCTGGCGTGCTCAAAAAAGTAATGGCACTGGCTTGCGTCGCCATGACTGATAAACCTACGGTCCACCAGCGAGCATCGCCACCTTTAATATATTCCTCACTGGATTGCTTTCCGCGAGTTTTATAAAGTCCGTAGAGAACAATGAACGCAATCGTGCTGATCAGGATAAACCAGTCCACGTGGGAAAGCTCGCCTAATTTTTGGGTAAACCAGCTAGATTCCATGATAGTGCTGGCTTAAAAAATAGAGAAGGATGGCAAACAACACATTGGCACCTATGACAATGGCATAGGCAACGCGCCATTTACTAGAGTTTTTGGTCGGTTTCTTTTTCAATGGTTGATTTGTTAGAACTCAAACTTAGCATATTAGCCAGTAATCGGTAAGCACCTGGCACACCGGCAGGCAATTCCCTAAAAAGACTCAAACCTGTGTAAACCACATGACCTTTGCCGTATTCAGCGACGATCAAGCTGCCTTTTGTAATAGGCTCGCCTTTGTCGCTCATCCCTAAAACAGGTGTAAATGCTGAATCCCAGGCATCAGGAAAATACAAGCCACGCTCTTGAACCCAACCTTCAAAATCTTTGGCAGTCAATTGGTTAGGCGTGTTTAATACTGGATGTTCAGGTGCAAGAAATACGACAGCAGCGTTTTCATCGGTAACACGCTTTCGCGAAAGCGTAATCTCCAATGGCCCTAGTGCATCACTACGCACACCACGATTTGTATTATACTGCATTAACAAAGTGCCGCCGTTGTTGACAAAAGCATTGAGCTGCGGTTGGATATTTGTCATCGCATCTGGTGCTACATTGAATGCTCTAATGCCAACGACCACTGCGTCAAACATAGATAAATCTGCTGGTAGTTCATTAGGATTGTATTTGACCACCGTCGTACCCATTGCTTCAATGGCCTGTGTTACATCATCGCCAGCGCCGTTGATGTAGGCTACCGATTTAGCAGCATTTTTAAGATCGAGAGCCACCATGCGACTTGCCGCAGGCTTTAATAGTTGTTGATCTGGAATGTGATTGTAGGCGACTGTTACCACTTCTTGATTAAACACTTGACCATTTGCTATAAATCTAAATTGAAGATCTGCTTCAGTGCCAGGTTTGGGTAGGACGTTGAATGTAAATTCTCTACTCATCCCAGCTTTTATGGGACTTAGATCGGCGTTTGTCGTACTAATTTTCCAATCTCCTTTTGCAGAGGTCACAATCGAAAAATTCTTCACGTCTTGAAACGCCTTGACCGTTGCAATCACCTCTGTTGGCTCTTCAAAATTGGTGACGATGTAATTAGGCTGAGTAAACGAAATACTCACTGCTGGTTTGATGTGAAATGGTTCATAGACCTCACCGCGTACACGGTCTGTAGTCTGATAAATGATTGGGACTTCGTAATTGATTTTTTGCCCGTCAAAAATTAAATCCATCGAAACAGAAAATGGCTCATCCGTTTCCGGTAAGCCTATCAGGCTCTCGTCTGCCACTGCGTACATTCCTAGCGAGCCTTCTTGCTCGAGATAATACGGATTTGTAGGTTTTTGATTTTTTGGAATTGACAACTGCGCCTCAACCGTAGTTGAGCTATTGTTGGGTAATACGCGCTGATTGTTTTTAATTATTTGCAAGTCCGAATTGCCGTTTACCTTGAAATTAAGTGATTGCAGTGCTCGATTTGTTATTTCTATATCGACATCTACAGTCTCGCCAGGTGTTGCATAAGGTTGATTGACCGTTGCGTTCAAATAAACACCTGTCATATCAAGAACTAATTGTCTTACCTCTTTCAGTTTTACCTCTTTCCAGTAACTGTCTGGTAATTTTTCCAGCTGTGTTTTAAGCTTTAAAAGCTGGTTCAAACTCGCCGACGGATTTTTAAAATCATAGTTCACGAGTAACTTTCTCCATACTTTTTCTACAGATCCTGACTCATCTATACGACTCCAGCTAGTATTGATACCAGAGAATAAATCTGATTTGTCTTCAGGAAAGCTACCTTTTAAAAATTCTAGATATTCCGTCGAGGTGCCGCGTGAGCCGCTGGATCCAAAACCTTGAGATTGGTGTTGACTTCTGCTTAATGCTGCGATCTCACCGTTGCTGCGACCACTATATGGATAATAATTGCCTGATTCTACCTCGATGAGGTTTGTTTTGTCAGCTTTCGCGAAAGCGTCACGACTACCATAAAACCACCAGCTTGTATTGAAAAATAATCGCTCTGGTTGCCAGGTCTCAAGGTTGTCCAATTGCTCTGGATAGGCCGACTTATTCCCTGCAAGATCAAAGGCCTCAACACTTAACATCGCACTGCTGGTATGATGTCCATGAGTGCTGCCTGGCGATCTGTGATCAAATCTGTTAACGATCACATCTGGTTTGAATTTTCTAATGATGCGCACGACATCTGACAAAACAGCTTCTTTGTCCCAAATTTCCAGCGTCTCATCAGGATGTTTTGAGTAACCAAAGTCGTTTGCTCGAGTAAAAAACTGCTCGCCGCCATCAATGTTGCGCGCTTCGAGCAATTCCTGTGTGCGTATCATACCCAGCTGCTCTCGCAATTCGGAACCTATGAGATTTTGACCACCATCGCCACGAGTGAGCGACAAATAAGCGGTACGGGCCATTTTTTCATTATCCAGCCATGAGATCAATCGGGTATTTTCATCATCTGGATGTGCTGCAACAAATAGCGCAGAACCTAGAAAACCTAGCTTCTCTATTTGGTGATAAATTTCAGAACTGCTCAATGGATTATTACCCAATCTATTTTCTTGAGCAGTAGAAAATGAGAAAATTAAGAAGAAAGCAAAAACTGCTGAAATGATACTTTTCATAGGTCGTGAAGATAATTAAACCTAAAGTAAAAGCGGGATGATCACAATAAGTCTATTCTACTAATCGACGCTGCGTATAGGCACATTACGATACTTGCTACCTATAATAAGATATAATCCGTACATGGCTAGGCCACCAGCCACCACGCACATGATGATTTCACCAAAAGCGTCTTCCAGGAATTTGAACGCCACCGTGGTACCACCAGGCACACCAGCAGAATCACTAAAGGCTGCTTTGAATAGCGTATAAGCCACACAACCAAAGACCAATCCTCTGGCAGATCTTCCTATTTTGCCCAAAAGAAGCAAACGACTATAATTGTCCTTATCCATTTCATCTTTAAGGATCATGTCTTCCATAAGTCCACAGAAAGCCATATAAAATTCATTGATCGCACTGATAGCAAGACCTGCCGCAACTATAATCACGAGCACTACACCTAGTTGTGAGTCCAACATGCTAGTAATGAACGGCGATTTACCTTCATTTTGCTTGATTCCTATCAATAAAGTGATGGAAGAATAGCACAAAAGGATATAACCCAATCCATTGATCACATAACCTACACGCTTGACCCAAGGCTTGCCGTGACTGTGATCATAATCATAATTATTGAAGGCAAGAATGGCACGAGAGATCACATAACCTACCAGTCCTACAATCATCCCAAACAAAAGCACTCTACCAAAGGTGCGCTCTGAAATCCATTTAAGTACCTGCTGGCTATCCATGAAGTCCGAATTCAGTTTAGTTGCTGTTAATGCAGCAAGGCCACCCATTAATAAATAAACGATTCCCTTGGTGGCTATTCCTACTCTGGCGTATTTCCGCGCTCTGTGTGCTTTGTCTCCCATAATATTGATTTTCAAATATAGGTTTCACAATGTTGCGGTTATCTTAAAAAGCACCTAGCGACGTGTAGGATTTTTCAGATGGTAAGACTGCCTTAAAACCGTGGTGTTTTGAAAATATTACGCTATCGTTTTCGTAATTTTGCAGCACTTAAATTGAAGATATCGCAATGCAAGATCAAACACCCTACATCCCTAAAAACAAAGTAAGAATCGTTACGGCTGCCAGTCTATTTGACGGTCATGATGCAGCGATTAATATCATGCGACGCATCATACAATCCACTGGTTGTGAGGTGATTCACCTAGGTCACGATAGGAGTGTAGAAGAAGTTGTCAATACTGCCATTCAGGAAGATGCCAATGGTATTGCGATGACCTCTTATCAAGGTGGTCATAATGAGTACTTTAAATATATGTATGATCTGCTGCAAGAGAAAGGCGCTGGTCATATTAAGATTTTTGGCGGCGGCGGCGGCGTGATCTTGCCATCGGAGATAAAAGAACTCATGGATTACGGCATCACGCGCATCTACAGTCCAGACGATGGTCGTGAGATGGGCTTGCAGGGAATGATCAATGATTTGGTCAAGCAGTGTGATGTTGAAGTTCCCGCTTTCGCGAAAGCGCAATTAAATGGAGAATTACTGCAAAACCACGTGCCTACAATTGCTAGATTGATATCATTGGCAGAGAATCGTCATGAGGATTTTGAAAAACACTTTGTCGAAGCAGACAAAACACCAAAGCAAGCACCTGTATTAGGGATCACAGGAACTGGTGGTGCGGGAAAATCATCACTAGTTGACGAATTGATACGCAGATTTCTTATTGATTTCCCAGAGAAAAATATCGGGATCATATCGGTTGACCCATCAAAACGTAAGACTGGCGGCGCGCTCCTAGGAGACCGTATTAGAATGAACGCCATCAATAACGATCGTGTTTACATGAGATCATTGGCAACACGACAATCCAATCTCGCACTTTCCAAACACGTTCAAGAAGCAGTAGATGTGCTCAAGGCTGCAGACTATGATCTGATTATCCTTGAAACTAGCGGTATTGGGCAAAGCGATACTGAGATTTTAGAACACAGCGATGTCTCATTGTATGTAATGACACCAGAATTTGGTGCCGCTACACAGCTAGAAAAAATCGACATGCTTGATTTTGCTGATCTGGTTGCCATCAACAAGTTCGACAAACGTGGATCACTGGATGCGTTGCGAGATGTAAAGAAGCAATATCAGCGCAATCACAATCTTTGGGAAGCAGATCCAGAAACCTTGCCGGTTTATGGAACGATCGCAAGCCAATTTAACGATCCGGGAATGAACGCTTTATATGAGTCGCTCATGCTGGAAGTCACCAAAAAGACTGGTGTCGATCTCACGCCAACTCAAGATTTGATCAAGGAGCAAAGCGAGAAGATATTTGTTATTCCACCAGCGCGCACACGATACCTAAGCGAGATTGCCGAAAGCAACAGAGCTTATGATAACACAACAAGTGTACAAGCAGAGGTTGCTCAGAAGTTATATGGTGTTTACAAGACTATTCAGGCCGTTTTAAGTTCAGAGTTTGGAGTTCAAAGTTCAGAGTTACTAGCTGAAAAAGGATTGAATGAGGATTTACTCTTAACTCATAACTCTGAACTCATCACTTTATTAGTTGCCCAATTCAACAAAACGCTCAAAGATCTAGATCCCTACAATTGGGAAATTATCACTACTTGGGATGATAAGGTCAATAAATACAAGCAGCCTATTTATGAATTCAAGGTGCGTGATAAAGTCATCAAGATTGAGACGCATACAGAGTCCTTATCACACCAGCCAATACCAAAAGTAGCCTTACCTAAATACAGCGCTTGGGGTGATATTCTCAAGTGGTGTTTACAGGAAAATGTTCCGGGCGAGTTTCCTTATACCGCAGGATTGTATCCGTTCAAACGTACTGGCGAGGATCCTACAAGAATGTTTGCAGGAGAAGGCGGCCCAGAACGTACCAACAGGCGTTTTCACTATGTGAGTTTAGGGATGCCCGCAAAGCGTTTGAGTACAGCCTTTGATAGTGTCACGCTTTATGGTAATGATCCAGGTTTGAGACCAGATATTTATGGTAAAATCGGTAATGCAGGTGTAAGCATTTGCTGTCTGGATGATGCCAAAAAGCTCTATTCTGGATTTGATTTGTCTCATCCCATGACATCTGTATCGATGACCATCAACGGGCCAGCGCCTATGTTGCTAGGTTTCTTTATGAATGCTGCCATAGATCAGAATTGTGAGCGCTTTATCAAAGAAAATGATTTAGGCGATCGAGTAGAAGCAAAGCTCAAGGAGGTCTATGACGATAATAATGTAGATCGTCCATCATATCTCAATGCTGATGGCGATAAAGTATATTCTAAAAACGGATCTGTAGATACCAGCAAACTGCCAGAAGGCAACGATGGTTTAGGCCTTATGTTGTTAGGTCTTACTGGAGACCAAGTTCTGGATGCGGCAAATTATGATCGCATCAAGAAAGAAACGCTAGCTCAAGTGCGCGGTACGGTACAGGCAGATATTTTAAAAGAAGATCAGGCGCAAAATACCTGTATTTTCTCGACCGAATTTGCACTTCGTCTCATGGGTGACGTTCAGGAATATTTTATTGAAGAAAAAGTACGCAATTTCTATAGTGTGTCGATTTCTGGTTATCACATTGCCGAGGCTGGAGCAAATCCGATTACGCAGCTGGCGTTCACGCTGGCTAATGGATTTACCTATGTAGAGTATTACCTGAGCCGTGGTATGGACATCAATAAATTTGGTCCTAACCTGAGTTTCTTCTTCTCAAATGGTATCGATCCAGAATATTCTGTGATAGGTCGTGTGGCGCGTAAGATTTGGGCCAAAGCCATGAAGCACAAGTACGGTGCAAATCCGCGAGCGCAGATGTTGAAATACCATATTCAGACCAGTGGTAGATCATTGCACGCACAAGAGATTGATTTTAACGATATCAGGACGACATTGCAAGCACTTTACGCTATCAATGACAACTGTAACTCATTGCATACCAATGCTTATGACGAGGCCATTACCACACCTACTGAGGAATCTGTAAGACGTGCGATGGCCATCCAGTTGATCATCAACAAAGAGTTGGGTCTCACCAAAAACGAGAACCCAATCCAAGGAGCTTTTATCATTGAAGAGTTGACAGAATTAGTTGAGAATGCTGTCCTGCAGGAATTTGATCGCATCACAGAGCGTGGCGGCGTGCTGGGCGCGATGGAAACCATGTATCAGCGCAGCAAGATTCAGGAAGAATCTATGCACTACGAGATGTTGAAACACACAGGCGAGTTCCCAATCATTGGTGTGAACACGTTCTTGAGTTCAAAAGGTAGCCCAACGGTTTTACCTGCTGAGGTCATACGCGCCACAGAAGAGGAAAAGCAAGCACAAATTGCTACAAAAAATGGTTTGCATTCCGCTTTCGCGAAAGCGCAACAGCAACAGTTATCCAGCATACAACAAGCTGCAGTACAACAAGAAAACATCTTTGAACACTTGATGGAAGCTACAAAAGTCTGTACGCTAGGCCAGATCACCGAGGCGTTGTTTGAAGTAGGTGGGCAGTATAGGCGTAATATG
This sequence comes from Nonlabens ponticola, assembly GCF_003966335.1. Lineage (NCBI taxonomy): Bacteria > Pseudomonadati > Bacteroidota > Flavobacteriia > Flavobacteriales > Flavobacteriaceae > Nonlabens > Nonlabens ponticola. The sequence continues at coordinate 2,257,381 of NZ_CP034549.1, read as the reverse complement.
TAAGAAGACTCTTGACTTTGCTCTGCAAAACCTTGGAGATCGCTTACACTGAGCGTAGCCGAAGTGTTTGACCAGTAAAACTTTTATAGACCTGCAAACTTTTTGGTGGGTAGAGATTTCATTTTTGCACTATTAAAGCCGCACTTGCTGCGGCTTTTTTTGTTTCAGCCTCTCTCATTTATTAACACAATTTTATCCTGTTCAAAGCGGTCTGAACGTTAGTTAATTAGCAATTTGCAAAGTCAAACCTTTACAACCGCCTAGAACCCTAAAATTGGAAGAACAGACACAAGAGAAAACTGCCCAGCCTAAGAAGTATAGGTGGCTGCGACGCATAGGTCGCGTGATGTTGGGTATTCTGATTTTTCTCATTCTATTATTACTATTCATACGCAGTCCTTGGGGACAAAATATCATTGTAGGCGAGGCCGTCAAGTACGTGGAGAAAGAAACAGGAACTAATCTTGACATTGAGCATCTCTTCATCACATTCGATGGTAATATCCAGTTGGATGGATTGTACCTGGAAGATCTAAGAGGCGATACTTTAGTTTATTCAAGATCTTTAGAGGCAGATATTCCTATTTTACCCATCATTCAAGGTGGTGGCATAGCCATCAATAGTGCCAAATGGAATGGACTTGTCGCACGCATCAAGAGACAGGACACCGCAAGTGGATTCAACTATCAGTTTTTGATGGATACTTTTGTGACTGTGGATACCACGGCAACGCCAGAACCATTAACGCTGGATATCGGCGATTTGAGTTTTACAGACTTTGATATCACGCTACAAGATGAGGTTCAAGATATTGATGGATTGGTCAAATTTGGTTCACTGGACTTTTCCATGGATAAACTGGATCTGCAGGAAATGATCATTGACATTGATGAGATTGTTCTCGCAGACGCTATCATCGCTTACGATAAGGATACAGTAACCAAAATCACCCAATCTACCACCGATTACAGTCCTAACACCGATACTACCATAGGCGAGGCCCTAGTAGATGATGCCAACAACTCGCCGCAACCTCAAATCACGGTAGGTAAAATACGACTGGACAATGTGCTCATGGGATATGAGTCGGTACCAGATCAAATCAATATTGATTCATTTTTCAAAGTCTTAGAGACCGAAATCACCAGAGCAGATGTAGGCAAGAATGATTATGCCTTGTCTTACTTCGATATGCTGGATTCCAATGTCAAAATCGTCATGCAGGATTCGTTAGTAGATAATGATACAGATCCTCAAGATGATGGCGACAAGCCAGATGCACAGGGTTTTGAATGGCCAGATATAAGAATCGATCTACAGGATTTGAACCTGGTAAACAACAACCTTGAGTATAATGTTAACAATCAGCAACCCACTCAAGGAACTTTCAATCCTAATGCGATTGATGTAAAAGGATTCAATCTAATCTCGCCGATTATCAAATTGGGTGACGACAGCGCACAATTAGAATTGGAAGAATTACAAATGCAGGAAGCATCTGGTATTAACGTCAAGCAATTTGCGGCAAATGTCGAGCTCACCAGAACAAATGTTTCAATTGCAGGTCTCGACGCTCACATTAATAACAACATCCTACAAGGTGATGCTCGTGTAACTTATAAAGATTTAGATGCGCTAGTCAATCAACCTGACCAATTAAAAGTTCAGGTCAACTTTGATAGATACGTTTTTGATCTTGCAGATATTTTTAGGTTCCAGCCAGCGTTGAGAGAAAATCAATATCTCGCCAAACTTGCCCAACGTGATGTCCGTGGAAACCTTCAAGCACGCGGAACCACGCGGGACATGCAGATACCTAGTTTCAATTTGACTTGGGGCAACAATACAACTGTATCGGCATCTGGTAATGTGCAAAACGCCATGGATCCTGATAATCTGTTTGTCAACTTTCCTAGAGCGCAGATCAAAACCAATCGCGCGGACCTGAATACGTTCATGGACGAGCAAGAATCGGGTGTGAAGTATCCAGAAAATGTAAGCCTTGTTGCTGACGTTCAAGGAACGTTACAAAACATGGACGCTGTGGCAACACTAGCCACTACCGAAGGTAACGTAGAATTAAAAGGAAATTACAAGAATACAAAAACCATTGCTTTTGCTGCAGATATGCAAGTTATAGAGCTCAATCTAGGAAACATTTTGCAAAACGAGCAGCTAGGAATTTTAAATCTAGAACTAGATACAGAAGGATCAGGAACGACCATAAATACTTTGGACGCAACGCTTGATGCTACTGTCACGAGTTTTACTTACAAAGATTACGAGATTAAAAACTTGCCGCTAAAAGGTGAGATTGAAAACGGTGAAGGCGAATTGACCTCTTCTTATAAGGATGACAACATCAACGCAAATCTTGAGGCTATCGTCGCGCTGGACAGTATCGCCAGTCAGGCTAATCTTGAATTGATCATTGAAGGTATCGATCTCAATGCCTTTGGGATTACCAACCAAAATGTAAAAGCCGCTGGAGAAATTTACGCCTTTTTTGAGGGCGATGCCACTAACTACACGGTAAGCTCAAATATTGAAGAAGGTATCGCTGTGTTTGACAACCAGTCTTATTTATTGGGTGATGTCGATATTGATGCATACGTGCGTACTGATAGTACATCTATGGACGTCGCCAATAGAATGCTGGATCTAGAGCTGCGTTCAAATACAGATCCATCTTCATTGATAGCCGCTTTAGGTAGGCATGTGGATCGCTATTTAAGAGACGAGATACCTAACGATACTGCTCAACCAGTCAAAATGAAAATTAAGGGTAGTATCACGCCAGCACCCATATTGCGTGACGTGATCCTACCGCAATTGCAGTCATTGGACACCATAACTCTTGCGGTAAACTTTGACGAGCAGGCACGCAAACTTTCCAGTGATATCGTCGTACCCTATGTAAAATATGCAGGCAGCGAGATTGATAGTCTGATTATTAAATCTCAATCAGACGAGCAGAGTCTAGGCTTTGACATCGCATTCAAAGGGATGAAATTTGATCCTCTAGATGTACAGCGCACAACTCTCAACGGTAAAGTTTCACAAAATGTTCTAGATCTTGATTTTACCAGTTATGATGGTGAGGAGCGATTAATGCACGTGGCGAGTAAGCTTTCGCGAAAGCGTGACATACAAGGAATTGATAACTTGATATTTAATTTATCGCTGGACGATTTCATCCTAAACAAGAAAAACTGGACAATTGCCGAAGATAACGAGCTAGCCTATGGCGAGAGTAAGCTCAAGGCTCGCAATTTTAGGCTTTCTAATAATGCGCAATCCATTGAATTGCGAACAGACCTACCGCAGGAAGAAGTAGATCACCTAGGATTGCTGCTGGAAAATTTTAAATTACAGTCAATTCTCAGCTACCTCAATCCAGATGAGAAGATCGCTACGGGAACCATGAATGGCGAGGTGATTTTTGAAGACCTATTCGGCGCTATTGGTATAGTAGCAGATCTCACTATTACAGATTTGACAGCGCTTGAAACACCATTAGGTCAATTAGATCTTGACGCATCGTCAAATGGTAATGGAACCTATGATCTTGATTTGCTGGTACAAGGCGATAATGTAGATGTAGAGTTGATAGGTGGATACGTGGCAGATGAAAATGCCGCACAACTTGATATGGAACTGCAAATGCGCAGGATCAATATGGAAACCATCGCTGGTCTTTCGCAGGAATTTCTAGAAGATGGTAGTGGCTACTTGTCTGGTAACATTTCATTGACAGGTACTACTGTAGAACCCATTTATCAAGGTGATTTGAATTTTAACGAGACTGCTTTTACAGTAAGCATGCTCAACGCGCCGTATCATATAGACAACGAGTCTATCAATCTAGATAATGATGGTGTGACGCTCAACAATTTTACAATCAAGGACGAGGAAGATCATGACATTAATGTGGACGGTTTCATAGGCACAGAAAATTTGATCAACCCAACATTTAATCTTTCAGTAGAGGCAAACCAATTTACAGCTCTTGATTCTAGTAGTGAGGACAATGATCTATATTATGGTAAGGCAACATTTGACGCAAGCGCCACTATTAAGGGTGACCTGGCCATTCCAATAGTTGATGGTAGAATTAAAATTGACGACGAGACTGACTTTACCTATGTCATTCCTGCTGCAGAGGTTAATCTAGTTCAGCGCGATGGTATAGTACAGTTTGTAAATAAGGAAAATCCCGATGCCATACTCACCCAAACTGAAGATGAAAGTGCGGTTGTCACAGGGTTTGACATTGAAGCAAATATCCAAGTTACCGAAGGCGCAAAGCTCAATATTATTGTTGATCCCAATACTGGTGACAATCTTCAAGTGTCTGGTAAGGCAGATCTTCAATTTCACATGTATCCCAATGGTCGCTTAACACTGGCAGGATTGTACACGGTTGAAGAAGGTGGCTATGAGCTAAGTCTTTATGAGATTGTGAACCGCCGTTTTAGTTTACAAAAGGGTAGTACGGTTTCCTGGTCTGGCGATCCATTTGACGCAAATATGGATGTACGCGCAGTTTATGATATAGAGACAAGTGCCAGCCCGCTAATGGCAGCAAGAACCAGTGGCGCAGATCTAGGTACCAATACCATCTATAGGCAAGAACTTGATTTTCTCGTTTATCTAGATGTCGATGGTCAACTCATGACCCCTGAAATTAGCTTTAAACTTGACATGCCTGAAGATGCACAGGGCTATGCCGGCGGCGAGGTTTATGGTACGGTGCAACAACTCAATTCGCAAGAGCAGGAACTTAATAAGCAGGTATTTTCTCTATTGGTGCTCAATAAGTTTTTCCCTACTCGTGGATCAGATGGTGCTGGTGGTGGTACGGCTTCTATAGCGCGTGACAACATCAATCAGGCTTTGAGTGATCAATTAAATCAATTTGGCGGTAAGTTATTGGGCAATACTGGTGTAGAACTCAACTTTGGTTTGGACAGTTATACAGATTATTCTGGTGGTGGTAGCCAGCAACGTACAGACCTTGAAGTAAGCGCCAGCAAGAAACTTCTGGATGATAGATTGATTGTAAGTGTAGGTACTGATGTAGGTGTAGAAGGTAATTCTAGCGATAACGATAGGGCGCCCGTTTTAGGTAATGTGAATATTCAATACCTGTTAACGCCACAAGGTAAGTGGAAGTTGAGAGGTTTCCGTCGCAATGAATTTGATAACATCATCGACGGTCAACTAGTCATTAGTGGTATATCAGTCATTTTTACGAGAGAGTTCAACAAATTCTCTAATCTATTCAAGAAGACAGTTCAAGAAGAAGCCGCACAGGCTAAAAGAGAAGAAGAAGAGCAGCGCGAGAAGGATCAAAGAAAAAAGGATGCCTTGAAAGAAGAAAATAATGACGATTCTTCACAACCAGAAAAGCAGTAGATGAGACGCATAATAAATTCACGTATAAACATGATGTCCATTTCTAGAAGTGTACTAGCAATAGTAGTTGCTGCTATGTTCTTTACCTCCTGCAATGTGCAGAAGTATATTCCTGAGGATGAATTGCTACTAGACGCTTACAAAATTGAGGTAAATGTGGATAGTGCGGCCACTGTAAAAGATGTAAAAGCTCTCAAGGCAGAACTACAAAAAGTCCTTAACCCAGAGCCGAATTCAAAAATCTTGGGGCTACAGCCAGGCTTATACTATCATTATAAGGTCAAGAAAGACAGCGCTGGATTTATCTCTAGATTTTTAGAACGCAAAATAGGCGAGGAACCGGTTTACCTTTCTCAAGTAGAGGAAGAAGGCACTCGAGATATATTGCGCAATCGACTGGAGAATCGCGGTTTTTTCTTTAGCGGTATTACATCTGGTGTCGATCGAGACACTGCCGCACAACGAGCTACCGTCAAGTACAATATACAGCTACCGCAGCCCTATACCATGAAAACCTATACGGTAGATCGAGATTCTATACCGTTTTATGATGTGCTGGAAGCACAGGTTAAGGAATCGCCCATTAAAGTAGGTTCACGATTTGATCTATCTGCTATGAAGCTGGAGCGAGAACGCATTGATCAAAACCTCAAGAATAAAGGATATTATAATTTCAATTCCGGATTTTTAATTTTTCAGGCAGATACAAACCAGTACGATAACCGCAAGTTTGATCTATTTCTTAAGCTCAAAAAAGACGTTCCCTCAAAATCGGTGAAGCCGTATAAAGTATCCAAAGTAAACATTTATCCACATCACATTGTAGGTGCAGATTCTGTAGCACACGACACCACTAGATACAACGACAAGAACTTCATACAGGATATTGAATTTTTCAAACCTAAAAGACTAGATCCATTTATCGTCATTGAAGAAGGTGATTTATATAGTCCCAAAAAATCAAAAGGTACCAGCCGTCGTTTGGGTACCATAGGCGCGTACAAATTTGTAAATATTGAATACAATGAGATTAAAGAGGAGGCTAACGATAGCCTCAATTTTCTCGAGGCAAACATATTTCTATCACCGCTATCAAAACGTTCTATACGTGCAGAGCTGCAAGGCGTTACAAAATCAAATGACTTTGCAGGCCCCAATCTAGGCGTCACCTTTTCAAATCGCAATCTTTTTAAAGGCGGTGAAGTACTTAATATTAATGCCACTGCCGCTTATGAGGTGCAAATCGCTAGTGGCGACCAGGCTGGACTTACCAGTACAGAGTTTGCTTTAGGTGCAGATCTCATTTTCCCACGACTGTTATTCCCTTATAAATTTGATAAAGATTTCTTTGACTACAGCGTTCCAAAGACTAAAATAGGAGTTGAGGTGGATCTACTGACACGCAGCCAGTTATATAGTTTATTAACTTTTACCACCAACTTTGGTTACATATGGCAAGCAAATAAATATGTCACGCACGAGCTCGATCCAATATCGATTAACTATGTCAATCTTTTAAACGAGTCAGAAGAATTCATGCAAATAAGAATGGACAACCCATTTCTTGACAACAGTTTTGAGCAGCAATTGATCGCAGGTTCTATTTATTCATTTACTTATAACGGTTTGATACGCACTGATAGACGCAGCATGTTCTATGTCAATACCATTCTTGATGTGGCTGGTAACAGCTTGAGTCTGGTCGCACCTGAAAATGATGAAGGTAACGGTGCCATTTTTGGTCAAGAGTTTGCGCAATACGTCAAGGCAGATGTCGATTTTAGGTACCACTATCTATTAAGTGAGGATAGCCGTATCGCCACGAGGTTTTTTGCGGGATTAGGTAAGCCTTATGGCAATAGCGATGTGATGCCCTTCAGTAAGCAATATTTCTCAGGTGGCGCCTATAGCGTTCGTGCCTTTAGAACAAGATCGCTGGGTCCTGGAACCTATGATCCACCGCAGGATGATAATCGATCATTTTTTGATCAATCGGGTAATTTGAGACTAGAGGCAAATGTAGAATATCGTTTCCCGATTTTCAATTACATCAAGGGCGCCGTCTTTGCAGATGCTGGTAATGTGTGGAATACAACTGGCAACGGTGTAGAAGGTGGCGAGTTCACAAGCAACTTTATCAATGAGTTGGGAATAGGCGCTGGTGCTGGCGTGCGCGTTGATATTCAAGGTTTCGTAATACGTTTTGACCTTGCAGCGCCACTTCACGATCCATCAGAGCCTGAAGGTGAACGTTGGGTAAACGATTTCACCAGTCCTGTCTTCAATTTTGCGATAGGCTATCCTTTCTAATCAAATTGTGTTTATTGTTTACGGTTATTTTTATTATGCTTTCGCGAAAGCGTAACAAGAAAAAATTATATTGCACTACCAACCAATATAACTATGAGCAATTTTGACCCAACCGCTGACAATTCTAATTATCGTTCTCGACGTAATCGTGAGCCGTTTGACTCCAGTAGTGAGCAAGCAGGTATGATGGATTATGTCAAGAAGGTTTTTAACAATTATGCCAATTTCTCTGGACGCGCACGCCGGTCAGAATATTGGTATTTCCAGTTGTTCAATTTTTTAGTGGTCATTGCTTTATCGATACCTCTCATCGCGTTTGCAGCTGCTGAGGCTACTGCACCAGCTATTATTGTCTACATCTTGATCGTGCTGTATGCACTGGCGACAATAATTCCTAGTCTAGCTGTTGTTGCGAGGAGATTGCACGATACGGGTCGCAGTGCCTGGTATTATTTAATTAGCTTTATACCGTTTGTAGGCGGTATTATCTTGCTCATCTTTCTAGTAGAGGACAGCAAGCACGGTACGAATCAATGGGGTCCTAACCCTAAGAGTATCGGGAATCAAGATTTTGAACCGGACGCTTTTGGTTGATTTACAACCACTCAATTGTCATCCATATATAATAAATAGATGGCATCACTCTTAAAGGGTATCCTCATGAAATTGAGAATCGTTTTTCAAGTAGTAGGCTTAATCGCAGCGCTATTGTCACTCATGCCACTTATCGCTGCAGATTTTTGGTGGGTGCGCATTTTTGACTTTCCTCATTTACAGTTGACAGGATTCACGCTTCTTGCGATCATCCTGTATTTTGTCACTTTTAATCCTAAATGGATTAATGACTATTTGTACATCACAGTGTTGCTGGGATGTTTTGTTTTTCAATGTTCCAAGATCCTCGATTATACACCTATAGTTGGTCTTGAAGTTCTAGAAAGCAGTTCACAAGTAAATGATGAAGATCGTTTGAAGATTTATACAGCAAATGTGTTGCAGTCAAATAAGAAAAACGAAAAGCTGTTTGATGAAATTAGTGAACGACAACCAGATCTAATTGTTTTTACAGAAACTAATGACCGCTGGATGAATGAGATTAGAATTGCCATAGGTGATGATTATCCTTATAAGGTTGAACAGCCGCAGGATAATACTTATGGAATGCTGGTATATTCTAAGCTACCGTTATCTAACACCAGCGTGCAGTTTATGGTGGATCCTAAAATACCTTCTATTCACGCCCAGGTAGAGATGCGCAATGGTAATTTATTCCAATTATATGCCATTCACCCAACGCCACCCATGCCGCAGCACAATGATATGAGCACAGATCGCGATACAGAGCTTATGAAAACGGCACTCATGAGTAACAAGTCAGAGCTACCTGTAATTGTTTTGGGAGATTTTAATGACGTGGCCTGGTCCGACAGTACTGAGTTAACTAAAACGGTCGCTAAGTTATTAGACCTGCGCATAGGTCGTGGATTTTACAATACGTTTCATGCACAGTATTTCTTCTTTAGATGGCCGCTGGATCACATATTGATTGCTCCGCAATTTTTTCATGAAGAATCAGGCACTGGTGTCAACTTTGGTAGTGATCATTTTCCTAGTTATGCTTACTTAACTTATGAGCCAGCACGCGCAAAAGAACAAAAAGCAGTACAACCAACTGCGGAAGATTGGCGACAGGTAAAAGATCAAATGAGCGAGCAAGGCATGGAAGAATTTGGCGAGATGCCAGACTCATACAGAAAGGCGGTTGAGTCACTTAATAAATAATCAATCCACAATCAAATGTGGATAATTGCTTAGGTCGTAATCTAGCACCAAGCCACCAGCTAGACTTTGGGCTATCTTCTTACCATATAACATGTCGGTAAGGTAAAGAGCTGCTTCAAAGGATCGTGCGCCACCAGCACTGGTAATAACATTGTGGTCATGAACAAATAGCACATCCTTGCGTACATCAAGGTCTGGAAATGTCTTACGCATCAAATCAATATCAGATGGGAATGTGGTACTTACTTTGCCATCGAGTAAACCAGCTTGCGCAAGTACAAAAGCGACATCGCAATGACTGGTGACATACATGGCTTTTTCTCCAGTGCTTTTTACAAAGGCAATGAGTTCTTCGTTTTCAAGATCTGTATCTAGGTGATGCTCTGCACTAGGAACTACAAGAATATCGATGTCAGGAGCATTTTTAAAAGTATAGTCAGGCAACAGGCGTAAGCCTTCAAAAGTGGTGACCACAGTATCTACTTGTGCCACTGTAAAAACATTCATAGGCTTGATGCTATCGCGATAAATCGTGTGCTGAAATATATCATAAGGTGACGTGAGCTCTGTGTTATACACTCCATCAGAGATAAGAAAACCAACATTATAGACATTACTATAAGTTTCATCAGCTCCTAAATTTGTGTCAGCGATGTCATTTAAAGATTTCTTTTCCTCGCTACATGATGACAATGCCATCATGAGGATGACTATGTTTAACAATCTTTTTCTCATTATAGTTAATTTATAGGTAATTCCGTTACTGTTAACTTTTTACAGCTGTTCAAGAAATTATTTTTACATAAAAATTAAACTCATGAATAAATATATACTCATCCTTTTTATCTTAACAGTTGTCACTGGTCTTGTAGGTTTTACCTTCGAATTTACAGGCAGCACTGCAGTAAGGATTACCTTTCTTGTTGCAGCAGACATTTTAGTGATTTTACTTTTCGGTAAATTACTTTTTTGGACGCAAAAAACCAAAAAGGCTCGCAAACTGCGTCGTCAAACGCAAGTTGCTACAAACTAATTAATCAGTTTACCTGTGAATGCATAAGCGGCTGTGATGGCCGCGATGCCCAATACTATTGTCGCCGCAACATAACCTGTTGCGGCGATGTAGTTTTGGTCTTTTAGGAATAGAAAAAATTCTGCAGAAAAAGTTGAAAATGTGGTCAATCCACCACAAAATCCTACTGCGGCAAATAAGTACCAACTGCTGCTCAATTGTTCTTTATTATAATAGGCTAGGAGCGTACCCAGAAGTAAACATCCTAAGACATTTACCAGCATTGTAGGAATCCACTTGATACCATCTTGATTAAGCCATAGCGAAAACGAATATCTCAACGTGCTACCTAAACCACCACCAACAAAAACTAATACCAATAATTTACCTATCACTTTATAGGAATGTATATTTCAGTCAAGTAGTTTGCTGGGTTAGGTGTTTTGTAGGGATCTGTTTTATAGACCTCATATGGTGGCACTTCAGACTTTTCCAGTCCATTTACTACTATATAGTTTTCTGCTTTATTCCAGGCTTCCTCGAGATACTTATATTTTCCTTTTAAAGTGACCTTTACAGCGCTTCCTGGCTCCATAAAACCACATAGGATCTTACTGTCCACACCGGTCAGGATACGATTTTGTACCGGTATAGCAGCACTAAAGATGACATTCTCGCGTGGCTCGTCAAATTTCTCGTAAATAACCATGGGCGCGCCATAAGTATCGATGTTATTAGCCTGCATAAAACTGCGTATCTGCTGTGTCATTTGCGACTGTAGATTAGAAAAATTTGCCATGGTAGAACTCGACGACATATAGAGATAGTAGCCACCGCTATATTGTATAAGACCATCAACATTAATGGTTTTGAGGTTCATTTTTTCCTCGAGAACGCTCTCCATATTTTCAACGGTAGCGGTAATATTGTTTTCCCAGTTGTTGGCTAGATCTGCGCCTGTAAGAGTGGTGAAAATTTTACTTCCTAGATCTTGATCACCCTTTATTGCGCTGGTGACCAGCGTTCCTATTTCTTGCTTTTGCAGGTCGATCGACAAGGTCGCTTCACGTTTGCCTAGGCGTCCATCATGATTTATAGCATATTCAATACTCTTGTTGGGATCCAGACGCTCAACGGTTATGGTACCATTACCATCATCGCTATTATAGGTATAGACGGCATCCACGCCAGCGGTTTGATTACTCAAACTCGCGCTGTAATCTTCATTTTGAGCCCGTTCATACCACTTTTCCCAATTAGAAAAGTCTGCCAGTTCACTGTAGACTAGATCTACAGGTGCCTCTACAAGTTGCTTGCTTTCAGTCTCATAAGATCCATCTTGGAGCGAAAAATAGACTGCGCCAGCGATAATCAATACAAGTAATAGTATAAAAATGTACTTAAGTGCCTTCATGTTTACAAATCAATAAAGGATCAAAGATACATTAATTACATATCCATATAAATTCATAAAAAAACTACCAGACACCAGGCCTGGTAGTTATAAGAGAACAGATCTGCTCTCTTTTCCCCAAGTGCTCATTTTTCAATGAACACGTTAAAATTAATGATGCAGGACAGGCGATACCATACCCATTATTGGGTATTTTTTGATATGATGGTTGATGATTACGCTTTCGCGAAAGCTAAAAAACTACATGCGATATTATAGAATCAAACTAGGATACACCATTCTAAGTCACTGCTAGTTTGCTTCATGGCAAGTGATTAAGACTCGCATAAAAGAAAGAATGACCTATTGGTCTAACGGTAATGCGCGTGTTTTTGTAGCGCATAGCGCAGCAGCTCGCCTTTTCCATGCAAACCTAGCTTCATGATCATGTTCTTGCGGTGTTTGTGGATGGTGCTTACCGCTGTGTGGCGTATGGCCGCAATCTCTGTGCTATTATTGCCAGCGGCAATCAGTTTGAGTATCTCGCGCTCGCTGCGTGAGAGAATATCGTCATCGATAACAGTAGTGCTTTCCGCTAGTTTAGGATCAATGGAGGCATCAACCACAGTCTCGCCTTGCATTACTTTTTTTACAGATTCAAGCACTTCTTGCAGTGATCTGGTTTTCAATAGGTAACCATCTGCGCCTGCTTGCAGCATATCCTTTACAGCGGTGGCATCATCAAACATAGTAAACGCTACCACTTTTACCGCTGGATATTTCTCTTTCACCTGCGTGCACAATTCTATACCATTCATCTTAGGCATGCTGATGTCGGTCAGGATCAAATGGGCTTTTTTATGTTCTAGAATCTTGAGCAGTTCAGTTCCATCTGTTGCTGTGGCGACCACCTCAATATCAGGATCGTTCTTGATCAGGAGTTCCAGACCGTCAATCAAGGATTTATGATCCTCAACAATCATCAACTGTATCATATTAAGGGTATTTCAATGGTTACGGTAGTGCCGTGATTGATGGTGCTGTCCACTTCTACAGTACCATCGATGTCTTCAAGCCGAGTTTCTATACTGTACAATCCCATGCCTTCTTTTTTGCGTTTTAAAGTCGTATCAAAACCATGGCCGTCGTCTTCTACCATGATGTGAATGCTATCATCACCTCCTATAAGGTTGACGGTTGCGTGTTTTGCACCAGCATGCTTTACAATATTGCTCAGCAACTCCTGAACGATACGGAAAATATTGAGCTCCAGCGAGTTCTCTAGATTACGATCCATTTTATGTGTGATCACCTCAATCTGTATAGCCTTGCTGTCGCTAATACGTTGTGCTAGAGATTGCACTGATGGTACCAGACCCTTACTAGCCATCACGCCATAATGCATGCGGTGTGACATGCTGCGTACCGTTTGATAAGTATCGTCAAGCAACGCCTTGGTGCGGTTGTATATATCTTGATCTTCACTCGTTTTCAGGCTGTTGCTTATCTGGTCAAAATACAATCGCATAGTTGTCATAGAACTGCCTAGATCATCGTGCAATTCTCCAGCAATTTTGCGGCGTTCCTTCTCTTGGCCTGTGATCATCGCGTCTATAGTAGCGAGCTCTTGGTTTTTCAAAAGGTTGTCGGCGCGTTGCTTTTCAAGTTCGGCTTCTTGCTCTGCGAGTCGCTTTTTCTTGCGTTGATTGTTATACACAAAACCACCTATAAGAAACAGGGTTAAAGCGCTGCCTGCAACGGCTATTGTCATCGTGGTTTGCCGCTCGTTTTCTGCTGCTAGTTCTGCGTTTTCTAGTTTGCGTTCTTGGACTTGATATTTGGTTTCTAGTTCTTGTAAGTTGTTGAAACGAACCGTTTCATTTTTTTCATTTGAGTAGGCTATCACTTTCTGATAAGTTTCAGAACTCTTTTGATAATCATTTGATCTCTCATAGGCAGTCGCTAGATTCATCAATATTTTGGACTTATTAGGTTGTAAATCTTGAGCTTCAGATAGCTCCAAAGCTTTGTTCAAAACCTCTATGGCTTCATCATACCTTTTCAATTGTATGTAGGTATATCCTAGATTCGAATAATAAACTATAGTAGTTGGCGCATAATTTTTTTTCTCAACAAACTGTTTTGATTTATTGTAATAGTATAGCGCCGAATCAAATCGCTGCCCCAATTCGTGTGTAGTAGCTATGTTTATTAACATATTTCCTTCTACTCGGTCTAAATTAGCATTAAAAGCTAGTGACCTTGAATCATGCAATAACGCAAGTTTTTTTTCATATTCTAAAGGATCATCGTCGTCGATACGCATGTATTTATAAGAATTACATCCTATAAGTGCATCGGGTTTTTTAATTATTTGAGCAATGGCACAATTCTCATCCATTAACTCATTAGCAGTACTTTCTACCTGTACCAATGAATATTGAGAATAAATAAGCTCATCATTTATATTAAACAGAAGTGACAAATCTCTTTCACCAACTAACTTTTTAGCATTCAATAGAGTATTGTAAGTCTCTTGCATCTCACCTTCAATATTGATGTGTGAAATAGCGTGAACATACAAGTATTTGCTTTTTTGTAATTCTGTGAAGTCCGTGGTATCTACTTCCAATAAAATTTTTCTGCCATCTTTATAAGCACCAACATCATGTTTTTTTTGAATGCTATCCAAAAGACTTGCCTGACCAAAGGTTTGCCACGATAGAAACAGCACAATGATGATGAATAATACTTTTTTAATCATCAAGGATTCCTTCTTATAATAGTGCCGCCACTGACGGTAGGATCTTCAATCTTGTGATCATTTAAGTCGATTACAGTAGGATATTCTTTATTTTTTTCAAGTTTTTTGTTAAGATTAAATGTTTTCAAAGGTTTGGCGCCTTGTTCCAATGTGATATGTATCATTTCATTTTGAAACTTTACCTTTCCTACTTGTTTATCGCCTGGCATTTGACTAAAAACAACAGATGCAAATGAAAACTTATCGCTCCATTCAAAAAATGCGATGACATGTATTCCATTTTTAGAATAAATATTTACAGGATTATAGCAAGTATCTTCAGATACAACGATTAGAGAATTTGATTGACTCATGTAAATGGCTTTTTGGGTTCAGTTCAAAACTCCTTCAATTTATGACAAAAAAAAATACCCATTATCGGGTATTTTCTTCTTCAATCTTATTTTAGTTATCTCATGATACCAGATGGAAACGAAACGATGCTCTCGACACCATCGGCGCCGACGGCCGCCACGCCAAAGAAAAAGTTATCGATCACGATGCCTTCCAGTTCAAATTCTGTCACATTGCCTACATATCTAGAATGGTCCCAAGTTGGACTCGTAGTATCTCGCCAGTACACCTTATAACCAGCTGCACCCTTGACGGCATCCCATTTCAATTTTGCATTGGCTTCAACAATACCGCCTATTTTGACATTTTGCGGTCGGGTAGGTGCCCAAGCCAATTGTGCTAGATTGATAGCATTAACAGCGGTAAGCTTTCTTGCATAAGGAAAATTCACGTGCTCTACGACGTCGCCATAGGCGATTCCATTTTCTGTCCTGATGTCTTGGTGTTGTTGTGTGTAGTTTTCATGAGCTTCCATAATGCGTATACCCGCAAAACCTAGATCATTAAAAGGTCTGTGATGACCACCACGGCCAAAACGGTCCAATCGATACACCATCATAGGTCGCATCTCTGGCATGTACGTTTGTACACTGTTGTGCAAATATCTGGCCAATTGTCTGGAAATTCCGTCAACCTCGCCGCCGTAGAACCTGCGAGCTCCACGCTGGCGATCTGTTTCGGTGGGATCAGTTGGCTCAGAGAAGATTCTAAACTCACGATTATCAATTACGCCATCAACGCCTTGTATGTTTCCTATCATATCATTATTCAAAAATCCTATGACATTCCAATTATTTTTTTCGGCATAGTTAGCTAGTCCTTTACCGCCAAAAAGCCCTTGTTCCTCACCGCTCAATCCTACGTAGACTATGGAATTTTTGAAGGTGCGTTTGCTCAGCACTCTTGCAGCCTCAATAGTTCCTGCCATACCGCTAGCATTATCATTAGCGCCAGGCGCATCAGTCGTGAAATCCATGGTGTCGCTGGCTCGTGAGTCAATGTCGCCGCTCATCATCACAAAATCATTAGGATTGGTCGTGCCGCGCTGTATGGCAATCACGTTCACCACATAAGCATCTTTAGGAATACGGCTACCCATATCTGTAGTCACAAAATCCTTCTGATAGAAAACCTCTAGACAACCACCACAGTCGGCACTGATTTTATCAAATTCTGCCTTGATCCAGCGACGTGCAGCACCAATACCACGAGTGTCTGAAACGGTGTCTGAAAACGTATTACGCGTTCCAAAACCAGCCAATTTGCGCACATCCTTCTCAATACGATCTGCACTTACCTCGTCGATGATATTGTAGAGATCCATCTGATGATCTGACGGCAGTTGTGAAAATGATAATAGCGGTAAAAGTAAAAAGAGTAAATAAGGTCGCATGAAGTAAAAATTTCCCTAAAGATATAAAGATGCTGCTATGAATTGAGGGCGTTAGAGCAAATTCTACGGTCACTTTGACTTAGTTTAGGATATTAAGTGTGATTTAAGCATACTCGAGATGCTGAAATAAATTCAGCATGACAGAATGAGCTTTCTTATCAGTTTGCGATACTGAGACCAGTAAGCATAAGAAAACTTACTTGGACTTGTCAAGCTGAATTTATTTCAACTTCTCACGCCTGTCACGTACTCTAGTGAGACTTGTGTAAGATCCATCAGCTAATCGCTTGCAGGATGATAATGACAGTTACGCTTTCGCGAAAGCGCAAACCTTAAAAACATTGTAGTAGAAAGGCAGCCGTATAGTCATCAATCAGATTCTGGCAAGGTGGCGTCAAACTCGCCAGCGATCATCTCGTCTTTACTGATCCAGTAGTCTGACGTGATCAATTGATAGGTGTCGTCGCCCAGATTTTCAAAATACCACGCTATGTGTTGCGCCTCGTCAAAATCTTCCTCGCCACTCAATTGCTTGCTGTACAGACGCTGAAAAATAGATCGTGCCTGTATACCATGACTCAACAATCGCAGCGCATCCGCCTCATCAAGCGTAGCAGCTTGCGGGTTTTTGGTAGCAGCCTTGAATTTGATCACGCTGGCTTTGGCGTGAGGAAAAGTGCCGTTAAAGGCTTTGTACAGAAATACGTTCACATCAAAGAGCCTGCTGTGAAACGAGATATCAGAGTAATGTTCTGCCACGTTTTCTTTGAGCATGTCGTTTGAAATCTGCTCATACTGGCCATCATTCAATTCATCTTTAAATTTGTAACGCAGTACGATCTCTGCAGCTTCTTGAGGTTCCATTTCTGACAGCGATAAGAACAACAATTCCTTTAAATCTTGATCATCTGCATCGCCTGTATCGCCAAATTCAATAAGCTCCAACAGATTCACATAATCATCATGCGACCATTTGTCCTTGATCTCATCAATACTGCTAAAGTCTAGAAGTTCTATGTGGTATTTCATTTGGTCATGCTTTGGATAGCTTCTTTTAAAGGTAAAAAAATAAAATCCCGATAGATCGGGATTTTATTTTTATTAATTCTTGCGATGTATATCCATTTGCGGAAATGGAATCTCAACACCAATAGCTTCTAGCGTTGGTTTGAAGTTCTTCTGTAAATAGAAGAAAACAGTCCAGTGATCTTCGGTTTTGGTATAAGGTCGTACTAGGATATTAATGCTGCTGTCAGCGTTAGTGACTACTTCAACAATAGGCGCAGGATCTTCCAGCGTGAGCGGATGATCTGTACACAATTTGCGCAGCGCATCTAGGGTAGCAGGAAGGTCTGCATCATAGCTTACGCCTATCTGGGTTTCTACACGCAAAATACCTTCTGTATCAAAATTGATGATGTTCCCATTGAGTAATGGACCATTAGGAATGATCGCTAGCTTTTTTGAGAACTGTAAAACCTTGGTCTGTAAAATGTCAATTTCCTTGACGGTTCCTGTAATGCCCTGAGCCTCAATCGTGTCGCCAACCTTGAATGGCTTAAACAATAATAACAGCACGCCGCCTGCAAAATTAGACAGCGAACCTTGCAGAGCTAAACCGATAGCAAGACCTGCAGCAGCAAGAACGGCAGCAAAACTACTGGTCTCGACTCCTAATGTGCCTACCACAGTCACCAATAATAATACCCATAAACCCCAACGTATGATGTTAAGCAAGAATTTGCGCAGCGTTTCTTCATACTCGCGCTTCTCCATGATTTTGCTCGTAATCCTTACCGCCTTAGCGATAAGCCAAGCGCCAATCATATAGATTAATAAAGCTTTTAAGACAGGTATACCGTATTCTAAAACTAGATTGACAACGGTTTCTGTATTGAAATTTTCCATGTTTGGTTTTGGTCTTTTAATTTTTTGCAAATGTATTGGTTACAGGCTGATTTCTCCTTAGGGAATTGTTAAGTGGTGTATCGGTAAAGCTCAGCAACTTTATACTGTTGTCTATTGTCAAGCTGAGTTTATTTCAGCTTCTTAAATTCTAACAAAGACATGGTGAGATGCAGAAGCTAGTTCAGCATGACATGATTACGGGAATAAAAAAATGCCTTGAATTTCTCCAAGGCATTCTCTCACTCACATTTTAGTTATTCTAGAATGGGTATTTATTCTCTTCTGTTACTTTATCTGCGATGATGTTTCTCAACTCGATTACGTTAGGTAAGTTAGCGTATTTTGCAAAACGTTTCAAGCCCATCAGCATCATGCGTTGCTCGTCGCCTTCTGCAAAACCTGCGATACCTTCTTCAGCTCTCGCCTGAATGATTTTTGCAGCTTTATATAGATACAACTGAGACATGGCGATTTGTTCTTTCTGAGATTCTTCGCCGTAACGGTTTGCATTTTTCTCAGTTCTCAAAATCGCACTTTCTGCCATGTAGATCTCAATCAAGATATCAGATGCAGCAAGTAGCAATTGTTGGTGCTTCTCTAGTTCTGTACCTAATTTTTGTACAGCGCTACCAGCCACCATCAAGAATACTTTTTTCAGCTTCTTGAGCATTTCTTTCTCTTCTGCAAATAGTTGAGAATAATCTGGTGTATCAAATGATGGGATCGAAGTCAATTCTTGACCTACAGCCATTGCTGGCTCTAGTAAGTTTACATGACCTTTCATAGCTTTCTTTACCAACATTCCAACGGCTAGCATACGATTGATCTCGTTAGTACCTTCATAGATACGTGAGATACGAGCATCTCTCCAGGCAGCTTCCATTGGTGCATCGGCACTAAAGCCCATACCACCGTAGATCTGAATTCCTTCATCACTACATTCCTGCATATCTTCAGAAACCGCAACTTTAAGAATAGAACACTCAATCGCAAATTCTTCTACACCTTTCAATTCCGCTTCCGCGAAAGTGGCACCTTCTTCCTGACGCTTATGGATTCTGTTTTCAATGTCTTTTGCTGCTCGATATGATGCACTTTCACCTACGTAAGCATTGGTTGCCATATCAGCAATCTTCTTGCGTATCGCACCAAACTTAGCAATCGGCGTATTGAACTGCTCACGATCATTAGCATACTGCGTTGCAAGCGAGATTACACGACGTTGTGCATCTAGACAGGCAGCAGCCAGCTTAATACGACCTACGTTCAAGGCATTCATCGCGATTTTAAAACCTTCACCTTGACCAGCAAGCATATTTTCTACTGGTACCATGGTATCGTTGAAAAATACCTGACGAGTAGAGGAAGAGTGTATACCAAGCTTGTGCTCTTCTTCACCCATAGAAATACCATTACTAGGATCATTTTCAACGATAAAACCAGTGATGTTTTTGTCTTCACCTAATCGTGCGAAAACCACAAATACATTACAGAAACCCGCATTTGAGATCCACATCTTTTGACCGTTGATCTTATAATGCTTACCATCTTCGGTAAGTTCTGCTTTTGTTTTACCAGAGTTGGCATCAGATCCAGCACCCGGCTCAGTCAAACAGTATGCTCCAAACCACTCACCAGTGGCAAGTTTAGGAACGTACTTTTTCTTTTGTTCTTCAGTTCCGTACAAGGTAATAGGCATGGTACCAATTCCTGTATGCGCACCAAACGCGGTTGCAATAGAACCTGTAGCGCCAGAAATGTAGTCACAAACTAGCATGGTTGAGACAAAGCCCATTCCTAGACCATCGTATTCTTCTGGTACGGCGATTCCTAGGAAGCCCATCTCACCGGCCTTGCGCATTACTTCTTCAGTGAGTGCATAGTCCTTCTTCTCAAAACGTTCTTTGTGCGGTACAATTTCCTTGTCGACAAACTCGGTTACCGACTCTTTCATCATTTTCTGCTCATCAGAGAAATCCTCTGGTGTGAACACATCTTCCGCAGCCGTTTCAGTTACAATGAACTGTCCACCGCGTATCATCTTTTTTTCTGCTGTTTCTGTTGCCATAATATGTTGTTGTTATTCCGCTTTCGCGAAAGCGTAATTAGTTTAAAAATTCAAATATTCCTGCAGCTCCTTGACCAGTACCAACGCACATGGTGACCATACAGTGCTTGCCTTGATTGCCACGTTTGCGCATCTCGTCAAAGATTTGCACCGATAATTTGGCGCCCGTACAACCTAGTGGATGGCCCAAGGCAATCGCACCACCGTTGACATTGACGACCTCTTTATTGAGATCTAATTCACGTACGACGGCTACTGATTGACTGGCAAATGCCTCGTTCAATTCAATAAGTGCCATATCTTCTTTCTTGAGACCAGCTTGTTTCAATGCTTTTGGGATCGCCTCGATAGGAGCGATACCCATGATGCGTGGCTCAACTGCGGCAACGGCGAAACTGACCATTTTTGCGATTGGCTTGATGCCCAGCTCATTGACCATTTCTTCACTCATGATAAGTGTGAATGCGGCACCATCACTAGTTTGCGAGCTATTACCAGCGGTAACGCTACCACCAGCTGCAAATACGGGACGCAGCTTAGACAGCGCCTCTACATTAGTTCCCTTACGTGGTCCTTCATCTTTGGTTACAGTATAAGTGCGTGTTTGTTTCTTGCCGTTTTCATCTAAATAAACTTCTTCTACCTCAATTGGTACGATTTGATCCTGAAAACGATCTTCTTCTTGAGCTTTGAGTGCTTTCATTTGCGATTCATACGCAAACTGATCTTGCTCTTCACGTGATACATTGTATTGATTAGCCACTTCTTCGGCTGTCAATCCCATTCCCCAATAGTAGTCTTCATGACCTTCTTTGGCGAGTTTGTAATCTGGTGTAGGCTTGTAACCACCCATAGGTACATAACTCATGCTCTCAACGCCACCAGCTACCACACATTCTGCCATACCAGATTGTATACGTGCCACACCAGCTGCGATGGCATCCAGTCCTGAGGCACACCATCTATTAATGGTTGTTCCGGGAACATCAACACGATCTAATGCTAATAACGAAATCTGACGCGCCATGTTCAACCCTTGTTCTGCTTCTGGCATTGCGTTACCTATGATCATGTCGTCTATGCGCCCTTTATCAAAATCAGGAACATCCTTCAACATTCCTTGAATGGTCTCGGCAGCTAGTTGATCAGGTCTTTTGAACCTAAAAACGCCTCTTCCAGATTTTCCTACCGCTGTTCTTTTTGCGGCTACTATATATGCTGTTTTGTTCATTGTCTTAGTTTCTTAGAGGTTTTCCTTTTTGCAACATGTGCTGCAAGCGTTCCAATGTTTTGCGCTCACCTGTTAGACTTAAGAAAGCTTCTCTTTCTAGATCTAGTAAGTATTGCTCTGACACTTCTTGTGCTTGACTCAAGTCACCACCAGCCATAACATATGCTAGCTTATTGGCAATCTTCTTATCATGCTCGCTGATGTATTTTCCAGCTTCCATAGCGTCTGTTCCTACCAAGAACATTCCGAGCGCCTGTTGACCTAACACCTTAATATTCCTATTCGGTGGCGGCTGAGTGTAGCCCATGTCTGCTAACATTCTAGCTTCAGCTTTTGCTGCTGCGATTTGATGCGCTGCGTTCACAACCACTTTGTCCTTACCGTGTTCTAATATTCCTAAATCGTATGCCTCGTGTGCACTTGTCGCAACTTTAGCCTGACCGATGGTCAAGAAATATTCTCTCAAACGATTCAATTCTACATCACCAGTTCCAAATCCTTTAGCGGCTCTCAAGGTCATTTCTTTAGAACCTCCACCACCAGGGATCAGTCCAACACCGAATTCAACAAGACCGATGTAAGTCTCTGCGTGTGCCACGACAGCATCTGCATGTAATGACATTTCACAACCACCACCTAACGTCATTTGTTGCGGTGCTACCACCGTTGGAATGCTGGAATAGCGCAATCTCATACAGGTATTCTGGAATTGAGCTACTGCCATATTGAGCTCGTCATATTCTTGCTCAACAGCCATCATAAATATCATACCAATGTTTGCACCAACAGAGAAGTTTGCACCTTGATTAGCAATTACTAATCCATCATAGCGTTCTTCTGCAAGATCAAGTGCTTTATTCACACCTGCTAGCACATCACCACCAATTGAGTTCATCTTAGAACGGAACTCACAGTTGATGATACCATCACCCAGATCTTGAATGGATACACCAGAATTGCTCCAGATTTCCTGAGACTTTCTAATGTTATCTAGTATGATCACGCTATCCTGACCTAGTTTCTTGACGTAATCCTTATCCGGAATAGAGTAGTAGTATGTCGCACCGTCTTTGACTGTGTAGAAAGAGTCAAAACCTTTTTCGAGCATTTCAGTAACCCATGAAGCTGGCTCTTTTCCTATTTCTTTAATGAGGTCCATACCTTTTTGAATGCCTATGGCATCCCAAATCTCAAATGGTCCGTTTTCCCATCCAAAACCTGCGCACATCGCATCATCAATACGGTATAACTCGTCTGATATTTCTGGGATTCTATGTTGGACATAAGCAAATAATGACGCAAAACTCTTGCGGTAAAACTCACCTGCTTTGTCTTTTCCTTTAATTAAGACTGGAAAACGATCTGGTACATGATCAATAGTTTTGGTCATTTCCAATGTCGCAAACTTGGCTCTAGGCTCCAAGGCGTATTCCATGGTATCTAGGTTGAGACCGTGAATTTCACTCTTACCATCTTTACCTTTTACTTTTTTGTAGAAACCTTGACCAGATTTACTTCCTAGCCACTTGTTTTGCATCATCGTGTCGATGAAAGTTGGCAATTTGAAGGTATCTCTATGCTCGTCTTCAGGCGCGTTTTCATATACACCATTAGCTACATGTACTAAGGTATCAAGACCGACAACATCAACCGTTCTGAATGTAGCCGACTTAGGTCTACCTATCACAGGTCCGGTTAATTTATCAACCTCAGAAACGGTAAGTCCCATTTCCTTAACGGTGTGAAATAGACTCTGGATAGAGAAAATACCAACGCGGTTACCAATAAATGCTGGAGTGTCCTTTGCAAGAACAGATGTCTTTCCCAAAAATTTCTCACCATAGTGCATCAAGAAATCGGTCACTTCCTGATCACAATCTGGACCTGGAACAACCTCAAATAACTTGAGGTAACGTGGTGGATTAAAGAAGTGTGTCACTGCAAAGTGCTTACGGAAATCCTCGCTGCGACCTTCATTCATAAACTGGATAGGAATTCCAGAGGTGTTTGACGTGATTAGTGTTCCTGGCTTGCGGTGCTTTTCAATCTGCTCAAAAACTGACTTTTTAATGTCAAGTCTTTCAACGACTACCTCAATGATCCAGTCGGTATTTTTGATTTTAGACAAATCGTCCTCAAGATTACCAGTTGAGATTCTGTTAGCAAATGACTTTTTATAAAGCGGCGCTGGATTACTTTTAATGGCGGCGGCAAGATTCTCATCAACCATGCGGTTGCGCACGACTTTGTCTTGTAGTGACAATCCTTTTGCTTTTTCCTTATCGTTAAGTTCTCTAGGAACGATGTCCAGTAGGAGCACCTCGCAACCTATGTTAGCAAAATGGCAAGCGATACCGCTACCCATAATACCAGAACCTATGACGGTTACGTGTTTGATTCTACGTTTTCCCATATTAGTTTTCTACTTGTACGTGTTTTTGTTTGTATATATTCTTAGAGTTGACCAGATCATGAATATGCTGTGCCACCTCCAGAAAGGTACTTAATTTTTCTGCTGAAATCTTTTCTTTAACCGCATTGTCAAAGGTTTTAACGACACTTTTAGAAAACTCGCGCATCTCCTTGCCATAGTCTGTTAGGTGTATTAAAACG
Organism: Nonlabens ponticola; assembly: GCF_003966335.1. Classification (NCBI taxonomy): domain Bacteria; kingdom Pseudomonadati; phylum Bacteroidota; class Flavobacteriia; order Flavobacteriales; family Flavobacteriaceae; genus Nonlabens; species Nonlabens ponticola. Next base: position 2,233,095 of record NZ_CP034549.1, on the reverse strand, counting down.
CTGCGGCCATCTTCAGGATTTCTAGATCTCGTGATCAATCCTTTTTCTTCCATTCCTTTAAGCGTGCGCGATAGGGAAGTGGCTTCCATTCCCATTTTAGGTCCTAGCGCCGTACTAGGTGTACCATCTTCATGATCAATGCTTATGAGTGCAAAGCCAGTTGCCATGGTGCTGTTTTTTGTACCAGCTTGCTCGTTGTACATTTTGGCAACAGCCATCCATGTACTGCGCAACACATAATCTATCGTTTTATCTCTCATACGGTAATTCAAATATAACAAAAAGTATTATGCATGCATAGTAATTATGTTAAATTTACAACGTTTGCGTGATCTTGGAAAAGATGCAGGTAGCACACTTGTCAGGAAGAAAGTAAGAGGCAAATAGTTGTTTATTTACCACTTATTTGTTAGGCTATTTTGCTTTCGCGAAAGCGTAACTATCAAAAGTCTTTCTTACAGCAAATTATCTTTTGAGTGCGAAATGCGCTGAGAACTCGGTGCCATCAGTAAGTGTGGCTTTGAACCAATAATCTGTACTAGGTAGCGGTTCACCATCCAGCGTGCCATCCCAACCGCCTTCTCCAGGAATTAATTCCTTGAGAAGTTTACCATACCTATCAAATATATAGGTGGTCGCATCTGGTTCAAAGTTTGCCGAGACGCCATCAAGTTGCCATGTGTCGTTGAATCCATCAGCATTGGGCGTGAAAAATCTAGGGTAGCCTACAACGTTGAACGTTTCAAATGTTGATCCACAGCCATTGAGATCTGTCACCTCAAGTGTGTAGATTCCTGGTCTCAAATTTTCAAAAATGGTAGAACTTGTAAATACTTGATCCTCACTAATCCGGTAAGCATAATCACCACGTCCACTTGCAAATACGGTGGCACTTCCTGTGGCGCCGCCGTTAGCATTAATAATTTCAATGCGATCAATGGTTGCCGGTTCACTGATGATGACTGTTACCACGCGCTGCTGTGAACAGCCGTTGCTGTTAGTTGCAATAACCGTATAATCGCCACCTTCTCGTACATCAATGCTGTAGGTCGTCTCTCCAGTACTCCATTGATATTGTAGATCGTTTTGATCGACTTGTAAATCACCAGCATCAATGGTCACCGGTCGTATATCATTACCACAGTATTCCACATCTTCAGTCCTTTGAAGTTGTGGCAGTGGATTGACTATCAATGTCACCTCGCTTATTCCAAAGCAATTACCGTCAGGAGATTCTGCTCTAGCATAAATTACTTGTTGCTCAGGCATTGTGGTTTGATAATTATCTGGTAAGGCGTTAAATTCTGCGAGAGCATCATCTAGTGTTTCATAGTAATTAACGGTAACATCACTTGGAGCATTTACAAGAACATCATCATCAATATTCCTTAAATTGAAAAGGTATAAGCCATCTTCTAATCCATCATCGTCACAAACTTCAACTTGTGTATCCTGAGCATCACTGGCGCTTACTGATAATGTTACCGTTGAAGTGTTGGAACAACCAGTACTATTATCAGTCACACGGGCAATTATGCGTTGTGATGGAGCTATATTGTTGTATTCACGATCATCAAGCTCTGACCGGTCATTGTCTGCATCATTTTGGGTGAGAAAATAATCTACCGTCACATCTGTACGACCGTTTGCAATAGACTGATTAAAGCTCGAAAGGTTGAAGCTGGTGCGGTTGTCTGCTATGCCGTCTTCATCGCATTGAAAGGCATCAAAGTTGACGGCAACTGGGCGTTCCTGAACTATTAAATCAAATGTGGTACTTGTATCCACGCAGCTACCCTCGTTATTATTTGTGACTCTAACATAGATGGTCTGACTAAATGCTCTCGTATTTCTGTAAGAATCTGGCAGTGGATTAGTATTTGACTGTGCATTTGCTAACGAGTCAAAGAAATCTACTTGAAAGTCTGCAGGATCTTGATTAAGTAAAATATCATCACGCTGAGAGTCCAGATCGAAAGTCTCGATGCCATCAAAGTTATCATCACATGCTTCTAGATCATCTGCAGGATTTGCGACAGGTTGGGCAAATTGAGATAGCTGGAATGTTGTGGTGTCAAAGCAATCGGTATTATTTCTATTGTCCACACGTGCAACAATCTCTTGTGTTGGTAGATTTAATGTATAAGGACTGGTAATAACATTTGTTCCTGTATTGGCATCTGCTTGAGATAGGAAATACCTAATGCCAGTAGTCGCACGATCTTGTGATGCTAGAATCTCATTTGTGGTTTCTGTAAAATCAAAAATTACGCTACCATCATTGTCACTATCACATGCAATGAGATCAGTCGCTGGATTTGCCACAGGTACCTCGTATATTTCTATAGTTTTGTTATACGTACGTGTATTTCTATCTATTGTTAAGGTGAGTGTAACTTCATAAGTCCCAACGGCACCATAAACGTGAGTCGGTTCTAAATCATTGGAAGTAGTACCATCACCAAAATCCCATTCTACAAAGCTTGGTGTTTCATTAGTTTCAAATGAAAATTCAGTATCATCACCAAAACACAGGTTTTCCGCTTGAATTAAAGCAAAAAAGCTTTGTATAAATGGAGGTAATCCTTGACGCGATCTTCTTCCAGACAATGGAATAGCTTCATGATCATAGTCTGCAAACGTACCACCTAGATCAGGACTATTTATAACCCCTAAACTTGTTAAACCATTTGGGTAACTTTCTGACAGTGCGTAATAGATGCGACTGTCTATACCTAATTGCAGCGCACCGCGATAGCCGTTACCGTCATAAAGAGTGGTTACTAACTGTGGTGTGACGGTACTAACGTCAAATTGATAGAGAGTTGCTGTATGGTCATTTGGATCAACACTTCTCGGGTCGTTGAAGTCATTAGTTCCTGTCACATATAAAAACTCACTGCTAGGTGAGAATTCAACACCATATCCTTTATCGTTAGGAGCGGTAAGTGTCAATTCTCGTTCATTACTTATTGCACCTGTCTGATCATCAAAATCATAAATAAATGTGCCGCCAGTCATGTTTGCGCTGGCGAGCAATTCACCATCAGGTGAGAACTTGAGATAACCTCTTATATCGCCCACTTGGCTCGTGACAGTAAATTTATTGGGTGTTTCATTTACACCAATATTGGTTACTTCAAAACTATAGAAGGTATCAAAAACAGAGTCATTTTCATTATTTCCTGCATATCCTACGACAAAAATTTTGTCGCCGGATCTAGAGGTGATAGCGCTAATTTTTTCAGAGCATCGTCGTATTAAATTCGGTGGATTGCGAATAGAAGTCGTTACATCACCTAGACCACCTTCTAGAGTCATATCAACAATATAGTAATGTAGTCCTGAATCTTCACCTCCAGCTGCACGGGTATCTACCGTAAAAATGTAATAAATATCAGGATCTCCGGGTTTGGGTATAATTATAGCACTTTGTGTACTCGATGGGTCACCCTTAAGGCCAGCACCGCGAGGCATGATTCTATGATTACGGTTGTAGACGACGATACCATCTGTGTAAAAAAGCAAGTTACCATCACTATCAGATATAGTAGCACAGCCTTCATCAGTTTGCAGGCGGCCATCTGTAAGGGCAGTAACAGCGCCTGTATTAGGATCAAAATTCAATCCAGCCTCGTCACCAAAATACCAATTAGATGCCTCAAGCTGGGCAAGTCCAATTTGACTTCCTAAAACAACGACGACCACTGCAATCCAGAATTGTTTTATCATGCAGCAAATTTAATCGTTAGAACTTATAAATCTCTGCGCTTGAGCAATAGATATGACCAGTAAATGAACAAGAAACTCCATATAGTTACTGATAGAACGTCTAGCCATTCAATTTGGTATTCAAAGTTCAATCCTTCAATATTAGTCTGATTAATTGTCGAGTTGACAAGCTCTAATCTTGTAAACGGTTGCTTAATTAAATTAGACATAGCATTGAGAGGCAGTATGTGATCCAAGTAGTCACCTATGTTAAGCGTGTAGTATTTGTCTAGACCCATTGCGATTAGATTAAGAACGCTTTCAAAAATGAACCAAACAAATATTAAACCTAGTGCAAACGCACTGCGCTTTACCAATATACCAGCAAATAAACAAAAACAGAAAAACACTAGATGACTTACAAAAAACGCCAGCATGAAATGTAGATCGCTAAATATGATCCCAATCTCGTTGTAGTCGCTATAAATCAATCCTAGAATTAAAGACGCAAAAAAGACCACCACGGTCACAGCTACCGTAAGCGCGAGTGCTAGATAGAATTTTGAGAGTATCAATTCTTTCTTACTCAGTCCATCAATTAAATTTTGTTTTATAGTACGGTTACTGTATTCACTTGCCGTGAGTGATACGATCACAATAGCTATGAAAATTTTTAAGAAACTAGTGAAATAAGTACTTATGTGCCATACTAGTGGGAAATTGAAAATTCCCAAATCTGAAAAACTACCACTGAAACCATTGAACTCTAAGCGTATGATTCCAGTGAGCATCATTAACACGACGATACACAGGTAAATGATCGTTAATACCTTACTACTGCGGCTATTCCTGAATTTATGAAATTCTATATCTAATAATCTAATCATGATGCTTGTGGTTGGTTGTTGGTTAATTCAATGAATTGATCTTCAAGGCTCTGTTTTTTTAACAGCAACTTGTTGAGATAAATTCCTGCTTGTACAGCGTCTTTATTGACTTGCGCTGTGTCGATGTCGCTCAAAAGCATTACTTCAAACCCATCGACTAGTTCTTCTATACTTCCAGCGTACGATTGCTGGCTTATAAAATATTTCAAGCCACCACGATCTGACGCATCAATAAGGATGGTGCCGTGCGTGCTATTCATCTCGTCAACTGGCCCGCTGTACAGCATATTTCCTTGACGCAATACGATTACATGAGAACATACTTTTTCTACCTCGTCGAGTAGGTGTGAGGCAAGCAATATGGTGGTGCCATTACTCGAGATATGCTGTATCAAATCACGTATAGCACGTATTCCTTGTGGATCCAGCCCATTAGTAGGCTCATCAAGAATTAGTATTTCAGGATCATTGAGCAAGGCACTTGCAATGGCAAGACGCTGCTTCATACCTAACGAGTATGTTTTAAAGGGACTATGCTTTCGCGAAAGCAAACCCACCAACTCTAGTTTCTCATTAATTTTATCAGTGGTAATATTTTTAATCTTGCAAACAAGTTTGAGATTTTGCACCGCATCCATACTGGGATAAAAATTAGGGCGCTCGATGATCGCACCAATTCTCTTGAGCGCATCGTGATTACTCACGCCACCACCAAACCATTGATAATCACCACTAGTAGGATTCACGACATTAAGCACCATGCCCAGCGTGGTAGATTTACCACTACCATTAGGTCCTAATATGCCATAAACATGGCCTTTTTCAATGGTAAAGCTCACATCATCGACCGCTTTGAGAGCGCCGTAATGTTTGGAAAGATTGGTTATTTGCAGGATTTGTTCCACGGATAAAGTTTTTGTTGTATTATGTGACTGTTACAAATTAGAAATGTTACGAGAATGAACATAGATATTGCCGATGATAAGTTGTTATCTCGCAAAAAGCCCACGTTTGCTATCAATCAACCGTTGCAAGCTTACTTAAAAAAATACAATCGTGAGTCAAAGATCTCAGTTTCTTATGATGACCTCTTGAGGTTTCAAGGCGCGGTAACCGTATATGATAAAAATGATGACGATACACTCTGGGTGCGTTGCTATTATCCAGATCATGAGCGAGAGCATATTGATCGTGATTTAAAGCATATCTATGACATCCTACACAGTGATGGTCGCGACCAGTCACTGGAGTTCTTAAGCGTGGATGCTGTGGATTACTGCACGTTTGGTAATACTAAGCCATTCCGCATCAAGATCAGAAATATCTTGAATGACGGTCATACCTATTTCTATGTTAAGAAAGCTGATTCGTCCAGAGTGTATGGTCTTGAGTTGGAGCACTTGCTATCGCCGCACCGTATAAACTTTTTAGTTAGTAATGATACACTCATAGAAGAACATATAGCCGGAATTCCTGGTGACGAATTTATCGAGGATTATCTAGAGGCCTGCGATCATCAAGAACGCACGCAAATTGCCAAGGAATTTGTCAAGTTCAATGAGCGTTGTTTGATACGTTTATTGGGTGATATGCGGGCTTACAATTATGTCATTATCCCAACACACGACTTTGATCGCGTGAGCTATGCGATAAGAGCTATTGACTTTGACCAGCAATGTTATGAAGGTCGAATGAAGGTTTACAGGCCACAATTTTTTAAGGAAAATGTGCCTATGGTCATGAATGTAGCCGATTGTTTGAAAAACGAAAGCATAGAGCAATACAAAAAGGAAGAACGAGCCTTGATTGCAAAACGTTTGATTAACACCCAATCCAGATATAAAGCATTGATTAAATGTATGCGTGCAGACAATATATCAGAAACTGCGAAGCTCAAACAGCTTAAAAGAGAATTGCATAATTACACGGGTGATATCAAGTTCAAAACCTGTCGCACCATGGGTTCAGTTCTCAATACGGCACTTGAATTTATAAGACGTAATTACTCGGCAGAGTAGTGGACTACTTCTTTTCCTCGCGGTTAAAGTACACGAGGTAATAATACATTTGTCGTTCCTCGTCCCAGCCTTTCTCAATAAATTTTTCGGCACTGTCGCTGTTGGTGAAATCCATCTTGATCTGTACATGTGTGTCTAGATTGATAACACTCCTTATTCCTTTGCGCGCCGCGCTTACCGCAGTATTTGAAATAGGGAAAGTAGAAACGTCCTCAATAGAATACTTAGGTCCTTTCTCAGTCTTATAGTGTTTAAACTCTGGAATAAGCTCTGGGTTTTCCAGCGTCTCGTTCAGGAATTTTGTCTCTTCAAAGTCATCATTTTTGGCAAAATAGTTCATAGATCTGTTCATGAACATAACTTCTTCTTTTTTGTCTTCGGCAGGCAGAACAACGTCCTTGGCAAAGTCCTGACAGAATTTCAAATATTTCTTTGTGAAGAAATTTTCATCCTCAAAAACGTCTACACCTAGAAAATCCTCTAGCCAGTATTTAGCGTCATATCTGTTGCTATCAACCGATAGGATCTTGTATCCTTGTTCTTCTTCGACATTAAATATGATGGCGCCCTTGTCTAGTTTGTTGAGGTTGACACCTTGCTGTAGGATCATCTTGAGATCTAACTCGCCTTCTTCAAACTGTAAAAAATCTTGTTTGATCTCGCTCTTGAATAATCCTATTGCATCAACTTTATTATTGTCTAGCATGAGTCCAGTGAGGTAACACACATACAACTCGCCGCTGCGTATATGTGGATGCACCGACTGTTGATATAGATGCTTGGCGGCATTCTTAGAATTTTCTAGTAGTGATGATGGTGTATTGAATATCGCTTTCGCGAAAGCGTACATATCATGAAACTCTAGATCCTGTTCATGGGTAAAACTGTAATAGGCCTCTTCCTTACTGCGGAATGGTTTCAAGAAATATTCCTTGAGCAACGAGTGCATCTCGTCATCCAGCGGCGTCTTATTACTTGACGTGAGCAGCATCTCACCTTTATTCTTGTTACCTACACGATGGATCGCGAGTTCCTCAATTCTAGTATTGTACAGGTTGATCATAGTGGTCTAGTAAAACTCGTTATCGTCATAATCCTCATAAAACTCCTCATCATCGCCATATTCATCATCATTATCCTCATCATCATGGAAGCGAGGATCTGCTTCAAATTCCTTGTCTGGTGGCGAGTCTGGTAACTCACCTATGGCAAAAATCACTTGCGGATAAGCCGTGCCATCTACAGCGCCAGCAACATCTGCCAACTCAATGAGAAAAGTCCACATATTGAGAAAATCATAGACATAGATCATCTTAGTCTTGGATTTGCTCATGGCATCGCTAAGAGGTGTATCACACATTTTCTTAACAGGCGACAGGCCATCACTCATATCAAACAGGCAATATTCCTCGCCTTGATTCCACTCATCATCACTGGCATAAAAACTGGCCATTTCATCACCTTGCAGTTGAAAGGATTGCATAATGACATTATGCAGGTCTTCCAGACTTGCGGTTTCTTCAATTTCTATATCTCTAAAGACATCTTGAGTGGCATCAAGAATGGCTCTTAATCGATAAATCATGTGCTTGATTTTAAGGGTGGCAAATATAAGATTTTTAAGTGTGGTAGCTCGTCTCTATGAGGTTGCTGCTACAGATAATCTTGCAGCTGTACGCAGGCGCATCCATAGATAAAACTGTAGTCCCAAAATGAGTGATGCCGTTACGAGATGCGCGGCTTGCGAACCTAGCGGGAAATCCACATAATTCATTAATACGCCACTCAAGATCGTGATCAAAATCAGTGCATTAAGAGAAAAATACGATCGTTTGGGATGCTTGTATTTTTTTATGGCTATGTAGCTTACTGCTATATGCACAAGCACCAATAAAATCGAATAACTACGATGTATCAAGAATATCAGCGGTCCGTTTTCTAACCAGGCGCTACTCAAAGGATAGCCGAACAAATCTACTTGATGATCTATGTACTGACGCACCTGCGTTCCCATGGCAACTTGAATAAAGGTCATTGCGATGATGATTAACATCCATCGTGACAGATTGCCTTTATTGTAGTAACGTGAATCGACAGGTAAGACCTCGTGCAATAGATAAATAAGCAGTCCAACGATGAGCAATGCTACAATCATGTGAATGGTAATAAGTACTGGTGATAGTAAGGTGTCTACTACAATCTTGCCAATAACTGCTTGTATGAGCATCGCTAGCAGTGCTACGACGGTGAGAATAGTCAGTTTCTTACGTGATCTCCAGAATTGTAATGAGACCACAGCAGTGAATAACACAACCAGTCCACCTAGTGCGCCTATCAGTCTATTAATATATTCTGTCCAAGTGTGGAACTTATTGAAGACGCTGTAGTCATGTTTGATATAGGGTTTCCAATCGATTTCTTGATAGGTGTTGCCTGTAAAAAAGTCCTCACGAGCCACACGCAATTCTTCATTGATGATGATGACCATTCCTTTTTTATAATGTGTATCAGGTGAGAATTCCAGTTCTGTTTCCTCAGTAGGTGGTATCCAGTAGCCAAAACACTTAGGCCAATCTGGACAGCCCATACCACTACCCGTCATGCGCACCACGGCACCAGCGATAATGATGAGGTAAATTATCACGATGGATGCGCGCAGCCAGCGACGGTAACTTTTTATGGTAAACATATTATATATTCTTCTTGATACTGACTCAGATTAAAGGCTGATCTAATGGTATGGAAATTCAATAAACTATATTTTACTGTCAACTGTCAACTGTCAACTGTCTCAATCAATGCATCCTATCACCGCGCACTTCTAGATCTTTAAGAAAAGAGGCCTCGTAATCCAGCCAATATTGCCAGCGGTTCATGACGCGTTCCTCTGGAAAATAAGTTTTTCCTAAGTCAAGAAACAATCTGTAATGAGCAGCTTCCGCCACCATGAATTGATGATAGAATTTCTTCAAGCCTTCATCTTCAAGTTGTTGAGATAACATTTTAAATCGCTCACAGCTTCTCGCCTCTATCAATGCACAAATCAATAGCTGATCTAGGAACAGCCACTCACGGCTTTGACCCTTAGGTTTTCCTTTCATCAACGTCTTGATGTAGTCGTCAGGTCGTTGGAGACCTAGCGTCATTCCGCGCTTTTTTAATTCGGCCAATACCATTCTAAAGTGTCCCCATTCCTCTGTAACTACAGGTGCAAGAGCTTCTACCAATTCTGGTTTATCGCTGTGCATTTGTACCATAGATATCATGGTGCTAGCAGCTTTTTGCTCGCAAAAAGCATGATCTGTCAATATATCCTGCAAGCTCATGGCTGCTAGATCTACCCATCGAGGATCTGTAGGTAGGTTGAGTCCTAGTGTTGTTTTGCTAGCTGTTTCCATGGTACAAAGATCGTTCAGGCGGCTGGTTTGTTCAAGAAAGTTTCCATTTAGTTATCTGTCAATCAGATTATTCAAATCTCTTGTTTATCAATATTTTATATCTTTAATACAACCTAAAAACCAAAATATTATGAATACTCAAGAAGTGGCTAACAAGCTCGTGGAATACTGTCGCAATAATCAAGAAGATAAGGCTTATCAGGAATTGTACAGCCCAGAAATCACCAGCATAGAAATGTCAGAGCCCATGAAAGAAGTCCACGGCATGGACGGCATACAGAAAAAAGGGCAGTGGTGGGAAGAAAATTTTGAAGTGCACGGCAATAAATACAGCGACCCTATGGTGGCGGACAATCATTTTGTCGTCAATATCTGGATGGACACCACTCACAAACCTAGCGGCCAGCGTTCACAAATGAACGAATTAGCTGTTTATCAGGTAAAAGACGGCAAAATATGGAAAGAGCAGTTTTTCTATGATACAGGAGAGTGAATAGAAAATTAAAATAAAATTAAATACAATTGTAGTTGCCTCGCTGGATTTTGACCATGGCTCTAGCGTTATTACTTGCTCTAGAGTGTTTGCTTGCATGTATTAGACGCACTCTTCACAAACAAAAAACGGAAGCCCTCACCAGGCTTCCGTTTCTCAATTTTACAGTTTGAAGTTTCTTTCTAATAAACTAGTTTGACATCTACTTCAAAGTTATCATAGATAAAATTGTCACCTAGACCTTTAAAGAAACTCTTTGATCCGTATTTCACGTCGTATTTACTACGGTCGATATTAAGTTGTGTAGTTGCGCTAGAATCGTTAGCCTGTAGATCAAATGTGATTGGATTAGTAATACCCTTGATCGTCAAATCACCGGTTACCTCATAAACTTGAGGACTTTTTTCCTTGACATTTGTAAAGACAAGGGTTGCTTCCTCGTGAGTACTAGTAGCAAAGAAATCATCGCTTTTCAAGTGACCTTCTAGCTTAGTTTTATTTTCACCCGTTAGGTCAGTGACATCAATGGTGGTCATATCGATGGTGAAATTACCGCCGGTGACCTTACTATCATTAAATTGCAGATCGCCAGATTTCAATTTGATGGTACCATTATGGCTACCGCCTAACTTTTTACCAGTCCATGTGACCGTGCTCTTGTTTGTGTTTACTGTTTTCATTTTGTTTGAGATTGTGCTGGTGCTAGCAACAACGGCTAGAACGACAGCGGTTTTAAAAATTACATTCATGATTTAATTGTTTAGGAACTAATTGTATATACAAGTATTAAAATAAATTTTTATAGTTTTTCCAATAGATCGGTCAAAGTCTTTTTGTCATTCAAAGACATATTATCAAGCAAGGCATTTTCTTTATCATCTACTTTTTGATCCAATCTTTTAAGTAGGGAAAGGCCTGTTTTTGTAATAGTGAGCTGGATTTGCCTTCTATCATCACAACATTGTACGCGCTCAACATACTTCTTGTCAACAAGCTTGTCAATAACACGTGTGGTATTAGAATTTGCATGTAACATATTCTTACTTACATCTTGTAGCGTTGCAGGTTCGCCTTTTCGGCCACGTAGAATACGCAACACATTGAATTGTTGGATTGTCAGTTTTTCCTCTTTCAAGACACTCGCAATAGCTTCAGTCATCCCTGCGCCTTTTTTAATTAGCGTGGTGATTAGCTTTCGCGAAAGCGGAATATCAACAACCTTATTACTCATCTATTGTATTTGTATTAATTGTATGTACAAATATATACTATTCTAGCAATATCCGAAATATTTAGGGAACTAATTAACTTTATCCTTGAAGAAAGATACCGTCTTTAAGTTTTTGGCATAATTATTAGTCAATAAAATTATGAACTAAGCGTTTTGCTTTTATAAACCCTTATACTATGAAAAATTTATTTATTGCAGCAACCCTATTGTTAGCAGGATTGAGCTATGCCCAGACAGATGGTGGCTTCGGGATCAAAGGTGGACTCAACTATGGGTCTGTTGGTGATTTTCAAGACAATTTTAATAACATTACTGAAAATCCAGACGATCGAGTAGGATATCATGTCGGTGTTTTTGGTAAAGTAGATCTTGGCCCGATATATTTCAGACCAGAACTTATATACACAAAATTAAATAGTGAGTACAACGCTGGTGACTTTGAGGTTAAAAAACTTGACGCTCCAATATTGGTAGGCCTTGAGGTGTTAGGTCCATTGCATGTTTTTGCTGGTCCATCGCTGCAATATATTCTAGATACAGATTTTGATACTGGTGCAGTAAACTTTGATCTGCGTGATGCACAAGATGATTTCACGGTTGGTCTTCAATTTGGAGTAGGCGTGAATCTAGGTAATCTAGGTGTTGACGTGCGTTATGAGCGTGGTCTCAATGAGAATGAAGCGCGTTATGCAAATGATATGTTTGACAATGTAAGAATCGATACCAGACCAGAACAAGTAATCATAGCACTTAGTCTCGTACTATAATAAGTGATAAATATTATTAGAAATCTGCAGGAATTATTTCTTGCAGATTTTTTTATACGCCAAATCCTGATGGTGACTCTAAAACAATAGATTCATTGCTTGCTGGATGAACAAACACAATACGATCTGCGTGCAAGTACATTCTATCTGATGTTGTCCCATAGAGATCATCGCCTTTTATAGGAGCGTTCAATCCATCACGATGCGCTGCATGAACTCTCAATTGATGTGTACGGCCAGTAATTGGAAAGAAATGAATGAGTGTTTGCTTATCAGACTGTCCTATAACTTTATATTTGGTGCGAGCAGATTTGCCATACTCATGATCTACTAGTTGATAAGGCCTATTATCGAGATCTACACGCATGGGCAAGTCAATAAAGCCGTTATCTTTCTTAGGTACTCCAACAAGCACAGCGGTATATCTTTTGGTGATCGTACGTTTTATGAATTGCTGCTGTAGGTGGTGATAGGCTTCCAGCGTTTTGGCAATAAGCATAATTCCAGAGGTGCTCATGTCCAGCCTATGAACAATCATGGGACCAGTGGCATCAGGATAAGCAGCTTTCATTCTAGATTGCACACAATCACTTATGGTCTTACCAGGAACTGATAGGAATTCGGCCGGTTTAACAATGGCGAGCATGTGCTGGTCTTCATAGATAATTTCTAACTCTTTATCAACCGCAGGATTTTCCAAAAGCGGGTTATCATCTACCGCAAGACCATGTAGCATGAACTCCAGAACTGGCTCACACTTGCTGCGACAAGCTGGATAGTAATTCCCATGTTTCCTGATTTTGGAAGCTGGCGATGGTCCATACCAGAATTCTGCCATGGTGATAGGAGTGAAGTTATGCTGGTAAGCATACTGTAATAACTTGGGTGCAGCACAATCACCAGTTCCTGCTGGTGGCATGTCTGGTGTTCTGTTTTTAAATAAGGCTTTTACATTTTTGACCTCACTGCTGCCATTCAGGAAGTTATACTGATCAAACAACCAATCCTGCAACCAGTTGGATCCATCGCGACGTCTCGTTTTTAGATCAGTTATTCTAGCGATTAGATAGCTATAGGATTTTTCTAATGGCTGAATTGTTTGATCTAGATATTCTTCATACTCTCTAAGAAAGAAGTTGTTATTAAGACTTAATTGGCGTTGTTGGGCCGTGAGCTGTTCAAACTCTTGTGCATTAAGTACGGCTTCTTGTGACCTTAAGAACTTGCGTCGTTCTCTCTTGATGCGTTTGATGCGCAGCTGTTCTTGTTCTATCCGGCTAGCGTGTCGTGATCTTGTAGATTCAAATGATCGTATCAATTCAATGCTTGCAGGATCATTTTCTAATTCTTGTAATTGTGCGGTGAGCGCGTCAAGCTTGTCCGTTTCCAGTTTAAAAAATTGATCAACTCGTTCCAGCTCATACACTGGTGGTACAAAATAAGGCTGCGTAGTCTCACCAGCCAACTTACCTGAAAACGAAGCCAAAAAACCTAACGAGTCATCATCTCTTTTCACCACCAGAACGCCGAACATCTTACCGCTTTCCTGCGCACTACCTTTGGTAAACCAAGGTTGCTTGCTTAGATAATCTTGCAGCTCGCTGGCAGCTTTTACTGCGAGTTCATGCGGCTCATAGTAAAATGGGAAATTGAATTTTTCAGGCAATGTGATATGGGATACATCATCCTCAAATTCATGGAAGATTTGATCCATAACCTAAGCCAAACTCTGCATATTCACAAGATTAGCATACGCACCTTGTTGTGCAATCAATTCCTCGTGAGTTCCTTGTTCTACAATCTCGCCACGGCTCATGACCACGATGTGATCTGCTTTTTGAATGGTACTCAATCGGTGAGCGATTACAATAGACGTACGGTCTTTCATGACTTTTTCAAGCGCATCTTGAACCAGTCGTTCACTTTCAGTATCCAGAGCACTTGTCGCCTCGTCGAGTACTAGAATTGGTGCATTTTTAAGAACGGCGCGGGCAATGCTCAATCGCTGTTTTTGACCACCACTTAATTTATTACCGCTATCACCTATGTTGGTATGGATACCTTCTGGTAGTTGCGATACAAATTCCCATGCGTTAGCGATTTTGAGTGCCTCGATGACTTCTTCATTGCTTGCATTTTTATTGCTCAGTGCCACGTTGACTGCGACCGTATCGTTAAAAAGAATAGAGTCTTGCGTCACAATTGCCATCTGATCTCGCAAACTTTTAAGAGTCACATCCTTAATATTATGACCATCGATCTCGATCGTTCCTTCACTCACATCATAAAATCGGGTTACAAGATTTGCTATGGTACTTTTTCCACTACCTGATTGACCTACCAGCGCCACGGTGGACCCAATAGGAATGTCTAGCGAGAAATTGGTCAAGACGTTCTCATCCTCATAGGCAAAGGATAGGTTTTTGATTTGTACCGCTTTCGCGAAAGCGGATATCTCAACAGCATCGTCACGATCTTTTATGTGGTTTTTGGTATGCAAAATCTGCAGAACACGCTCTGCACTGGCATTACCTTTCTTGACGTCATAACTTGCCTTTGAAAGCGCTTTTGCTGGCGTCAAAATACCGTAAGCAAGTCCCATAAAGGTAATGAATGTAGAACCGTTGATAGTGCCATCCAACAGTACCATTCTACCACCAAACCATAGGAGAACACCGATCACGAGAATACCTAGAAATTCACTCACTGGACTGGCTAGATTTTTACGCAAACTCAAACTATTGCTATGACGATACAGTCGCTGCGTACTGTCTTGAAAAGTATCAGTCATTCGACTTTCAGCATTGAATCCTTTGATAACCTTAAGCCCACCAAGAGTTTCTTCCAGCAGAGATAAAAATGTTCCTTGCTCGCGCTGCACCTTGAGCGATTTGCTTTTTAATTTTTTACCTACCAGCGAGATAATGTAACCACTTACAGGAATGAACACCAAAACAAAGATCGTGAGCTTGATGCTCAACAATAACATGGCGCCTAAAGTAAATATGATGTTGAGCGGTTCCTTGACGATAAGTTCGAGAATGGATAGAAAACTGCTTTGCACCTCATGGATGTCACTCGTTGATCTAGCGATGACATCACCTTTGCGCTTCTCAGAAAAGAATGATATTGGCAAATGAACAATCTTTTGATACATCGCGTTGCGCAGATCTCGCACCACACCATTGCGCAGGAATGTTATAAAATACATACCTAGGTACGAGAATACATTCTTGAGTAAAAACATACTTAGCACAAGCACAATCATGATGATCAAAGCCTGTTGTTTGTCGTTATCTGCCACCACAGACACATAGTAGTTCACATAACCTTCCAGGAAATCACGAGCCGTGGCGATACCAGTCCACACTGGTTTTTCAAAAACTTGATCCGTTTCCTCAAAAAGTACTTGCAGTACAGGAATAAGTGCCAAAAATGACAATGTACTGAACAGCGCGTAAAATATGTTACTAATAATATTCCCTATACCATAGGCCTTGTAAGGCTTTGCGTACTGCAGGATTTCCTTAAAGTAATTCATTAATTGACTTGTAGGCTGTTAAGAATAGCGTCTATTTGTTGATCCAATTGACTCTTTACAACATCATAATTATCAGCGTGATCCAGCTCTTCTTTTACTGAGATGTAAAATTTGATTTTAGGCTCTGTACCGCTAGGTCTAGCCGCTATTTTACTGCCGTTTTCTAGGTAAAAAATAAGCACATTTGATGATGGTAACTCGATATTTTCTTTGTTTCCCGTTGCTGTATTTAGAGAGCTACCTGATTGATAATCCTCAATACGGGACACCTTAAATCCTGCGATTTCCTGTGGTGGATTATCACGTAATTCGATCATCATTTGCTTGATTTCCTGCGCGCCGCTTATTCCTTTTTTGACTAGGCTCACAAGGCGTTCCTGGTAACAACCGTATTTGACATACAATTCCAGTAGGTAGTTGTAGGGTGTTGTTTTTTTAGCTTTCGCGAAAGCTAACAGTTCACAAGCCAATAAACTTGCGGTAACGGCATCCTTGTCACGAACAAAATCGCCTACCATATATCCAAAACTTTCCTCGCCGCCACCAATGAAATCTTGATTTGGATGATTCTGGATCATCTGCGCGATCCATTTGAAACCGGTAAGGCCTTCTTTACACTCAACATTAAAACCAGCTGCTAGATCTTTCATCATGGGCGTACTCACGATGGTGGATCCTATAAAAGGATCTTTCTTATTCGTCAGTTCTGTCTGTTCTAGTAAAAAAGCAGTCATGGCAATCATGGTCTGATTACCGTTGAGCAGCAATAATTTATGGTCATTGTCGCGCACGGCAATACCTAATCGATCGCTGTCAGGATCTGTGCCTATGACGATGTCTGCATGAATTTTGTTGGCCAATTGCACGGCAAGTGCCAGTGCTTCTGGTTCTTCAGGATTGGGTGATTCCACGGTTGGGAAATCGCCATCAGGCTTTGCTTGTTCTTGTACTATGTTTACATCGGTATATCCAGCAGCTTCAAGTGTATCTGGTAAAATGGTAATGCTCGTACCGTGAAGACTAGTAAAAACTACTTTTACCTTACTGCGATCTACATCGCCAGCTACTTTTCCAGCCTTAACGCTGTCTTTGATAAAAGCTGCATCAGCATCATCGCCCAACAATTCGATTGTATCGTTGTCACCATCGAATTTGATGTCGGCAAATTGGGTATCATTAATGGTTTGCAACAGTTCTTTATCCTGCGGTGGTACCAGTTGACCACCATCCTGCCAGTACACTTTGTAACCATTATATTCTGGTGGATTATGACTTGCAGTTAGCACAATACCTGCGTGACAATTGCGAGCTTTAACCGTGTAAGATAATAGTGGAGTAGGCCTTAAATCTTCAAACAGTAATACTTGGATATCGTTAGCGCTCAAAACCTGTGCGACTACTTGTGCCAATTCCTTGCTGTTGTGGCGGCAATCATAAGCGATGGCAACCTTGAGCTGCTCGCCAGGAAAACTGGTCTTGAGATAAGTCGCGAGGCCTTGAGTGTTTTTGCCTAGTGTGTACTTATTGATGCGGTTGGTGCCTATTCCCATGATACCTCGCATGCCACCAGTACCAAATTCTAGATCTTTATAAAAACTCTCTAGGTACTCATCAGACTGTGAGTCAATAAGTTGTTGTGTCGTTGCAATGGTTTGCGCGTCAAATGGTGCTTGCGTCCATGCTTGAGCGACTTTTAATATATGTTCCTTGTCCATAAAATTGTAGGTCAAATAGTCTACAAAGGTACTGATTTATGATGGTCACATGATTTGCACTACTATATCTAGTTAACGCAATTCTCACAATAGCTATTCTTAAGGTAACCATCCTCTAGCAGCTGAAATGTAACACCACCTTCCAGTGATGGATTGAAGAGTTTACAAAAGCGCTCTTGATTGAGGTTTGAAGCGTTCAATAGAATCGTGCGATACGCATTAGTTTGAGTGAGTCGCTTATCAATTAGTGTTAAGTTTAAATAATAGAACAGCAAATCTTCATCAATGGTAATTTCCTGCACGCGTGGAGCTAGTAGTTTTACTGCTTCCATATTTTGGGCATAATATGTCAAGAATTGAGCTAGACTCAAGTAATCTTGATCAGTAAGCGGTACGCGGTTGTAGGTGCTCAGGATATTGAGTACAGACTTGTCTTTTTCATTGTAATTGCGTTTGCGCATTTCACGCTCTGCGTTGACGATGTGATAATTGATCATCATGCGATCCACCAGCGATGGATTGATACCATAGTTGGTCAACGATTTGATTTCCTTCTTGAAGTCCTGTGGTTTTACATCAAGAGCGTTATTGCGCCATAAGATGAATTTGAGTACCGCAAGGTTGTATTGAATTCTTTTGTTTTTGGGATCTTGTTTCTCTAGTTCCTGCAGTTTGTTATAAACGATCAGTGATTTTCTCACATCAATCAAGTAGTCATACATCAAGTTTTTATTCATGAAATCAATGTACTTCTTCTGGTTGGGAACCTCAATGCCTTCAAGCGATTCTGGTGATGCCGCAATTCTAATTTTTTCTAGGAGTGAATTTTGAATTATTCTTGCTTCATCCAGCTCGTCGGTAGCGATGCTGGTATTAAATAGACTTGTGAGCTCATTTATAGATTTGTTTTTGTAGACATCAATTTTGTCCAATTCCATGGTCACAACTGCCTTGCGGTGTTGCGCTAGGATTGGTTCTAATTCGTTTGCGGTAGAACCAGTCAGTGCAGCTTTTATTTGCTCTTTGCTTTTAGAAGTTAAGGTAGCATAAGAGGTATTTTTCACATCATTGAAGAACTCGACCCAATTTTCAGAAGTGGTGATGTTGGTTTCAATTTCTGGTGATTGAAAGGATTGTAGAGAAGCAGCAATACTGCTGCCACGCTCTTGTTGCAATTCCATATTGCGCTGCTTGCTACCTTCTACACTGGCATAGGCTTTTATATCAATGGTCTTGATATTAAAATCTGTCAGGCGCAAGGAATCGTACAATGGCTTGATGTCTGACGAGTCATAAACCGATTTATTTTTCTCAAACGGTATGATGAATTGCAGCGTCTTGTATCGAGTAACCGCTTGCTCGTTTTGGGTGACAATCTTATCGTTTTTATAGGTAATGGAATCCAGATAAACACCCATATCCAGCAAACCCCAAGGATAGGATTCTAGGTTGTAGATCGTATAATACTTACACAACTTATTATTATTAAGAAAAAGGATGTTGAATTCAAGATCACTCTTGAGCATTGAGATAGGTATGGTGCCTACCTCGACGCGATAGCGGTTTTGTTCATGTGGTTTCAAACCTCGCTTAAGATCGCCGGCATAAACTGGTTTGAGTAATTTTCCTTTAATCTGTGATGGCTCAACACTCGTCTCACAGGCATAACGATCTTTTGAAACTATATCTACCGCGATACCGTCTTTAGATTTTTTAAATAATTGCTTGAACCATTTAGGATCGTTAGTCTCAAAAAATAGCTTGTTGGATTCTCGCTTGATAACAAATGACGTTTCCTTAGGCTTGTTCTGGAATGCTTGTTCAAAAACTTGACATGCGATACCGCGTTCATTACCATAAGGGAACTCGATTTCAAATTGGTTTTGTGCGCTTGCGTGTGTTGAAAAAATAGAGAAGAAGATACTTAGTAGAAAAAACCTAGCGGTCATGTGCTGTTATTTAGAAAAACTAAGATAGTGTTCTATAACAAACAAGCCAATTATGGTAGTCAAACGCTACTGTTTATCGGCTATTTTGTAGCGGTCTGTAGTGGGTCCTGTGCGAATGATCAATTCTCCTAAAAATCCAGCGATAAAGAACAAACTACCCAAAATCATGGAAGTCAATGCGATGTAAAACCATGGATTGCGTGTCACTAATTCATACGGTAAATCGGCTGCCATTTTGTAGAGTTTTGAAGCGCCTGTGTAGGCAGCAATCACAAATCCCAAAATAAACATGACAAACCCAATTGTACCAAACAAGTGCATGGGACGCTTACCAAATCTTGAGATAAAAGCAATCGTCACCAGATCCAGAAAACCTTTTATGAACCTGTCATAACCAAATTTTGTCTCACCATATTTGCGAGCCTGATGCTGGACGACTTTTTGGGTGATGTTGGTATAACCAGCGTTTGACGCTAGTACAGGAATATACCTATGCATCTCGCCATGCACGTCGATATTTTTTACCACATCCTTTCGATAGGCCTTAAGACCACAATTAAAGTCATTGAGCTTGACACCACTAGTTCTTCGCGCTGCCCAATTGAATAATTTACTTGGTAAATTTTTAGAAAGGACTGAGTCGTAACGCTTCTTCTTCCAGCCACTTACCAGGTCATAACCGTCGTTTGCGATCATATCATAAAGTGCAGGAATCTCTTCTGGACTGTCCTGCAAATCTGCATCCATGGTCACGACCACATTGCCTTGCGCACGAGCAAATCCTGCATGTAGCGCTTGAGATTTACCGTAGTTAGAAAGGAATTGTATGGCTGATATGTTGTTACGCTTTCGCGAAAGCTGACTCAAAAATGTCCAACTTGCATCTGTACTGCCATCGTCTATGTAAATGACCTCGTATTCTAGCGTCGTGGTGGCTAGTACGCGATCGATCCATTCCTGCAATTCAGGTAGTGATTGCGCCTCGTTGAGTAGCGGTATGACGATGGATAGATCCACTAGGCTGGTGGGTTTTTCTTAATGATGAGTCCAGCAATGATACCAAAAACGGTATAGATCAGTAATTTTGAAACGGCTGCCTGTGCATAGCCAGCAATGGTGTAATCTATGGTTGCTTCTTCAATTTCCTGATTTGAATTTGCTCGACGTTGTTCAGCCAACTCTGCGGTCATTTGAGCCACTTGTTCCTGTGCCGCTGGATCCCAAACCACGTAAATCAAGTAATTTATAATAGCCTCAGATAAAAACATGATCGCTGCACAAGCCACAAAGGCAAGCACAGCCTGCTTTAAACTAAGGTAGCCACCCAACTTTTTCTTACTGTGAATCTGGGCGCCAACGGCAAGAATCAAATGAACAATTAATAAACCAATGCCTATCGATAGGTTGTCGAAATCCCTGGTTTGCCAGATATAAACATAGCTACCTATGGTAATCAGTGCGCCTATGATACCGTAAATTGCAGCCGTTTTCTTTACTATGTTATCCAATGGATGGTTGTTAAATTACAAGTTGCAAATATAGTAAAGGACTTTGCTAGCGGTTGAGGTGAGATTTGTTTGATTTTTAAGGCTGTAGTATTGTGTATTGTAGCAAAAAGGTTAAATTTGCAGCCGCTAAAGATAAAGTACACGATCATGCAAAAAGAAATTCACCCACAGGATTATAGACTAGTCGCTTTTAAAGACATGTCTAACGAAGAGGTTTTTATAACAAAGTCCACCGCCAATAGTAAAGAAACTATCGATGTTGATGGCACAGAGTATCCACTTATCAAATTGGAGATCTCAAGAACATCACACCCTTTTTACACTGGGCAGACAAAACTTATCGATACTGCTGGTCGTATTGACAAGTTCAAGAACAAATACAAGAAGTTCAAGAAGTAATTCTAGGACGTTTCAAAATACAGCCTGGCTTTATAGCCGGGCTTTTTTATTTAATTTGGTTTCATGAATATCAATTTTGTAACGGAAGCTAGACTAACGCCAGCATTTACCCGCACGCTAGGCAAGCTGTTCATACTCATGCTCGTGGGTTTGTATCTAGACAGCAAACACTTGGCACAGCATTTTGAATATGGGCAAGAGATCGCTTTGCTCATGTTGGTTCTAGCTCTAGCGAGAAAAATGTGGCGATGTAATAGGCGACTGCGCATACAGATGGTATTTGCAGTCATCATAGGTATAGGTGGTGAATACCTGTTTTCAAAAGGTTTAGGTATGTACACCTATCGACTGGGCAATGTGCCACATTATATACCATTGGGTCATGCAGTGGTGCTCGCGAGTGTTTTGTTATTTGTAAAAACTAAGGCTGTAAAGATTCATCGTGACGTTCTTGAGCAGGTATTGCAAATATTTATTTTGGCTTATTCTGCTATTTGGCTGGTTTTTATGCGAGACGTTTTTGGCTTTGTAATGAGTATGGCTGTGCTGCTTATTTTAAAACGATTTCCTAGAGAACGTTTGTTTTACCTTTCCATGTATCTAGTAGTGGTGTGGTTAGAGATTGTGGGAACTAACTATGAAGCCTGGTACTGGCCAGACACGGCATTCAATACTTTTGAGTGGTTGCCTAGCGCAAATCCACCTACTGGAATCAGCTTTTTCTATTTTTCCCTTGACCTGGGCAGTCTATGGCTATATAAAATGACCAACAAAAAATCATGGAAGCGCATGAAGCTGCAGCGATCCTTGCGTGAATATAGGCCGCCAGAGTTAGCCTAGTAATTACTTAGTTCTGAATAAAAACGGTATCTAGGTAATCCATTCTTCTATTTGTCCAGCTTTTGATGTATTCCAGCTGTAATTGGTGGCTGTCAAATTCTTCCTGGACCATTGATTCACGCTCATAAATTTTATGATCGTTGAGGTAATTATACTTGTCTTCAAAAAGTTTGATAAGATTCGGCGTTGATAAGAGATTCTTGCGCAACTCTTTCCAGCGAGTTTCAAGGTCTTTCTTAAATTTTGATGACGATTCACGCATCAATCGATTTTGCAAAGAGTTGCCAAGAACATCATCTGTGATATTATCTACTTTCCCGTAGTACTGTGTTCCAAAAACACCATCGAGATCCCATGGCACATAGAAGTAGGGCTGATCGTTATCGTATCGAGCAACATAGATATTTTTTCCTGTGTTATCTGTCGCTCTTACCACGTTGACAAAAATGAAGTAGTCGATAAAGTTATCGTAATTAAATTGCTGCCAGATATTGTCTTCAAATAATTCTTGATTCTTAGCTGTCGCTGTGGAAACCATTTGATGCAAATTGCTCCAGTCTGTCGTATCCTGCGGATACTTCAAGATAAAGCCGTTCCAGTCGCGCTTGTCATTATCATAATCTGTTGCTTTATATAGAACGGTTGCATCACCCCAATTATCACCCTGAAATAATTCACCACGGATGACCTGCTTTGATTTCTTGAACTTTTTAAGCTTTAGTTGTTTGCGGTCGATTTGTTCAGACAGATTGAAAACACCTTGATATTGGTTGTTTAAAAACACTTCGACGAATCTTACGTCTGCACCTGACTTGGCTTCTGGTTCTTGATCTAGGTAATAAGGTTGGTGGAGATCAAGCCATAGTTGATGCGATATATGACTGCGCAATCTCAACGGTTCATTATAAATGGCGTCCAAAATATAATCGTCATCTTCTCTCAATCCGTCGAGTGCGACATCACGAGTATCATCACCAGCAACATCTTCCCAAAATTCTAGGTCATAAGTCTTTTTAGAATAGATACGGCTCGATCTACCACGCAATTCTATACCTATATACGAGGTGAATTGTTGGGTGGAATCGGCATAATGTAGCGTTGCCGGCACTTTAGGCTCATCATCAATTCTGGAGTTGCTTTCAATGCTTATAATAGGCAATGCGGTGAAAAATAACGTGTAGGTTTCATCTTCTTTGGTAACCTCATAAGCCGTTCTCGTATTGATGGATTCTTGAGTGTCTACTAGCGTGTAAATATCTTCTTCTAGAAGTACAAAGTTTACTTGTTCATTGATATCAGCTATTGGCATGTTTGCCAGTATAATCTGGTGTTCCTCATCAACTTGAAAATATCCTTGCGGTACGACAAGCGTTTGCTCGATCATTGCTGTTTGAGCAGTGCAGAGCGATGTAATAACTATAGCAAGTAAAAAGGTAAGTAATCGTGGTAGCTTCATAAATAAATAGGGTAGTGGCTCTTTTCTAGATTCTAAGTCACGGATTGTACCATGAATTTCAAAATTAATATTCATAGGATAATTGTTCCTTCACAATATTAAGTTGACTGGTTCTTGATGGAAACTTCGTGTACATTTTATCTAGTAAAGTCTTCGCCTCAGCACAATTTATAAATTCACGATCGCATTGCAGTGCATAGGTTCTTACTAATCGATAATTCACATCAAAATCAGCTGGAACCATTTGCCGTGCCTTTTTATAATTATAGATCGCGTTGTTCCATTTGCCAGCACTGTAGAATTCATCACCATATTGGATAAATCTTAAAGCCTCTTGTTGCTTTTCTTGAGCTATAATAGTCTGTTGATTGCTGTTGATTGAGTCTTGATTTTTATAAATCCAGTAACCAGAAAAAACACAAATACATGCGATTAATAAAGACGCAAAAAGGTAGATGTTGCGTTCACGTTTGCGATTGGCTAGAATCTTCTTTCTAATTTTCAGAAGTTCTTCTTGAGAAGCCTGTTCTAATTTCAACTTGCCGCCAGCTGCTTTGAGATATTCCTTTTTGTAATTCAGGAAAGATTTCTCTTTATGAAAATAACGCTTTGATCTAAGCAACTTTTTGTTGTTAGATAATATCGTTATCATGGATTGCATGCTTCCTCCGCCTGGCATACTCTTATTTTAAAAGTACTGTTTCTGTCTTATTTAAGTAACAGTATTAGCTAGGACAATCCTATCCTTTTGAATTTCAATAATTCGCTCTCTGTATAAATGTCCAATAGCTTTTTTAAATGCCTTTTTACTCATGGCAAACTCTGATCTTATAATGTCTGGCGAGCTCTTGTCAGTCACCATTAGGAAACCACTCGGGCTATCCTTGAGACGTTGCAGTATGGTATTGACGTCTGCATCGATGACCTTAAGAAATCCTTGCGGTCGCATCGATATATCAATCTTGCCATCAGGTCTTATATTTTTAATAAAACCTATGCCTTCCATACCTTCTTCTATGGCTTCAAAAACCTCGTCGTGATATAGCAATCCTTCATGCTCATTTTCAATGATTACGTTGTATCCTAGCGGCGTTTCATTTTGTATGGTAAGATGTACTTTGTCTCCTTGTTTTAGGTTCATGGATATTCGGTTTCTAATGTCAAATTTACAATCTATATTACCTTTTTTAAGGTAGGCCTTTTTCAGGGAGACTTGAGCATGATTCCGCGATTTCAATGATATCATACATTCATAAATCTACAGATGGTTCTGCAGTTTCAATTTGCATGCTAAAGATTCTAGCATAAGATTGAGACCTGTCATAATCAGGACAAGAGATAGGGTTCCTGCTGTAATCCATTGCCATGACTCTGCTTCGCCGTGTTTTAAAAACCCACTTTCAATTAAGCATGTTAATCCAAAACCTAGAATTCCAGTACCCAAACCGCCAAATATCCAATAGCGACGTCGCAGTTGTTGATTGGTATATTTTCTTCCGCTCATAGTCTAATTATTTCAAATCTATATCTACAAACCTAAATACTGATTTCTATAATTACTGTCATTTGATTGGGTAAATCATCTAATTAAAAAAGCGCCCTTGCGGGCGCTTCAGTAATAAAATTATAATATGTAGGCTTATCCTAGGTAAGACTTCAAGATCTTACTGCGGCTGTTTTGACGCAGTCTCTTGATACCTTTTTCCTTGATCTGGCGCACGCGCTCACGAGTAAGGTCAAAGGTTTCACCTATTTCTTCCAGACTCATAGGCTGCTGGTTCCCGATACCGAAGTATAGCGAGATCACATCTGCCTCCTTTTGAGAAAGCGTCTCCAGCGCGCGAGTAATCTCTAGCGTTAGTGACTCGTGCAACAATACACGATCAGGATTAGGTGACTCACCACTGCGCACAACGTCATATAGATTTGATGTCTCACCTTCTTTAAGAGGTGCATCCATCGATACGTGACGTCCCGCATTTTTAAGCGATTGCTTCACATCACTTACCGTCATATCTAACTCATTAGCTAGCTCTTCTGGCGATGGTGGACGCTCGTGCAGTTGCTCAAGGTGTGAAAATGCTTTATTAATCTTGTTGATAGAACCAATTTTATTAAGAGGTAATCGCACGATACGTGACTGCTCTGCTAGTGCCTGTAAGATCGACTGGCGTATCCACCATACAGCGTATGATATGAATTTAAATCCGCGAGTTTCATCAAACCTTTTGGCAGCCTTTACAAGTCCGGCATTTCCTTCATTAATAAGATCGGGTAATTTAAGCCCTTGATTTTGATACTGCTTTGCAACAGAAACCACAAAACGTAAGTTTGCAGTCGTCAATCTCTCAAGTGCTCTCTGATCACCTTTTTTGATACGTTGCGCGAGTTCCACTTCTTCCTCTGCAGTAATCAGGTCTATCTTACTGATGTCCTGCAAGTATTTGTCAAGTGATTTTGACTCACGATTAGTTACCTGCTTGGTGATTTTGAGTTGTCTCATTTAAATGATAAAGTTTAATTAAGGGTGGATGACAGCTTTTGCGATCCAAAATAAGAGTAGCAATAATCATACCATACAGCTTTGCTCTGTCACTTATTCAGCCTTGTGGTGGTGCGACTTTCGCTACGATTTATTAGTCGCAATTACATCAATCATGTTACACATTATTTGTTTAGTTACGCTTTCGCGAAAGCAAAATTCTCAACAACCATCAGTACTACCACGTTGTAGGAGAAAACCACGAAAATTTTGCGCGATCTAATAAAACTTAAAGAAACAACATTTTAAGGTTACTAAGGTCTAATAATTCAAATCTAAAATAACTTTTAATTATTAAGAATGTCAGGCTGAGACCATTGTGATAAACAAAACTGTCATGTTGAACATTGCACATCGCAGTAAGATCAGTTCAATGAGAAAATGACATCATTCTTTCCATTTCTAGGCTCATATCAAAAACTGCGGTCTTGAGCAAAAATATGGTTGATATGAAGTGTAACTGTCTTAACTTCATCCATGGATTACTGGATACGGTACTAAGGTTTGCTTACAATATCGCGTCAAGTTGCCCTTTGAGATTCAGATTCATAACGGTATTTTTTAATCTAAGAAGGAAAATCAACTGCTAGTCAACGAAATAATTATCAAGACTTATCATACCCAAAATCCCACCTATAACCAACGTTATGATATGAATCGTTTTTAATTTTTCTCGTTTATAATGCGCAGCTAGAATGAGCAACGGGAACGCTTGTGCAACATATCGCGCTGAGAATTGATGTGTCACTTTTATCGATGTGGCAATAATGAGCAAAAAACCAAGGCTTAAAAATGCACTCATTTTATCATAAGAGGTAAGTTGCTTTTTAAGGAAATAGTAAAGGAAAAGTATGCCTAAGGAAGCTAGTAAACTACCACACGCTATGCTATAAAGTGACATTAAGTCTTCAGGTAAAATTTTTGATACGATCACCGCAAATGGGTTGAAACTTACTTTCAAAAGAAACACGTTGAGTATTACAGATACTACGAGCACTCCTGCCAGTTCAAACCAGCTTGAAATATCTTTGGAAAAATTGAAGTAAGTGGGGTTTATGAAGCATAAGTGCAATGCAGAATAGCCTAATGCTAGTACCAGGTGCTTAGGTTCAAAGCCCACGCCTGTAGAAGCTTCTGCAGCTGGTTGTATATTTCCCCAAATGCTAAATACAAAAATCGGAAGTATTAGAGCCGCAAGTACGGTCACACCGATAAATAGGCCATATCGCTTAAACGGTTGATTTAAAATAACTTTCTTTTCATAACTGACAAAGAAAATCGGTAAGGCAAGCAGTACCATAAGTAATGGTTGTCTGCCTAAAATCGCCAAGGACAATGCTATTCCAGCGACGACAGCAAGGATCCATAAGTTCTTACGTTTTACATAAACATAGGTGATCAAGTAAATAAAGACTGAAAGAAAGAAAACCGAAAACATTTCAGTCAATGCCATCCCTGCGATAGTATATACGGTAGGTATCGACATAGCCGATAGAGCTATCACCTCGTTGTTCTTACTGGAAGGATCAATTGTTCTGGCAGTTAGATAAATGACAAAAACTGTAAGCGCTAGAAAAATTGTATTCACGATTCTTACATAGGGCGTCTGCAAATTTGTCAACGGACTTAAAATATAATGAATCCAGGCATAGGTAGGTCCTGCTGGACCTTTATATGCCAAGAGAAACTCTCTAGTAAACCCTAAATTCTCTAGTAGAACTAAATTCTCAAGGTAATAAGCCTCATCCCAGAACGGTAGCTGTTGACGTAGCATTGTAACTACAAAAAGAATGATTAGAAGTCCTATGGATATGGCTAGGTAAGCGATAGTTTGTTTTTTCATCGTGGTGCTAATTGTCTTTCCAATTTTCAACAATGGTGTGCGGTATGAAGATTTTTTCACGGCGCTTTTTTCCTTGCTTGCTCAATAAATTAAGCTGGAGTGATCCCATCACAAAAAATCCAATACATATCAATAGAGAATTGAGCAAATTGGATAATAGGGTACTAGACCATCCTAGAATGGCTATATTCAAAATGTATTTTTTATAAATAATAGTAACCGAAAGCACAATAATACCTATCAATATCAAAATTGATAATCTTATAAAAAAGAATAGTAAGCTCTGAGCATTTTCGGTCAACGAGCTAATACCATGGTAGAAAAGATTAGTGAAACTCATTTTTGATTGACCGTCTAGTCTTTTACTTCGATTCCATTTCACTTTACCTTTAGTGCCTTTTTGATTATCTAGAAAAGCCCCTAGATGTATAAAAGAATTATCGACAGCAGCAGCTACCAGTCGTGGTTTAATTAGGGAAAAATTACCATAATCTATTTTTTTGCCGATGAGGAAATAAAAGATCAGTTTATAAATCTTATACAACAGTTTGAAAACTAGCGATTCACTTCTTTTCCCGCGACTTACCTGTACGATATCATGGTCGCTATGATCTAGAATGGTCGAGATAGCATTGGGATCATCTTCACCATCTGAATCCATTATTAGAACATTATCATAGGGTTTATTGCTGCTATAAAGTAGCCCTTGATATATGGCTGATTGGTGGCCTACATTGTAGGTTAGGTCCAGCAATTTGATGTTAATATTTGAGGCTTTGCATGTAATGGATTTTATATATTTAACCGTGTCGTCTATAGAACCATCGTTGACGTAAAGTAAATCAAATTTGTAGGACAGGTGCTCTAGATGCTCAACTATTTTATGATTGAATTTATGTATTAAATTGCTCTCATTATAACATGGCAGGATCACTGCAATTTTCTTCATTTAATACGGTTTTGAGATTAACCTAGATTATCTAAAATTACATTTTGTTTAATTTGTGACTTTAGAAACTCGCACATAAGTACAAAAGTAATTCTAATATATCTACAATAGACAAGCAATTTAATCTAGCTCCAAAGTTCCAACGATTCTATGATACCTGATAAGCAGTGCTCCAGAAATGCTTTTTGAAATTTACAATTTCTTTATTTCTTGATAGGATTGTCGTATTACTTGTTGCCTACTATGAATGAAATAGAATCGTTTTTTTTCAGTAGGCTTTGCTCTAGTTGAGCTTCCATTGATAATCAGTATGCACCTTTTTCAAAATCAAGAAAAACGGTATCCACCAGATAAAATCGTTGGTAATCAAGGTATAGATAAATTCAAACGGAACCTTGCCTTGCGCATGGTTGAATACAAACCCTAGCGGCCCAAAGATTTTACCCAGCATACCAACCGCGACAATAGGCCAGTGCCTCATCGGGTTATAGCTTGCCCACCAGTATCCTAATCCATAAACACCAATCACCATTCCCATTCCTTGCCAGACCATAGGTTGGTTGAGTCGCTCCATGCCCACAAGATCCCAAAACATATCAGGAAAGATCACTACCCATGCGCCCCATAAAATGTTGTAGATGGCTGCTAGTTTTAATGTCAAACTCATGCTTTTTTCACTCATAGTATCTTTTTAAGTTCCAAGTTCCAAGTTCCAAGTTCCAAGTTCCAAGTTCCAAGTTCCAAGTTCCAAGTTCCAAGTTCCAAGCTCCAAGCTCCAAGCTCCAAGCTCCAAGCTCCAATGATCAATCACCAAATAACAATAAAATTCAACACCAAAATTACCGTCCACACTGCAACACGCCACCAGTTGGATGTCGTCAACTCTATACACAATTCCTTACGATGCGGCTCCTTTTGCAATTTCTCATGCAGTGGCTTGTAGTAAAAAGCCGTGCTTGCCCACATGCTTCCCACAAGAATAAAGTCGGCAATTCTCACAGCTGTATAATCTGCATTACCGAATAACAGCCAGCCTGATAACAATAACTGACCCAGCATCAAAGGCAATACAATAAAAGTGATGTTGCGTGTGTAAATAGTATGCCATCGCGCCAGGCCATCGCCCGCAAAATAGATAAAGCTAGGATAGATAAGTAATTGCACAATCCATATAAGAACGACAAGACCTACATCGCAGGATAGTTTCAATAATTCTAGTAAACTCAATTCAATCATCAGTATTCACATTATCAAACAATAGGTAGCGAAGTATCCAGTCAAACTCTTTAAGAGACGTCAAAAATAAATTAAACTTGCAGTCGTTATCCCTATCGAGATCACAATTACCGCATGCGCTACCTATATATTGTAATTCTTTTCACGTGCGTGTGCAGCAATGCGCAAATAGGCGGTAGATCGACTTATCAATTTCTCAATCTAGTTTCTGGAACAAAGCAAGCTGCATTAGGCGGTCGCGTACTCACTGCGGTAGATTATGATCCTACCATGGCGCTGTACAATCCTGCAACGATCAATAGAGATATGCATAATCAGTTACAAGTAAACTATGCCAACTATCTAGGCGATGTGAACTATGGTACGGCCAGTTATGCTTACACTTGGGATCGCCATGTTCAAACTTTTCATGCTGGTGTGACTTATCTCAACTATGGGAATTTTGACGGTTTTGACGAGCAAGGCAATTCAACTGGCGAATTCGGCGGTAATGAGGTTGCCGTGAGCCTTGGTTATGCCTACAACATACCTTGGACTGATTTCTATGTAGGTGCTAATATCAAACTCATCAGTTCGCAACTGGAAGAATACACTTCAATAGGTGGTGCTGTTGATATTGGTTTTTTATATTATGACCAGGATAAAACGATGCGAGCAGCACTGGTTGTGCGCAATTTAGGCACGCAGTTCACGCCATATAATGAGATTTATGAAGATCTACCACTAGAAATCGCTGCAGGTTTTTCAAACACCATGCGCAACATACCTGTGCGCTTACACGTGACACTTGAAAATTTACAGCAATGGGATCTTGCTTTTTCAAACGACGCCAATGCTCAGCGTGATCTAGACGGTAATGTGATCGAGGATGATCCTGGCTTTTTCAACAATGCGCTGCGCCATACTGTACTAGGAGTAGAAGTGTTTCCTGCAGGAGCTTTTCAATTAAGATTAGGCTACAGCTTCCGCCGTGCCGAGGAACTACGGATTGAAGACACAAGAGCTTTTTCTGGTCTCAGTGCTGGTTTCTCACTCAAGATCAATAAGATGCGTTTTAGTTATTCACATGCTCGATACTCTCGGGCAGCACACACTAGTTTTATTGGCGTAAACATTAACTTGCAATAATCTATGAGTAATAAGATTAACATTGCAATTGACGGCCATTCAAGTACGGGAAAAAGTACCAGCGCCAGGCGACTGGCTCATGAATTGGGTTACCTGTTTGTGGATACAGGCGCGATGTATAGGGCGATATCTTATTTTGCTTTACGCGAAAACTTAATTACCGACCAGCAATTAAACACTGAAAAGCTCATAGAAGAATTGCCAGGTATTTCAATAAATTTTCAACGTAACCCTGAAACTCATATCAATGAAGTTTACCTCAATGGTGAGAACGTGGAGAAGGAAATTCGCACTCTCGAGGTAAGCAACGTTGTCAGTATCATAGCATCAGTAAGCGAGGTGCGTGCCAAACTGGTCGAGCAACAACAAGCCATGGGCAAGAATAAAGGTCTAGTAATGGATGGTCGTGATATAGGCACCGTAGTCTTCCCAGATGCAGAGCTTAAGGTATTTATGACTGCAGCCGCAGATGTACGCGCGCAACGTCGATATGATGAATTGAAAGAACGTGGTGATGATGTGGATTACCAGCAAGTGCTAGAAAATGTTTTAGAGCGTGATGAGATTGATTCTACTAGAGAAGATAGTCCATTACGTCAGGCAGATGATGCCATGCTACTTGATACCAGCACCATGAATCGAGAGCAGCAGTTCGAACAATTGATGCATTGGGCTAATCAGGCAATATTACAGGCGGCGCAGTAGGTCTGTTTTTAGGAAAATACTCGTGTACCGTTCCATCCTTTACATATTCAAAACGCAATACATCACGATTGTTTGCTAGAAATTTATAGTCCAGCACTTGTCCATCCTTTTTCAAGTGTAAAAAGCTCACGCCTTCATCCTTGTAATCCTGACCGTCGAGTTTTTGGTCAACCACATATTCATAGATCGTCTCAGTGCTATCCTGTTCTGTATAATAAAACATTGTGATGGTTTTAGGCTGGATATCCATGCCAGCATTGGGATCTAGATCATTGAGATAAACATCCTGCTTGAGTACTTCCTGCATTTTTACAGTAGTGGCTGTATCCACTTTCCTGTATCGTTCTGGATGATTTCTTGGGTCGTCAATAGTTACTGGTTTCTCATTGCAAGATGCTAGAAACATGACGATCACAAGCGGTAATAAATAAATTCTCATTCTATCTTTTAATTACTGATTCATAAACTTTGATCCAATCCTGCACATGAACCTTGCCACATAAGTCGCCTATCAAATCATAGGGAATATCGTCAATATTCTTAAAACGGATGCAGCTCTTTCCCATATCGAGTTTTCGCTTGCTGTGTTTAGGAAATTCATCTTTGAACCAGTCTAGCAAATCAGGCCTGGAATATAGACCCATATGATACAGAGCAATATGATTTTTCTGTGAAGCAATATTGATAAAAGGTAGTGGTGTAGGCTCTTTGCCAGCATGATAACCTTTAGGATAGCTGGATAAAGGCACTTGATAAGCAATCATGCCATAACCCATGGATTCCTCAAACCCGTCGGGCAGATTTTCTCTTACGGTATCTCTCAATTTGCGCACTGCCTGATGTCGCTCTTCAGTTAATTCGTCGAGGTATTGCTCTGGTGTTGTTGCGGTTGATGTCATTAAAAAAAGACTTTTAATGGTAAGATAGCAAATATAGATTATGCTTTCGCGAAAGCGTAACCACAAAACTGCTCAATAACAGGCAAGTGGACTATGAATTAATTGAAAAAGATTGTACTTTTGCCAGCCCAAATCGAGAAAACGGAAACCGTTTGGGAATCAAAAACTTATATAAAATCTTCAAGGGAAGTTCTATAAGTTTCCGGCGCACCTTGAATACAAATTTTAATCAGCAACAAACATGGCTGAAGAAACAACAAAACAAGAACTAGAGGCAGCACAAGATGGTGTTACTCAAGAACAAGTTCAAGAGCAGGTAGAAAAGGCGACACCAGTCACCATTTCTGAAGCACAAAAAAATCCTACTGAATTCCTAGACACTTTTGACTGGGAACGTTACAGTGAAGGTATCGAGAAAGTAGACGAAGATCAACTTAAGGCTTTTGAAAAGCTAGTAGCTGAAAACTTTGTAGACACTATTGATAACGATGTGATTGAGGGTACCGTGATCAAAATCACTGATCGTGATGCTATCATCGACATCAATGCAAAATCTGAAGGTGTAATCTCACTCAACGAGTTCCGTTACAACCAGAACCTTAAAGAAGGTGATAAGGTTGAGGTATTGGTTGATGTACGTGAAGACGCCACAGGTCAACTAGTATTGTCTCACCGTAAAGCACGCTTGATCAAAGCATGGGAACGTGTAAACAATGCACATGACACTGGCGAGATCGTAAATGGTTATGTAAAATGTCGTACCAAAGGTGGTATGATCGTTGACGTTTTTGGAATTGAGGCATTCTTGCCAGGATCCCAAATTGACGTTAAACCTATCCGTGATTATGATGCATACGTTGACAAGAGCATGGAATTCAAGGTGGTGAAAATTAACCACGAGTTCAAGAATGTTGTTGTATCGCACAAAGCGCTTATCGAGGCAGATATTGAAGAGCAGAAAAAAGAAATCATCTCTCGTCTAGAGAAAGGACAAGTATTGGAAGGTGTTGTGAAGAACATCACTTCTTACGGTGTGTTTGTTGATCTAGGTGGTGTTGATGGACTGGTACACATTACTGACCTATCATGGTCACGTATCAACCACCCTAATGAGGTGGTAGAACTAGACCAGACGCTTAATGTGGTAATCCTTGACTTTGATGAAGATAAGTCACGTATCCAGTTAGGTATGAAGCAACTAGAGGCTCACCCATGGGAAGCGCTATCTGACAAGATCAAACCAGGCGATAAAGTCAAAGGTAAGGTTGTTGTCATCGCAGACTACGGTGCGTTTGTAGAGGTAGAAGAAGGTGTTGAAGGACTCGTTCACGTATCTGAAATGTCATGGTCAACGCACTTGAGAAGTGCTGGTGACTTTGTAAAAGTAGGTGACATCATCGATGCAGAGGTTCTTACTATTGATAGAGAAGACCGCAAGATGTCTCTTGGTATGAAGCAGCTATCACAAGATCCATGGACTGATATCACAACTAAGTATCCTGTTGGTTCACGCCACACAGGTATCGTTAGAAACTTCACCAACTTTGGTGTGTTTGTAGAGCTTGAAGAAGGCGTTGATGGATTGATCTACATCTCTGACCTATCATGGACTAAGAAAGTGAAGCACCCATCAGAATTCTGTGCGGTAGGTGACAAGCTTGATGTAGTAGTTCTTGAACTAGATGTTAATGGTCGCAAGTTGTCTCTAGGACACAAGCAGACTAAGGATAACCCATGGGATAAGTATGAGGCTGAATTTGGTCTAGGAACAACTCACGAGGTTGAGATTACTGATATGGTTGATAAGGGTGCAGTTGTAACTTTCAACGACGATATCACAGTATTCATTCCTTCACGTCACCTTGAGAAAGAAGACGGAACTAAATTGAAGAAAGGTGAGACTGCTAAGATCGAGATCATCGAGTTCAATAAGGAATTCAAACGTGTAGTTGGATCACATATGGTAATCCACAAAGAAGAAGAAGCAAAAATCGTTAAGCAAGCGGCTAAGCAGCAACAAGAAGCTGAAAAGCCAACGCTAGGTGATGCTAATTCTAAACTACAAGCATTGAAAGATCAAATGGAAGGTAAAGTGAAAGCTGCACCAGCCAAGAAGAAGTCTAAGAAAGCAGCAAAAGAAGAAGAGTAAATCTCACTTCATTTGAATAATGATAAAATCCCTTGCAAATAATTGCAAGGGATTTTTTTATGGCTTGATTGTGACGTATTGATTACTTTCACACGTTAATAATCCGGTAGACAGTTCAATACTATGGAATACCTATAATAGCTGGAGTCAAGCTATATGCTGATAACCTACAACGAATAACGAATTACCATTAATAATAACTGATAACCACTTATCGATGACGAATAACTAACGTCTACTTAAGAATAGCAATGTTATAAGTAAGACCTAGATTCAATATCGGGCTACTTAAATCGCCTCTTACGGCATCCACATAACCACCAGCAGCTCTCAGGCCAAATCGGTCACTGAGAAATACCTCAAGGCCCAGACTAGGTTTGACGATCAATCCTTGACCGGTGCTTACTTGTCCACCACCAGCCGCACCAGCCAGCACCTGACCAAATAGTCGCGCACGATCATTTATGAATGGTTTGGTATGCAAACCAGCACCTACAAGACCTTCAGCATATGCGCCAGCACCGCCGAAGTTTGCAAATGCAGTCTGTCCAGCGAGATAAAAGTGGTTTCCTAAATCTAGATTTACTTGTAACGCAATCTGATAAAGATCTTGATCTGCTTCATCAATACGTCCAGCGTTCAAATACAGATCTTCTTTGAGTATTACTTGCAAGCCATAAAACTTAGAACGTCTTTCCTTATTCTGATCGCGCTGATCAAGTCCATTATAGTTCACATCATATTTTAAGCCTAGACCGTAAGCTGTGCTTATAAAATGTTGATTAGGCGATAAAACAGAACCCAGGTTTAAAGCCAGATAAGTATTGTTGAATAATTGCTGTTCGAGGCTTAAATCCGGATACACCAGAAAACCGCCTTGCGTATCCACGCCGCCACCGCCGCCAGCACCAGCAGCAAATTTTGCTAGAATTCTCGTACGATTTCTATTAAAGGCGAATTCATGACCAGCACCCAAGAAGACGTCCATGTAGCCGGACTTAATGCCATCATAGGCGCCATCAAATCGTGCATAGGTAAAGAAGCCATTTTTCAAAGGAGCAGAAACTTCAACACCTACTAATCTTATAGTCGCACCGTTATATAGAACACCTCTTGTATTTTGAGACTGACCTGAAGTTTTGAGATTATTTAAATGAACCATGAAGCCTAGTCTTGATTTCTCTTTATCCCACGATGTATTTTTTAGATCCTTCAATGAATAGTCCTGATTAGCATTTGAATAATCAGTATGATCAAATTCAATCGGGAATTGAATTCCAGCTATGACCTGATGTTCATTAATATCACCATTGTCAAAAAAGTTTATATAACTATAACCGGCGCTTAAATTAAAATTTTCAAAACGGTATCCTAGCTTTGCCTGTGGTATTAAGAATGCGCCACCACCATCTGGTGCACTATCGCCACCACCACCACCTATGTGCAGACCTAAATCATAAAACAGGTTTTCAGTGAGATCGCCTTGATACCCAGCGTTAGCTCCAAGAGTGAAGAAACCACCGCGCTCTCCAATGATTGCACCATAAATTCCGATACCAGTATATAGGCCATTGTCAAATTTTAAATTGAAATGTGATCCTGATAAGGTAAGGTTGGCCTCGCCAGCATCTCGAGGTATTGATAGGAAGTCAAGCTCTATAAATGCTTGCTGCTCTTTTAAGTCTGGAGTAGCATCCTTTTGTGCGCTTATATGTAAAGCAGCTAATGAAAAAACAATGCAGACAACATAAAAACGCATGATGATCAAAATTTACTGTGAAAATAAGAATTAAAAGATCCCTATGTTGTGCTTATAAGCGTTCAATTTTATTGAGAAATAGTTTCAGAACTAGAATTTAAAATGGTTTTTTAAATACTGTATCTTTGACTCAATCATATTTAAATGAGTCAAAAGACACTACTCAACGCCGCACAGCTAGACATGACCTTGCATCGTCTCGTTTGTCAGTTGATTGAAAATCATGATGATTTTTCAAATACAGCACTTATCGGTGTTCAACCTCGAGGTTCATTTCTGTTAGATCGTATTGCAAGATTGCTTCAATCAGAATACAATATTTCAAACCTCAAGACAGGTAAATTAGATATCACTTTTTATAGAGATGATTTTCGAAGAGGTGAAGAGCCACTGCAAGCAAATAGCACTCAAATTGACTTTATTTTAGAAAACAAAAATGTAGTCATCGTTGATGATGTTCTTTATACAGGTCGCAGCATTCGTGCAGCACTGACAGCTTTGCAGTCTTTTGGACGTCCTGAAACCGTTGAGTTACTAACACTTATCGATCGCAGATTTTCAAGACATTTACCTATCCAGCCAGATTACAATGGTAGGCAAGTTGATGCCTTGGGAAACCAAAAAGTCAAGGTGTCATGGAAAGAAAACGATGGAGTAGATGCAGTCTATCTTCTTAAAACTGAGAATTCATGAGCAGTCTGAGCGTAGACCACTTGCTAGGGATCAAATATCTTACTCGAGAAGATATTGAACTCATCCATACTACAGCAAATCAGTTTAAGGAAGTGATCAATCGACCTATCAAGAAAGTACCATCACTGAGAGACATTACGATTGCCAATTTATTTTTTGAGAATTCCACACGTACCAAGCTAAGTTTTGAACTAGCCGAAAAGAGACTAAGTGCAGATGTTATCAATTTTAGCGCAGCACAAAGTTCTGTAAAGAAGGGTGAGACTTTAATTGATACAGTCAATAACATTCTCGCAATGAAAGTGGACATCGTCGTGATGCGTCACCCCAATCCTGGAGCTGGTGTGTTCCTTTCCAAGAATGTGAATGCGAGAATAGTGAATGCAGGCGATGGTGCTCACGAGCATCCTACCCAAGCGTTGTTGGATAGTTATTCCATCAAAGAGAAATTAGGATCTCTGGATGGTAAAAAAGTAGTCATTGTC
The DNA here is from genome assembly GCF_003966335.1 of Nonlabens ponticola. NCBI lineage: Bacteria > Pseudomonadati > Bacteroidota > Flavobacteriia > Flavobacteriales > Flavobacteriaceae > Nonlabens > Nonlabens ponticola. The sequence continues at coordinate 2,194,794 of NZ_CP034549.1, read as the reverse complement.
GGCGATATTCTCCATAGTCGTGTAGCTCTATCAAATATCTACTGCCTTAAAAAATTAGGTGCTGAGGTTATGGTTTGTGGCCCAGCCACCCTAATTCCTAAACATATTGAGAGCCTAGGTGTTCTTGTTGAACATAATTTGAAGAAGGCCCTGCAATGGTGTGATGTGGCCAACATGCTGCGCGTACAAAACGAACGTATGGACATAAGCTATTTTCCTAGTGTACGTGAATATGTCCAGCAATACGGTGTGACGCGCAAGATACTTGACAGTCTAGATAAGGAAATTGTCATCATGCATCCAGGTCCTATCAACCGTGGTGTTGAAATAACCAGTGAGGTAGCAGACTCAGATCAGGCAATAATCTTAAATCAAGTAGAAAATGGTGTCGCCATTCGCATGGCAGTTTTATATTTGATCGCATCAAAAATTAAGCGAGATGACTAGTACCGTTCAAGATAACTATACCTTACTTCAAGATGATCAAGATGGCGTTTGCGACTTTGCCACCTTCCTGACTAAAATCCACGAAGGCTTTGCAGATCAAAATTTGGTTATCGACTTGCTCAAGTATAATGAAATGAGTTTGCAAGATTTACTATGTTATCTGTCTTTAAGTAACACACATAGAGCCGGCAAAAAGTCTCTAGTTATTGTCAACGACGCAGTACCTGTAGATGAAATTCCTGATGAGTTGCTTGTGGTTCCTACGATTCAAGAGGCACAAGATGTCATTGAGATGGAAGAAATCGAGCGCGATCTAGGGTTCTAGGAGGATTTTAATACTTCTTTACCGCATACCTAGACACATCACATTGTAACTTCCACAAAAAAAGTATTGAAACTTACCATTCTAGGTTGCCACAGCGCCACACCACGAGATAATGCACGTCCTACATCACAAGTGTTAGAAACTGGCGGTCATTTATTTTTAATCGATTGTGGCGAGGGCACACAAATGGCGCTGCGCAAGCATGGCGTCAAGTTTTCGCGCATTAAGCACATATTTATTTCACACTTGCACGGCGATCATGTTTATGGGCTAGTCGGGTTGATCAGCACTTTTTGTCTGCTGGGTCGTGAAACGCCCTTGCATATTTATGGCCCTAAAGGCATCAAGCAGATGATAGAATTGCAAATGAAGCTGGGCAACAGCTATATGCCATTTGAATTACGCTTTCGCGAAAGCGTAGAAACCACAGCCACTCTACTATTTGAGGATGATCAGATACAAGTAACTACCATACCACTAGATCACCGCGTGTATACTCATGGATTCCTGTTCCAGCAAAAACCTGGCGAGCGACACCTAGATATAGTTGCCTGCGAGGAATATGGTGTTGATAAAGCCTATTATAGAGGTATCAAAAAAGGCGCAGACTACGTTGCCGAATCTGGTGAGATCATCCCTAATAACGAGCTTACCACGGATGGTGATGCGCCTAAGAGCTATGCATTTTGTAGCGATACTGTTTACAAGCCAGACATAATTCCACAAATTCAAGGTGTCACTGCGCTATATCATGAAAGCACCTTTCTAATACCTCATGAGCATTTGTGCAAAAAAACAAAACACAGTACGGCTGCTCAAGCGGCAGACATTGCTAAACAGGCGAACGCTGGAATGCTAATTCTAGGTCACTACAGTTCTAGGTACAAGTCCTATGACATGTTTACTGACGAGGCAAGGCCTATTTTTGAAAATAGCCACTGTGCGCTGGACGGTAAAGTGTTTGAGATATAATCTTATGAAGATGGATTATCGAGTATAGAATATAGAGTTATGATAGTTCTGCTATCTAACATCTATTTTCCGAAATCCTTTTGGAGCCTTAGAATCTAGATTTTCTTCATTTGCTGCTTCATCATTTTTACCTGATCGGTAAGCATGCCGTGTTTATCTAGTTTTTTGGCTTCGTTCAGTAGCGTAGTGGCTTCGCGTTTGCGACGTTTGGTCATCGCGATGCCTGCAAGATTCAATTTTGCTACGGCGAGATCTTGATCCATGTTTAGACCTAGGTTGATGGCTTTGCGGAAGTATTTTTCGGCTTTAGTCATATTGGTTTGTGAGATCATCAAGCCTTGAAGGTAGTTATAGTAACCCTGTTGTTTTGTAACAAGAGCAGATTCTGGATTCTTAATTTTGGCGAGCCATTTTTGTGCACCTTCAAAATCTTGTTTGCGTAACCTTAAAAATGCCAATAAGATAATCTCATTCTTGAAGTATAGAAATACAAATATACCAGCTAATAAAATGAGCATGATTCCCGTGAGGATTTCATTACGAGTGAATT
>NZ_CP034549.1:0-87500 GCF_003966335.1 Nonlabens ponticola | reverse complement strand
GAATCATTTTCAATGGCAATTTCTTCAAATATTGCTTGCAAACTTAATCGTTGTTCACCTACAATAATCGGAATTCTTGGTTTAATGATTCCCGCTTTTTCAATGGCAATTCCTTCTAGAGTATCTCCTAGTATATCTGTGTGATCAAGATCAATGGATGTTATCACAGATAAAATTGGGGTTATAACATTTGTTGAGTCAAGTCTACCTCCCAAACCCACTTCGATAATTGCAATCTCAACCTTTTGGTTGGCAAAATAATGAAACGCTAACCCTACGGTCATTTCAAAAAAGGAAAGGTTTTCCTTTTCAAAAAATGTTACGTTTTCATTCATAAAATCAAGAACATCTAACTTTGGGATCATTTCTCCATTGATCCTGATACGCTCTCTATAGTCTTTTATGTGTGGAGATGTGTATAGCCCAACTCTATACCCAGCTTCCTGTAGGACACTAGCGAGTAAATGGCAAGTAGTTCCTTTCCCGTTTGTTCCTGCGACATGAATGCTTTTAAAGTTTTGGTGCGGATTTCCTAAGTGATTATCTAATTTGATAATGTTACCTAAATCCTTGCGGTATGCGTTTTTACCCATGTTTTGGTACATCGGCAGTTGTTTGAACATCCACGACACACAGTCGTCATAGTTTTCAAATTTATTCACCTACTTTGAAAATCACTTCAATAAAACCTATTTGAACCTCGTTAGCATCTTGAGCTGAGCTAAATCTATAGGTGAGCGCAGACTTACGTGCAGCATCCAGCAAGCAAGCAGCTCTATTAGTTGTACCTCGTTTACCTGGAATTGCATCTATAACATTACCGCTGCGATTAACACGTATCTCAACGATTACGGTTCCAGTTTCTAGACAATCTGGTTCAATACCACGACCGCCTATCTTGCCACGACCATTTAATCCGTAGCCCTTACCACCGCTACCACTGCCTGGCGCACCATAGTAGGTGTTGGCATATGGATCTCCATTGATATCACCTTTGTTACCTGGGCCATCACCAGGGCCTTCTCCTGAATTCTTTTCCCCTGCTGCCGGTTCACTACCTGTAACGTTATTCAACGCATCTAGAACCGAATTGTCTGGCTTTGGCTCTGGTTTAGGCTGGGGCTTGACCACAGGTTTAACTACCGGTTTGCTTTCTGCTGGTTTAGGTGTCGATTCAATGACTGGCTTTTCATCAACAGTTTCTTCTGTAAGGATATTTTCAGCTGGTGTAGATGGTGTAGGATTAGATGTCTTATTGGTTACCGGTGTCACCTTAGTTGGTCTTGCCGGTTCTACAGGGCCTGATCCAACATCTGTATTTCCAAAATTGATAGCGATACCACTTTCCTCTGGAGGATCTAGAACGGTAAAGACTGTTACAAAAACAAATACCAAGAGCAACAACGCCATCACACTAGACGAAATCAAAAATGCTTTACGTTTCTCTTTAGTATCTAAATAACCCATGCTATTCTGGTTTAACCGCTAGGATGATCTTGAACTTATTGCGATTTGCTATATCCATTACTTTTACGGCTCGGTTCATAGCGACATCACCATCAGCTCTCAAGATAATGGTTGGATCTTCTTGATCTTTCATAATGGTAATCAATTCCTGTTCCATGGATGCTTCATCAACTGCTGTAGCATTGACATAAAACTCTCCATCCTTAGTAATGCTTACTGATGCATTTTGAACGTTGGAACTCTTACCAGAAGCTTTAGGCAGTATTAAATCCAGTGCCTCAGGTGTTATAGACGGCGATGTAAGCAAGAAAAAAACTAACAACAAGAAAACAATATCAGTCATTGATGACATTGAGAACTCTGGACTAACCTTATTTCTACCTCTTAAATTCATAATTAAGCAGGTTCATTTAAAAGGTCTAGAAAGTCAACAGCGTTGGCCTCCATCTGGTGTACTACCTTATCGGTCTTGACAACTAGATGATTGTAGCCTATGTAGGCAATAATACCCACGATCAGACCCGCAACCGTGGTCGTCATTGCGGTGTAAATACCTTCTGCAAGTGTTCCCATTTCCGCTTGTCCGCCACTTGTTGCAAGTGTATGGAAAGCAAGAACCATTCCTATAACTGTTCCCAAAAAGCCTATCATAGGTGCAGCACCAGCAATAGTCGCAAGAATACTAACATTCTTTTCCAGCTTGTAGATTTCTAACTTACCGGCATTTTCAATGGCACCATTGATATCTTCAAGTGGCGACCCTATGCGGCTTATACCTTTTTCGGTAAGACGTGCCACTGGAGAATTTTCTTTTGCACACAGCATTTTGGCACTATCAATACGGCCATTAGTCACATGATCCTTGATCTGCAGCATGAAGTTGCTATCGATTTTTGAGCTGGCCCTGATCTTGAACAATCTTTCAAAATAAATATATAAAGCCACAAACAACAGGACTAGCAATATCACAATCACAATAGTCCCAGCGGTGCCACCACTCGCCACTAGATCGTATAGCGACAAGGTCTTTTCTTCTACAATTGGCTGCTGTGCAGCATCAGCGGCATTCAAATCTTGAATCATTCAGTATTTTTTTATTCTATGAGTACTAACGCTTAAATTTTAAATCTAGTGTTTGCTAGTTGCAAGAGGCTTGTTGGGATTAAGCTTTCGCGAAAGCGTAACCACCCAAAATTTTCTACAAGAAATAAACAACACACCCCAATCCTACCAGCGTCAAAACAATGGTATAAGGCAGCGCCATCTTGAACATCTTACCATAACTCAAATTGATCACGGGTGCTAAAGCCGATGTAAGCAGGAATAAGAATGCTGCTTGACCGTTAGGTGTCGCGACGCTAGGTAAATTTGTACCAGTATTAATGGCAACAGCAAGATTTTCATATTGATCAAGGGTTATTCTACCAGCCTCGTATGCATTGCCTACCTCATTAATGTAAACGGTAGCGACAAAAACATTGTCTGATATCATGCTCAAGAAACCATTTGCCAGATAGAAAAATGCCGGCTGGCTGCTAGGATCCTGGGATAATGCCCATTCTATAATTGGGGCAAACAGGTGCTGATCGTGAATCATCGCAACGATTACAAAGAATACAACTAATAGACCTGTAAAAGGCAATGCCTCTTCAAATGCTTTACCTAGACTATGTTCATCAGTGATTCCCATGAAGGCTGTCTGTACCACGATAAGCCCTAGACCTATGAATCCAACTGGTGCGATGTGCAATGCGAGACCGGCAATAAGTAGAATGGCAGATACACCTTGAACGATAAGACCGTATTTTTCTTTATCGGTACGTTCTTGATCTCTTTTTTCCATCCATCCTTCAATGATAGTACGAACAACGGGTGGCATCTTCTGGCCAAATCCAAATGTCTTTGTGGTTTCCAAAAATACAGTAGTCAACAAACCAGCAATTAAAACAGGTATAGTAATAGGTGCCATGTGCAGAAAGAACTCTACAAAACCGTACTCGTAAGGCAATGCATTGTTGAGCTTTGTTCCTATGAGTAGGTTTTGCGGCTCACCAACAATGGTACAAACACCACCAAGAGCAGTACCTACCACACCGTGCATTACTAGACTACGCAAGAATGAACGGAAATCTTCCAACGTCTCACCACTTAGCTGTTTTCTGTCGAGCTGATTGTCATTGTCTAGATCTAGATCACTGGAGTGAATTTTATGATAAACGTTATAGAATCCAAGACCGACGCTTATTAGGACTGCGGTAACCGTTAAAGCATCAAGAAATGCTGATAGAACTGCACTTATAAGTACAAACACTAGAGATAGAAAGAGTTTTGACTTGACCTTAGTAAACAACTTTACAAAGATGTACATGAGCAGTGGCTTCATAAAATAGATACCAGCTACCATGAAAACGAGTAGTAAGATCACTTCAAGATTTTGTGCAACCTCTGCATACACACCACCGATAATTTTATTTCCTACCTCGTCTAGAGCATACTTGTGACTTACTGCATCCATTTTATACATGGGATGCGTGAGTCCCAGTGCGAGGACTTGAATGGCAAGCAAACCACCAGATTGTAGCGGATAACATTTTAAAGCCATCGCAAGACAAAAAATAAATTCACCTATAAAAACCCAACCTAGAACGGTTCCTGATACACCACTAAAAAACGCAACGGTATTTAAGATTAAAAAACCTATCATGGTGTACTTAAACCAGTGCGGACTATTACCTAAAAAATATTTGAACATTATACGAGTTGTTTTAAAGCGATTTCAAAAGCTGTAGAGCTTATATATTGTTTTGAACTATTGTTATTAAATGTATTCTGGATAGCATTATGAATGGTCATGCTGGTATCGTTAAAAATAGCCTCGTCGGTCATTTGAACGCGACGCTCCATGAAATAGGCAAATACTCTTGCCATCCCGCAATTTGAGATAAAGTCGGGTATGAGACTCACTTTTGAATCTGTGTGTTCCATGATTGGGCCAAAGAATATCTCTTTATCTGCAAACGGCACGTTTGCACCACAAGATATGACTTCAAGACCAGAATCGATCATCTGGTCAATTTGACTTTGACTGATCAATCTAGAAGCGGCACAAGGTGCAAAAATCTCTGTTTCTATAGAATAGATAGACTTGTTTGCCTCTTCAAAAGGAATCAAGTTATCTGATATTAATGTATTGCCGTTTTTTTGAAGGAATAGATCTGTTATCTCTTCATGAGAAAACCCGTCTTCATCTATCAAGCCGCCAGCAGCATCAATGATGCCTACAATTTTGGCACCTGCTTGACTTAAATAGAAAGCTGCCGCAGCACCGACATTACCAAAGCCTTGAACAACCGCGCGCTTACCTTTAATATCTCCGCCATAAATGTTGTAATAATGACGCACAGCCTCTGATACACCGTAGCCAGTAATCATATCTGCGACTGTAAATTTGCGTGAGACGTCTGGTGAATAAGTTGGGTTCTCGATGACCTTGATCACGCCTTGTCGCAGTTGACCTATCCGATTAATTTTATCTGCAATAGTAGGTGAGAAGTGACCTGTAAAAACTCCTTCTTGTGGATGCCACACACCGCTTTCTTCAGTAATAGGGATTACCTCATGGATCTCGTCCACATTAAGGTCACCACCTGTGCCGTAATAACTCTTAAGTAAGGGCGATACTGCTTTGTACCAACGTTCTAGCACGCCTTTCTTGCGCGGGTCTTTAGGGTCAAAATTAATACCTGATTTAGCGCCACCTATTGCTGGGCCAGAAACGGTGAATTTAATTTCCATGGTTTTTGCCAGCGACAAGACCTCATTACGGTCTAATCCTACTCGCATACGTGTGCCGCCGCCAGCAGCGCCACCACGCAAGCTGTTGATTACTGTCCAGCCTTGAGCGTCTGTTTCTGGGTCATTCCAGTGAAAAACGATCTCTGGTTCTGCATTTTCATAACGCTTTAAAAGCTCCTTCATCCATGGTGGGTTCTTCCACAAATATAAAAATACTGCGCTCTAATTGATGGGAAAATTAGATAAGTTAAGGTAAGTAAATCATACCACTGCAATGATCTCTTTTTGCGCCTGTTACACTGGCTAGGACATTGTTTTCATTGCGCAGTCGCAGCACACCTAACAGTGCAAAAATGAGCGCTTCCTTATAATTTATAAGTTTCTCGTCTGGAATATGATAGTTTACATTTGACTTATTTGCAGCTAATTGTATTAGGTATGTATTGAATGCGCCGCCGCCAGTAACCAGTACTTTGGATCCAGCTTTTATATTTTTTGATATCTGGATGGCTATATGAGCACAATAGGTCGCTAACGCATCTTTTGTATCAGTGAGTTTTTGAAGTATGGGGAAAACGTTTTCATTTACCCATTCAATGCCTAGTGATTTGGGAGCTTGCAAGGTGTAGAATGGTAGTGCGTTCAATTTTTCTAGTGTTGGTGTGTGTGGTGTTCCCGCTTTCGCGAAAGCGCCATCATCATCATACTCTCTACCCAATTGACGAGCATAGTGATTCAACACCACATTTACTGCACAGATGTCATAGGCAATGCGACGATCATCTTGCTCATAACTCAAATTTGCAAAACCACCCAAATTGAGGCAGTAATCATACTCGTTAAAAAGTAATCGATCACCTATGGGAACTAGCGGTGCGCCTTGACCACCCATGGTCACATCTTGAACTCTAAAATCACACACTACCCGATGGTTTACAAGTCTCGCTAGCTGCGACAAGTTACCTATCTGCAGAGTATGACCATTAACTGGATCATGGGTTGCAGTATGCCCATGAGAGCATATGGCTAGTATGTTTGTTAGTTGATGTTCAATGATAAAATCATTGATACATTGCGCGAGTAACTCAGTGTACTGTTGATTAACCATATGAATTTTATCAGGATCAAGCAGTGTGATATCTTTTAATCGATCGTGCCATTGAGAACTATAGGATACGCATTTGCGCTCACAAATTTGAAAGTTCCAAGAGTCTGTGCGTACTAATTCAATGCGGGCTATATCAATGCCATCCAGCGAGGTGCCCGACATGACGCCTATAACGTTATAGTACTGGTGGTTCATTGGTTAAAAGTATTGAAATTACCCTGTATTAGACTTAAATTTGCAAGCATTAATAATAAACTAAAGAGAACCTAATGGATTTTAGCCTTACTGAAGAGCACATCATGATACGCGACGCAGCCAGAGATTTTGCTCGTACAGAGTTGTTGCCTGGCGTAATAGAAAGAGATACAAAACAGGAATTCCCGACTGAGCAAGTCAAGAAAATGGGTGAACTGGGCTTTCTAGGTATGATGGCAGATCCTAAGTACGGCGGTGGTGGTATGGATACCATCTCTTATGTGCTTGTAATGGAAGAATTGTCTAAGATTGACGCTAGTGCATCTGTAATTGTATCAGTTAATAATTCTTTAGTTTGTTGGGGTCTGGACACTTATGGTACAGATGCTCAAAAAGAAAAATACCTAACTAAGCTCACGAGCGGTGAATCCATAGGAGCCTTTTGTCTGTCAGAGCCTGAAGCTGGTAGCGATGCCACATCACAAAAGACAACGGCGATTGATAAAGGCGATCACTATATCTTGAATGGAACTAAAAACTGGATTACCAACGGTAACAGTTCAGACTTTTATCTAGTAATCGCACAAACAGATCGTGAGAAAAAACACCGTGGTATCAATGCATTTATCGTTGAGAAAGGTTGGGAAGGATTTGAAGTTGGTGTCAAGGAAGATAAACTAGGAATACGAGGTAGCGACACACATTCATTAATCTTCAATGACGTCAAGGTTCCTAAGGAGAATAGAATAGGGGACGATGGTTTTGGATTTAAGTTTGCCATGAAGACATTATCTGGCGGTCGTATAGGTATTGCGGCACAGGCATTAGGTATTGCTAGCGGTGCTTATGAACTAGCCAGAGATTATTCTAAGGTACGCAAGGCTTTTGGTACAGAGATTTGTAACCATCAAGCTATTGCCTTCAAGCTAGCCGATATGCACACCAATATTACAGCGGCACGTCATCTCGTGATGAAAAGCGCATGGGATAAGGATCAAGGCAATAATTATGATATGAGTAGTGCGATGGCAAAACTTTATGCATCACAAGTTGCGATGGATACTACTGTTGAAGCGGTGCAAGTCCACGGTGGTAATGGTTATGTAAAAGAATATCATGTGGAGCGACTGATGCGTGATGCAAAGATCACACAGATCTATGAAGGAACCAGTGAGATACAGAAGATCGTTATTTCTCGTGGGCTGCTTGCGGATTAATTGAAACGCATTGCATCATTAGGGTCCTAATGAATTCCATACCTATTGATGTTAGATTCCAGCTCAATTGTAAATAGAAATATAAAGCGGTTGCCATAAGGCAGCCGCTTTTCTTTTTATTTATAGATATTTACAGACTGTAAAGTATTTTCATGAAAGTCATTGTTACAGGAGGTTTAGGATACATAGGTTCGCACGTAGTGGTTGAGCTTCAAGAAAAAGGATACGAGGTTATCGTAATTGACAATCTACTCAACAGTTCAATCAAGGTGTTGGATCAAATAAAAGCTATAACTGGTATTAAGCCAGAGTTTGTAGAACTTGATTTACGCGATAAAAAGTCAGTTAAAGGTTTCTTTTCAAACCATAGTGATGTACAAAGTGTTATCCATTTTGCAGCATCCAAAGCTGTAGGCGAGAGCGTTGCAAAACCGCTCGACTATTATGAGAACAATATAAATGCACTGGTTTACTTGCTGCAGGAACTCAAAGATCGCGATGCACGGATAATTTTTAGTTCTTCCTGTACAGTTTATGGCGAGGCTGATGAACTACCAATTACCGAGATTGCTCCTATCAAAACCGCCATGTCGCCTTATGGAAATACTAAACAGATAGGTGAGGAAATCATCATTGACGCCTGTAAAGCTTACAACAGCATCAATGCCATCGCATTGAGATATTTTAATCCTATAGGTGCCCATCATACCGCACTAATTGGTGAGCTACCCTTGGGAACACCGCAGAATTTGGTGCCATATATTACTCAAACGGTCATAGGTCTTCGCGATGAATTATCTGTTTTTGGATCTGATTATGATACGCCAGATGGTACCGCTATTAGAGATTATATTCACGTCGTTGACCTGGCAAAAGCCCACGTTATCGCGTTAGAAAGATTATTGGAATCAAAAAATGAAACCAATTTTGAGATATTCAACATAGGGACAGGCAATGGATCATCAGTGCTAGAAGTCATCCATACTTTTGAAGAAGTAACAGGCGAGAAGCTTAATTACAAATTAGTAGATCGACGCGCTGGCGACGTGACTGCAGCCTATGCCCATACAGCAAAGGCACAAAATGTCCTAGGCTGGAAAGCACAGTCCTCGCTAGCAGAGGCATTAATCTCTGCATGGAAATGGGAGCAGTATGTTAGGAGCGATAAATATTAATGCTGGTAACAACGACCGTTAATGTTTCTGGTCTTGCGCTTGCAGCGTGCTCCAGCTTTGGTTTTTCCAGTGCATTGAGCGGCAACGGCAGCTTTAGTTACTGTTGGTGTACTATTAGCTTTATTTGAGTTGCTTTCGGATCTAGGTTTGCAGACTTTGCAAGCGGTGTATTTTAAATCTCTAGCCTTTTCATAGCTCAATTCTCTCTTGCTTTCTTTTAAATGAAAACAAGTTTCCTTGTGAAATTTAGTTCCAGTCTTAGTAACATAAACGGACTACGCGCTCACGGCAAAAGCGCCACCTAGAAATAAGAGGAATAGTAAATAGTAATTTTTGCTCATCTATAAAATTGCTGCCACCTGAGCATTAACCCATTCCAAAAATTCCTCATCACTTTTATCAAAAGCATCTATGGTATTGCTGTCAATATCAATTTGCCCGATGTTTTTACCATCTTTAAATAATGGTATTACTACCTCACTTTTTACATGAATACTACAAGCGATGTAGTTATCCTGAGCTTTGACATCTTCTACTACAAAATTCTCGTTAGAAACTGCCACTTGACCGCAAATCCCTTTACCAAAAGGAATCTGCACATGATCAGTCTGTTCACCAGCTTGGCACCACAAATTAAGCACGCGCTCGTCGTGGTTTGCCATGTAAAATCCAACCCAATCATAAGTATCTATCTGCTCTTGCAATAGATCACAAATTGCCTGCATTTTTTGTTTTGGTTCCAACAATGGCTTGGCAATAATTGATTCTATTTGTGGTTTTAATTGTGACTTACTCATGGTTTACATTTGATTACCTCAAAATTATAATGCACTCGTGGGTAAATAATTAACTTTGTCATAAATAATCTCGATTGTCTATCCTAAGGCCTTACTATCCGGTTTTCAAGTTTGTCATCACATTTGGTGCGATCTACACGGTACTCTCGTTGATTTATTATGTTTACCTGCAGCAGGATTATTCGGGTGTGCTTTTCCCTGATCCAGTGACGGCTCAAGTAGCCTATCAGACTCAACAATTGCTTATACTTTTTGGCTATGATGCCGTTATTGCCAACTCGCCTTTTGACCCATCGGTCTTGATGTATATTGATGAACAAATCGTTTATCGGGTGATTGAAGGCTGCAATGCGATTAGTGTGATGGTATTATTTGCTGCTTTTGTTATTGCTTTCGCGAAAGCGTGGAAACCAACAGCATTATACCTATTGATAGGTATAGCATTTCTATATATAGTCAACGTTGCAAGATTGGTTATCCTAGGCATTGTTTACAAAGACTATCCTCAATATCAGGATTTTGCTCATGACATAGGATTCCCAACGGTGATATACGGCGCTGTCATTTTGTTATGGCTGTACTGGCTCAAAAAACCTAATGTATCGTGACGATTCACAGAGTTTTTAATGGCTGTGTTGCACTAGCTCTTGCAAGTTTACTGGTGCTGGTGCGCGTTTATGAGAAATCTATTTTTTACGATCCATTGCTGGATTATTTTCATACTAATTTTCAAAACAGGCCTATTCCAGAACTCAATTTACCATTGCTCGTACTATCAACTACAGGCAGATATATCATAAACTCGTTGCTATCGCTTGCAGTCATATGGTTCTTATACAAAAAGCGCAGCTATCTTAAGGCTAGTGCGTGGACATATTTATTTGCTGGTACCGCGTTAGGTGTTTTCTTCACAATATTATGCACACTTGATGGCGATTTTGTAAAAATGGCGCTGTTCTACACCCGACGTTTTTTTATCCATCCCATACTATTATTCATAATGGTAGCTGGACTGTATTACTTGAAGTCCAAATCAACTTCACGACTATAAAGAACTCAAAAAAGCCTTTTGATATTCGGTTTTGGGATTGTAGAAATACCCAAGGATCAATTCTCGTTTTTCTCCCAATTCACATGGTTGCCATTTGCGCTTGATTAGTGCTATGCGTACGGCCTTATCTATATCTTCATTAAATGGCGCGACAACCGTGATGCGATCAATGAGATTATCTGGTGTGAATTTTACCTTATACAATCCCATACGTTGATCATCATCTGCCCTATGCAAAGAAATATCTTCTATAACATCTCTAGTCTTGACATCTGCATTGATATTATTACATCTAGTGGTTGTGGATTCTATGACACTGGTAAATGGTTGTAGTTGTCTTAAAATCAAAATGTCATTGAGTAAATTATCTTGATAAGCAGCGTCTTCTATAGACAGTTTTTTATTACGATAACAAGGTATGGTATAGAGATAGTTTGCTTTTTCATTGGCAAAAAGTAGAAGCTCATCGCCAGGCTCTAGATACAATCGACAAGCATCGTTGTTTTTACCAAAACCAGTTTTTTGAAATATGAGCAATTGTTTTCTGGGTTTGCCTTTAAAAAGTTCTTGCACGGTGAACTCAAGTACATCAACATCAGGATTGAATTCATGGACTTCTTTTGAAGTTATCGTAACAACCGCTATAAAGTCAGTGTCCTTAAAATCATTCAGTAAGTCTTTTTTGACACAAACGCAGGATTGCGCAGCAGCTGATAAGCCCGCGCAGATAAATAATAGCAAGAATAAAGATTTAGTCAACCTTTTGGGTAACGGGATTTCCATTAGAATCAAAATATTTAAAGATGCCTCTATCGGCTCCTTTATTAATAAAAATATAGCTGCTTTGATCTAATGAATCTTTGGCTATTTTTTTGTCAGCCAGATAACTTATTAAATTAGGGAACACCGCGACTGATGACTTGATGCTGGACTGATATGATTGAAAATCTGTTGGTGCATTCACTGCAAATAGCGCGCTAAATATACTTTGCTTGATAGCGACGTTATCTGTTGGTTCTGCATAAGCATCTCCAGTACTGTTCAATCCTGCAAACCCACCATGATCTGCTGCGATGATGATGATACTATTGGGATCTTTTTGCTTTATAAAATCGATCATATCAATTATTACAGGTACAACATTTAATAATTGACTTTTATAGATATCAGTCTGTTCTTGCGGTTCACTGCCATTGGGTGTTGTGGTGATATGACCTGGTTGTAGGATCTCCACAAAATAGAATTGAGGTAAGGCATTGGCATTGTTTACCGCGTCTTTAAAGTCTGCCGCATAATCCTTGTCAAGAAAATAATCAGGAATGGGTGCGCTTAGTTCATCTTCATCGACATTGATATAGTCATAGGCAGTGTCTGGAAAATTGAGTAGCAGGTAGCTGTGTTGTAAGATGAGATTAGTTTGATATCCATTGCTCTTGAACGTCTTGAGTACTGGATTTTCTTCAACAATAATTTCGCGAGCGCCGTATAATTCATTATTCATATTACCTTGCTCAAAATAGTGGTGCTGCCCAGTAAATAGAGCGCTATTGGACGTCAAGGTAGAATGGTAACTGCTGTGGTAATCATGGTTGATATTAAATCCTCTTTGTTCTAGCTCATTATAAAAAGCAGATAAGTCAAGATCGTAAATAGGGCCAGTCGCAGCTTGCTTGCCTATAAAACCATCTGGCTGTATCAAATAGACATTCGGCTTTTTAGTGAATTTATAACTTTCAAACTCTTGAGTAGTGACCCAATCCTCGCGAGAAACAACTCGTTCTATATAAAAATGCCCAAATTGATAAAAGGCAACCACGGTCATGAATGCGATGAGCAATACGAGCTTTTTATAATGCTGGGCTATAAAAAATGACAAGGCAATGGCTATCACCGCGATTAGAATCAATGCCTTCCAACGCCAGCCTAGATAGATCGTGAGCGATAGGAGTATAGAGAAGTTGATGATAAGGTATGACCAGTATAACTTGTCTCTATGCGCTGGCAGCCATTTTTTAAAAGCTGCGTCCAGAATGAGAATCTCGATAACAGGTAATAGCACAAATGCTAGAACGCACATCATCACTTGATGCCATGAGTTTACCAGGGTAAAATTGTTGGTATATAGATATAGTATAGAATAGACTCCAGGAATTACGGTAATCGTCCACCATAGGTGCCGCTGGCTCTTCAAATATTGGAGTAACCTATCCTTCATTTACGCTGCATCATGTACAAAGTCCTATGGGTACCCTCGATTTTTTCTTCCTTAATGATGCTGAATTGTTGGGAGTACGCTTTCGCGAAAGCGGAAACCCCATAATCCTCGAATAAATGTCTAGCATCCCTTTTACTTTCAAGAATGTATTGCACCCAGCTATCTTCTTTATCAGGGAATTCTATGAGTAAATACTCGCTCATGGAGGCAAAAAATGCCGCGCTCATGTCGAAAGGTACGTTACCCGTAAGTGTAATGTGATGTATCAATGCAAGTGCGAGACTCACATCAGGCTTAAATTGCTGCACCCGTTTGATAAAACTATCACGCTCCTTGTTATTCCAACCTATCGATGGTGCAGGCTGCATGAGATCAGTCACCATTGGTATGAGTCTCTTGCTGGTCGCTTTGAGCTGCTGTGTGTAGCATTGATTAATCGCGCTTTGATCAATATCGCTCACGATAGCCATGTGAACGCTGTTAGGTAGCACACTGGCAAAGGTGCCGTCGTTGCCACCTAGGTCGATCGCTCTAGTTGTGTTTATTTCATCACACCATTCATGAACTAATTTCTTTTTGAGTTCAAAAGCCTGTTGCTCATAATTGGTTTGATGGTAGTAGGCACTCCACTCAGTTGACTCATTCAGTTTCATGTTGCCTATATGCATTTCTAGCACTTTGAGCATTTTGATTTGTGCTGCCTTAGAAATACTTGGCGTTTTGCTGCTTTTATCGGTCGAGGCTATGGCAGCCTCAGTTTTGGCAAGCAAGTGAATATGCGGATAGATTACTGGATGAAATCTAGTTTTCCACGATAATTGGGCTGCCGTTTGTGATAATGTCTGTCCATCAATATGTTGTTGTAATATCTTGAGATGGTGGGCACCATATTTTTGCGAGAGTAAGAGCGGTGCAAAAAAGTGCTTATTAAACTGTTCTAGAGCGCGCCATGGTGAATTATCAACATATTTTTCTATACTCAACGTGTCAATAAATAATGCCTTGCCATGGTGAAACGTCACATTAAAGGCACTGGCATCCTTTAAACTGAAACCTCGTTCTAATAAAAGGAGTTGTATACGCAATGTGAGCTGCGCTGCATGTTTGTATTGTGTGAACGACCATTCATATGGATAGGTGATAAACGGTAACTGCTCCGGCTTGAGAATTATCTTTTCTGCTGTTGCGCTGACTTCAATATGCTTAACTAGCCAGCCTTTCTCAAATAACTCCTCGTAAACTCCAGAGTTTTTTACGCTAGTGTACTCATCAAAATATATAGGATTGATTTGTCGATAAATCTCCTGATCCTGCGTAAAAATAAAACCTGAAGGATCACGATAGGACGATGCTAGCCTATCACTCATTATTGTTCTTTTTCTTCTTGCTGGTAGGCGTCGTCAAAACTATCAGCGGTATCAGTCTTGTCCATTCCCAACCAATGCTTTACCGTAGCAATGACCGTTTTGTAAAAAAGTACGAATCCAGCAAATGCTGCAATAGCAGCCTGTGCAATCATAGCACCTAATCCTGGATCAAAATATAGAAGAAAATTCATGCACGCAATTTAAGAATTTATCACTTACAAAAAAGATAACATTATACAGGCTTGATGATATAGCCCCTTAATTTCTATAATGATTCCTGCTCCTTATCTACAGAGTAGTAAATTTGTTACAAACAGATTCTATGCAATCCTATGAAGTAGTGGTAGTGGGCAGCGGCCCAGCTGGTGCAATGGCGGCCTACACATTGGCGAGCGAAGATATTAATGTCGCCATTATAGAAAAGGAATCATTGCCACGCTATAAAACGTGTGGTGGTGGATTGACCAATCGAGCTATCAACTATCTACCAGTGGATGTACAGCAATCTGTAGAGAAGGCTTTTTACAAGGTAGATAGTAATTTTTTAAAGGATGATTTGAGTTTTACAGCCTTAAAAGAAAAGCCCATCATCAATATGGTTATGAGAGACACGTTTGATCATGATCTCGTTCAAAAAGCAGTAAGTAAAGGTGCAACCTTGATTGATGACTGCAAGCTTGAAAACTTAACATATGCCAATGGAGGTTCAACTCTAGAAACGTCAAAAGGATCTATTGAATGTAAAATGATCATTGCCGCAGATGGCGTTTTGAGTACCACAGCAAGACTAGGTGGCTGGGAAGAAACTCGATACTTGATACCTGCATTAGAGTACGAGGTTGAGGTAACGAGTGAAGATTATATTAGACTATCGTCATCAGTACGATTTGATTTTGACGCCATGCCGCAAGGTTACGGCTGGTGCTTTCCTAAAAGGAATCACTTATCCATTGGTATAGCAAGCTTTAGGAAATCTAAGGGTAATCTCAAAGAACTCTATCGCAAATACATGATTGAGGTTTTGAAACTAGAAAACCCAATATCTGAGGAAATGCACGGATTTCAAATACCGCTATCACCGCGTACTGATGGATTTTGCCGTCAAGGTATTTTTCTAACAGGTGATGCCGCAGGTCTCGCAGATCCCATAACTGCCGAAGGTCTTGCCAATGCTATACTTTCTGGTCAATTGGCAGCACAAAGTATTATTGATGGTAAACTTGACATGCAACAGGCACAAAATCTATATGAACAGCGACTGAACAATGGATTAATTAAAGAACTCAAAACGGCACAAAAACTGGCCAACTTCATTTACGGTGATTCAAAACTAAGAGCTTATTTCTTGTATAATCACGGTCAAAGAGTCAATGATGTAATGGTGTCTATTGTCATGGGAGAACGTGACTATCCATTGAATCTAACTAAGGCACTAGCCAACAAAGCCTGGCGTAAACTGAATTCGTTCTCACGATCGAGTTAATTTTTGAGAACCGCTTCTCAATAATTTTTTCAAGCAAATTATATATCAATAAAAAAGCCTTGCTTTTATAAAAGCAAGGCTTTGAATTTTAATCTAGTGTATTGCTTACACTGGATTTAAGATCATATCAATGCGTTCCGCTAGATCTCTCAAGTGAATTTTCGATAGTCGATCGCTCGTGCGGTTTGCTGCTCTGCGTGTATCACGCAATAGCGTTTGCAACTCGTCACGCACTATAGGTCGTATATCACTTTGAGCAACATCAATACTACTTTGACCAGCAAATGCTCTAAATGCCGCTGGTAATTGTTGTTGTTCATTCTCCATGATAAACTGTAAACGTTCTACATATGCACGTTGTAAGTTCCTGCGGTAACGATCAATCTGTGACCCACGAGGTAGTTCACTAAAGATTCCTTTCCGCAAATCAGTCATCATTTCAAGAAGTCCGTATGCCTCACGACCATTTACTTCTTCATTTTCCATCAATCTGGCCATACGTCCAAAGTCAAGTACATTGTTTAATGTTCTTACTTGGATACCACGTATTCTCTCAATACTACCATCAGACTCAATCTTGTTGAAAATCTCTTGGTCTATCAACCATTCTGGAGTCTCAAATAATTGTTCCTGTAAAAACTCCATGGCACGTTCTTGCTTATCTCGTGGTGCGTGCTCATAAACAGCACCTTCTTGCCCATAAGCTTTATAAGTTTCCTTAACGCCACCTATATTACCAGCAACATGACCCATGTATCGGTTAAATTGACTTAGCACTTGTCCGTACATAGTCTCAAGGTCATCGTAGTTTTCACCTTCTTCACCAGTCCATTCATTTAGGTTAGGGACGATACGCTTAAGGTTCTTAATACCATATGAACTAGCAAGCATGCTGTCATCTCCTAGATCTTCCGTCTGGCTTGAGTAGTCTACTACACCGAATTGTTGACGACCAAATCTGTACATAGGATCTCCAGCTTTTTCCAGAATCCACTCATCAAGAACTTTTTTCTCTTCTTCTGCGGTCAAATTAGGTAACGGCTTGTAACCCCATTTGATGGCGTACTTATCGTATGGTCCAATGTTAGGCATCAAAGCAACATCACCATCTTCTGGTTGTGCTACATAGTTGAAACGTGCATAATCCATAATACTAGGTGCAGTTCCATACTCTTTGGTAAATGCTGGATCTCTCAAGTCTTCTACTTTGTACGCAACAGAGCTTCCCATGTTATGTGGTAATCCTAATGTGTGTCCTACCTCATGAGCACTTACAAAACGTATCAAACGTCCCATTACTTCTTCATCAAATTCGACACCACGAGCATCCTCATTGATAGCTGCCGTCTGGATAAAGAACCAGTTGCGCAACAACGTCATCACATTGTGGTACCAGTTGATGTCAGACTCAAGGATTTCTCCACTACGTGGATCTGATACGTGTGGCCCATTGGCATTAGGTATAGGTGAAGCTAGATAACGCACCGTTGAATAACGTACATCTTCTGGACTCCAGTCTGGATCTTCTTCTTTACTAGGCGCATCTGCTGCAATGATGGCTTCTTTGAAACCAGCTTCTTCAAAAGCTACTTGCCAGTCCTCAATACCTTGCTTGATGTATTTTCTCCATTGCTGTGGTGTCGCAGGATCTATATAGTAAACGATTTGTTTTTTAGGTACGACTAGCTCACCTCGATTAAAGGCATCCATATCTTCATCTGCCACCTCAAGTCTCCATCGGTCTAGGTAACGCACTGTTTTGGTTTCTTGTGCGTCAAGACCATAATCTTGTTGACCGCGAGCAAACCATCCTACACGCTGGTCAAAATACCTGCGCTTCATAGGTTCTTTAGGCAATAAAATCATTGAGTTACTCATCTCTAAAGAAACTGACTGTGTACTACCGTTTGACGGTGGATTGCTGGCCAAGTAAGTTTTTACATGTCTACTCTCAATATTCTCTGGGTAAGATCTCAATGTATCAATGTAAGATCTTGAGTCATCTAATCTAGAGATCTTATAGCGACTGCGTTGTGATTGAGGAAAGCCTATTGCTTTTACGTCCTTAGTGAAGAAATCAGTCACATCGATAACAGCGTTGTTAGTCACACTATCTTTTTTCATTGCCGCAATCGGGAACGAGTAGAGAATAGGTTCAAAGTTTGAGTTCTCTACCGCAATGCTTACCGGTAAAGAATCTGCGGCAACTACAGAGTGAGAAACCACTCTCAATAGGATGTTATCATTCTTACGTTGCCATCTTAGGGTTTGTGTGTTTGCTTTACCACCACCGAAGCCTATGCCTGCGGCAGTTTTTGCAATACGAGTTACCATCAGCATCTCGCGCTCTAGTAAGCTATCTGGAATCTCATAGAAATACTTATCGTCTACCATGTGAACAGTAAACAGGCCTTCGTCGCTTTTGGCGTCCTTGGTAATCACCTTGTCATAAGGTTTCATACCATCTTTTTTTGATTTTTTACTGGCGGCAGCCGTTGCGCTATCACCTTTGTAAGCTCCTTTCTTACCACCACAGCTCACCACAAGAGTGGCTGTCATCAAGAGAAGAACAAAAGTTTTGATTGAATTCATTAAGTCTTTTTTAGTGACTTTAAATATACAAGACAACTGCTAATATTTTCTTAATCCTGTCTTAACAAGTGTTAGTAAGTAGGTGGATGTGTTTGCTTTCGCGAAAGCGTAATTATCAAAATCTTCATTGCACAGGTTTCTTAAGAAATTGAAAAACAATCAGTTGCAATTTTCAATTTTTGAAATATACCCTAATTAGGGTATTTTATAGACGTTCAATTACATCTAGCTTTGAGGCAAATCAGCCATTATGTCAAAAAAATCTTTTCTTTTTACCGCTTTATTGTCTCTAATCGTTTTCCAAGGATTCTCACAACAATGTGATTGTCCTGAATGGAATGGCACAGTTATACCTGAATTGGTTGGAGATCCTTGCTCATACAATGGCGATAATCCAAGTTTGAAAGAATTTGCCGCCTATGAATGTTGTCATAAAAATTGTAAGGCAAAGCAGCGTGAGGAATATTCTAAAATTAAAGAACGGGAACAAAAGCACTCACAGCTATTTTCTGAATATCGACAGTACTTAAATAACAAGGACTGGTCTGGTGCAATTTCTATGGCTGATAGAATTATAGCTATGAATCGCTCTTATAGTGATAGAGGAGCGCAGCAGCAAGTAGAGAATTTTGAACGTAGCAAGGCTGATTTAAGGAAAAGGATCGAGGAAGATAAATCGTCGACGGTAGAAAACACCATTAGTATAGACAACTCGCTATCACCAGCTTATCAGGACCAGCAGAGCACTCAAACGGTATATCAAAATGCCCTGGATAATTACAATAATCAAATTGCACAGGAACAGGCACAAATTGAATATTTCAATGCTGGTGTACAACAAGCTATTGTCAATGCTTTTGATGGATCAGGAAATATAGATGTCGCAGCAGTTGTTGCAAATTTACCTCAAGCACAAACTGAAGCTCAAGGCTACACAAATCTTGCGGTGGCTGGAGCCGCTACCGTTGTTTCTATATTTCAAGAGCGTGCCGCTCGCCGTGCAGCAGAAAATGAAAGCAGGCAGCAAAGATGGGCAGCAGAATATGCTCTAGTCAAAGATGGCGAAGGCCTTTATGATAAAGTAGGCAGGAAACAAGGAGTATGGACATATTATAGCAAGCAAATGCTACCTCAAGTGACCGGGAAATATATCGATGGTAAAAAAGATGGTATATGGGTTGAGCTGGAGTATACCCCATTTAAATCTAAAGGTATCTGGTATTATTCAACAAATTACGACGACTCAAAGGCATACTTGTATGTAAACGGAGAAAAAATCGCGGAGTATCCTGTTAAGAGTGGCTCCGATACTAGGCCCAATGAGTTTACGGCCTATGGAGCAATTGTTACTGTTGATGGCCAAGAGTATGAGGTAGGTCGCTGGTTAGTCTATGATAAATATGACAATGAATACATAGAAGGGTTTAGAAACATGAAAGGGAAACAAGGTGAATGGAAAGCGAGAAGAACTTCACCTAATGACAAGGGTCGCTATAATGTTGAACCAGTGCATGAACCTTTATATGGATATAAGTATACTAGAGAGAATCTATTCTTTGAAGATAATTTATCTCATGGGACATTTACCTCTACATATGTCGTCAGTAAAACTTCAGAATACGATGTGCTTACTCGAGGTCAGTTTTATCAAGGTAAAAAAGTGGGTAAATGGTACTACTATCAAAAAATACAAGAAGGTGCGACTTTTTTAAGTGATATACTATCGTACAAGGATGATAAACTCAATGGATTGCAACAAAGCTTTTATAGGTCTGAGGGCGAACCTAAACTTAAAGAAACCTATGTAGCGGTAGATGGGCTTAAAAATGGATTCAATTCATTTTATGATGTGGAAGGTAATATGTTGAAAAAAGCTCAATACAAGGATGGGATCTTAAACGGTGAACAAGTGACATATTATAAAAACGGCACTATACGAATGATAGGCAGTGCTGTTGATGGAGAGATGGATGGAGAGATGCAGTTATTCTATATAAATGGTGACAGGAATATTGAAGGATTTTATAGCAAGGGTAAGCCTAAAGGAGAATTTACCTTTTACCGCGATGATAATAAATTTTTACAAGTAGGTCTCAAGGATAATATGTATCATGGACTCAAGAGAAGTTTCACTCCAGAGGGCAAGGTTATATCCCAAGGTGAGTTTGATAATGGTGTAGCAATAGGCACACACTTCATGAAAAATTCTCAAGGTGATAAGGACATATATAAGCTTACCTATAATAAGGGTGAATTGAAGGAAAAAACAGGTCAGCTTTTAAGTACAGATGACTATGTCATCTCGCTTAATAACGGTAAGTATGATGATGCCTATAAGTTCACAAACGATCAAAAAACCGTAATTGGCACCTATGATAATGGTTTGCGAGTAGGATCATGGGAAATTATCGATAATGCTCGGGTTACAAATCTCAAGTTTGAGGAAAATGGTCTTAGAGATGGCGCAATCACCATAGTCGATGGATCGGCTAAAACAATAGGACAGTATGAACAGGACTTGCCGGTAGGATTATGGGAGACAACTCAAAGTTTTCAAAGTGGTGAATTACAAGAGCGATTTAAATTCCAGTACATAAATGGTA
Source organism: Nonlabens ponticola (assembly GCF_003966335.1). NCBI lineage: Bacteria > Pseudomonadati > Bacteroidota > Flavobacteriia > Flavobacteriales > Flavobacteriaceae > Nonlabens > Nonlabens ponticola. The sequence continues at coordinate 66,435 of NZ_CP034549.1, read as the reverse complement.
AAAAGGATGGAGAATGGTTTAAGGAATACCGCAAGAAACCAGGTAAAAAGCTCAAGACAACTAGTGTAAAGTACTATGACAATGGTGAGCGAACTGGAACATGGAATAACAGCTATACCTTTATAACTAAGGTCAATAACCGACAGTATTATGGCGAGTCAGAGGACAACATAAGCTGGAGTGAAAAAAAGAGCTTTATTAAAAATGATGCCCGCAAACTTTTGCTAGATAACTTCCCGGAAACCCCATTTAGCTACATTGCTTACCTAGCTCCTATGCTTCAATATATGCTGGAACATGAAATTTCTCAGGAAGATCTGGACGATATAAAAGAGAACCCTAAGAAATTCAAGCGCGCTATAGATAGATTGAGAGGTACTTATTCCATATCAATATACACATCGATTGAAAACGAGCAAGCCTTAGGTTACAGCGTCATCCGCTTCAATGATATTAATATTGATTTTACTCCTGTTTTAGATCAATTTGGCGAGATAGTTTTTATAGATGAATTTGAGTTTATGAATGTGCCTGTGCAAGGATTAACCGCTGCCAAAAGACAAGGAAAATGGGGCTATCTCAATAGCAAGTTTGAGACCGTGATACCTTTTGTTTACATGGATGCAAAACCATTTAAAAATGGCATAGCACAAGTGACTGATGAATTTGGCGCGTATTACATAAATGCGTCTGGTGAAAAAGTGATTGATATTTGGCCACTTAAATATGATGCCCAGAATTCAAACCCTCTTGAAATGGGAGTTCCTAGTGGCACATTGGAGCCATAGACAATAGAATTGTGTTTTATGGTTTTTTGTGATTACACTTTCGCGAAAACGTAACTCACTATTAACTATATGTTAAAAACTTAAAGTTACCATAACAATCAATAGCCTTTACTGCGAGAAGATAGGGATATATTTAACCAACCTTAAAATCCCTAAAATGAAACAACTATTACTTCTCTCTGGCTTATTGATGGCATCACTAGGCTGGGCGCAAGTGCCATCCTATTATAATGATGTGGACATCAATCTTACAGGATCTTCTCTCAGGTCAGAGCTGGCATCAAAAGTATCCAGTACGCAAACCACCAACTTGTCCTACACACCAGGCGTATGGAATGCCATGAAGCAAGCAGATCTTGACCCAACAAATTCTAACGATGTAATCCTTATTTACGGATACAATGATAATGATGGCATCTCAAACACAGATCGCACGCGTAGCAAGAACGAAAATGGTGGCGGCAGCACTGATTGGAATCGAGAGCACGTCTATCCTAAATCACTGGGAAATCCCAATCTAGGAACAACTGGGCCAGGATCTGACATGCACCACCTGCGACCAGCAGACGTGTCCAGAAATGGATCTCGCAGCAACCGCAAGTTTGCTGATGGTAGCGGTAATTCAAGAATCACTGCTCAAGGTCACTGGTATCCTGGTGACGAGTTTAAAGGCGATGTCGCGCGCATGATGATGTTTATGTATGTGCGCTATGGCAGTCGTTGCTTGCCCAAAAATGTAGGTGTAGGAACGGCTGCAAGTGCTGACAGTAATATGCTTAATTTATTCTTAGAATGGAATGTGGAAGATCCTGTAGATAATTATGAGCTAAATCGCAATAACATTATCGAAGGTATTCAAGGAAACCGTAATCCATTTATTGATAATCCAGCTTTTGCAACTGCGATCTGGAACGGCCCACAGGCTGAGGATCGATTTGGAACAGGAACTGGTTCTGGTGGCGGCAATTCTCTTTGTTCAACCACTATAACTTCCTTGCCTTATGTTGAGAGTTTCGAATCTGGTTTTGGTGCATGGAGTCAAGCTGGAAATGATGATTTTAACTGGTCTCGCAAATCTGGTGGCACACCATCTAGTGGTACTGGTCCATCCAGCGCATCTTCAGGCAGTGATTATATTTTCATGGAATCTTCATCGCCTAATTACAGTAGTAAGCGTGCTGTATTATATAGTCCATGTGTAAATATTCCATCTTCCGGATCGCCTCAATTTGAATTCAAGTATCATATGTATGGAGCTAGTAACATGGGTAGTCTATCGGTACAGGCTAGCCTGGATGGCACTAATTGGAACACCATCTGGTCACGCAGTGGTAATCAAGGCAACCAGTGGCGCACGGCAACGTTGAATCTTGATAGCTTTAAAGGAGAAAAACTCCAATTGAGATTCAATGGTGTTACTGGCACGACCTGGCAAGGCGATATGGCTGTTGATAACGTTAAGTTTACTAATACGACCACAACACAGCCGTCTAGCTATGATATCACAATGCGCATCACCTTTGACAATTATCCTGCTGAGACTAGCTGGGAAATTAGAAACAGTAACAATCAGCTAGCAACTTCTGGAAACAATTATGGTGACAGAACGCCTGGATCTACCATAACGATTAACAAGACGCTAGCACCTGGTTGTTATACTCTTGTTTTCAAGGATAGTTACGGTGATGGTATTTGCTGCGCTTATGGTAATGGTTCTTACACGCTTACATCAACTAGCGAGAATAGGGTACTGGCATCTGGTGGGTCTTTTGGATCTACGGATACTAAAACTTTCTGTGTTCCAGCAGGTGGTAAATCTGTAGAAGAAAATGTCTCTGAATTAAGCAGCGGACTCCAAATTTATCCAGTGCCAGTAACAAGCCAGTTGTTCATCAATAGCGAGAGCGCGATCGATGGTTATCGCATCATAAACACGCTGGGACAAACCGTGCGACAATCTGATGAGGTCGTGTCAGATATAAATGTAAGCGAACTTTCTGCCGGCACTTATTTCATTGAATTGAATATCGAGGACGAGAAAGTCATCAAGCAGTTTATCAAACAATAAACAGTGGTTCAGTAATTAAAAAGCCAGCTCATCGAGCTGGCTTTTTTGTTTGATCTCAGCAGATAGGCGTTGCGTTTTGTCTATCAAAACTTCGGTAGCCTACTTGCCTTTGGCGATTTTCATAAACCAGTCATCATCATCTTCATCTGGGTCTATGTCATTGTTTGTGTCTTGTTCATCTTCTGTATAAAGCACTTGATCGAGCACTTCTTTAATGTATAAATCTTGTTGATGGGATTTGAGATACCGCAATGCCAGCATACGTATAGCGATCATGGGCACGGCAACGACCGCAGAAACTAAAAACAACTCTACACCAATATTTCCAAAATAGTAGGTCAAACTGCCTACAATCACACAGATGCTAAATGCCAAAGCATAGTGATAAGACACATCAATGCAGCAACGCATGCGCTCATCCAGCGATAGGTAGTAACTGTCAAGATACTTGATGACCTTGTTCATGATGCTTTAAGTTAGTGCTTTACCTTTTTTTGAGATACTTGAGTCGTAAAATTATCTGGATATGTCAATTTACAGCATAAAAAAAGCGACCTGTTTCCAGATCGCTTTATAATTATCAGTGAGTGAAATTACATCATGCCACCCATGCCGCCTGGCATACCACCTGGCATGCCACCACCAGCTGGTGCATCTTCTTTCACTTCAACAAGTGCACACTCAGTAGTCAAGATCATTCCAGAAACTGATGCTGCATTTTCTAATGCCACACGAGTTACCTTTTTAGGATCAATGATACCTTCCTTGAGCATGTCAACATACTTATCGTTTTTAGCATCGTATCCTTGGTTGCCTTTTGATTCAAGAATTTTTGATACAACGACACTTCCTTCACCACCTGCATTCTCTACAATGGTTCTCAATGGGCTCTCGATAGCTCTAGTAACGATAGAGATACCAGTTTCTTGATCAAAGTTTGCTGCCTTAAGTTTTGCAAGAACAGACTTTGCTCTTACTAGTGCAACGCCACCACCAGCAACGATACCTTCTTCAACGGCAGCTCTGGTCGCGTGTAGTGCATCATCTACACGGTCTTTTTTCTCCTTCATCTCAACTTCACTCGCGGCACCAACATAAAGTACGGCAACACCACCAGCAAGTTTTGCAAGACGCTCTTGAAGTTTCTCTTTGTCATAGTCAGATGTTGTGTTCTCAATCTGTGACTTGATTTGGCCTACACGAGCGGTGATATCTTTATTAGAACCACTACCATTCACTATAGTTGTGTTGTCCTTGTTGATATCCACTTTCTCTGCAGTACCTAACATATCGATCGTAGCGTTCTCAAGTGTGAATCCACGCTCTTCGCTAATCACTGTTCCACCAGTAAGAATCGCTATATCCTCTAGCATTGCTTTACGACGGTCACCAAATCCTGGAGCCTTAACAGCTGCAATCTTTAGTGCGCCACGCAATTTGTTTACTACTAGAGTTGCAAGCGCTTCGCCATCAACATCCTCGGCAATAATCAATAATGGCTTACCTGTTTGTGCAACAGGTTCCAATACTGGCATCAAATCTTTCATCGTTGAGATCTTCTTGTCAAATAACAAGATGTATGGATTCTCAAGCTCTGTAGTCATTTTCTCGCTGTTTGTCACAAAGTATGGAGATAGGTAACCGCGGTCAAACTGCATACCTTCTACAACATCCACATAAGTTTCAGTTCCCTTTGCTTCCTCGACGGTGATCACACCTTCTTTACCAACTTTCCCAAAGGCCTTAGCAATTAAATCACCAATAACCTCATCATTGTTTGCAGAAATGCTTGCTACCTGCTTGATCATCTCACTAGAGTCACCAACTTTTTTGGCTTGCTTCTCAAGATCTTTCACGATGGCCTCAACCGCCTGGTCGATACCTCTTTTAAGGTCCATTGGGTTTGCACCAGCAGCAACGTTCTTCAAACCTTCTTTGACGATTGCTTGAGCAAGAACGGTCGCTGTAGTTGTACCGTCACCTGCAAGATCGTTAGTCTTACTAGCGACCTCTTTTACCATTTGCGCACCCATGTTCTCAAGCTCGTTCTCAAGCTCGATTTCTTTAGCAACGCTCACACCATCTTTGGTCACGACTGGCGCGCCAAATGATTTTCCTATAATTACATTACGACCCTTTGGTCCTAAAGTTACTTTTACTGCATTTGCTAGAGCATCCACACCACGCTTGATGCCGTCTCTAGCTTCAATATCAAATTTTATATCTTTTGCCATTTTGTTAGTTTATGTTAGAGCTTACTGCCCTGTAAATGTTATGTTTAAATGATTTTTGGGATTACGCTTTCGCGAAAGCGTAACAATCTATCTACACGATTGCAAGAATATCATCTTCTCGCATCATTAAATAGTCGTTACCATCCAGCTTTAACTCTGTGCCGCCATACTTACCATAAAGCACGGTGTCACCCACTTTTACAGTCATATCGTGATCCTTTTTCCCTTTACCTACAGCCACCACTTTACCTTGTTGTGGTTTCTCTTTAGCAGTGTCAGGAATGTATAAACCAGACGCTGTTTTTTGTTCTGCGGCCATAGGTTCGACAAGAACTCTATCTGAGAGAGGTTGAATATTTAATGCCATTTGAATAAATGTTTATTTGATTAATATGCTTGTGTAAGGCTATTAACGTGCCACGCCATGTTTGCTGACAAAACATCATATAAAAAAATATCCAGCTGGTATAGCTGGATATTTTGTCAGTATATGTTGAAATGTACTATTCAGTTTCTGGCAGTACGGTGTTATCGTTTGCTGGGATTACAGGAGTTTCAACGGCGCTAGGATCTGTGATTTGAATCGTGTTGCCTTGACGTTCCTTGATCAGGAAAGTACTTGCTGCAAGAATCAATAGCAACAGTGCTGTAGAAAGTACCCAAGTACTCTTGTCTAGAAAGTCTCCAGTCTTTTTTACACCACCTAATTGCTGTGTGCCACCACCTCCAAAGCTGGAAGAAAGTCCACCACCTTTAGGGTTTTGAACCATAATCACAACAACTAATAGAAAGGCTACCAGTACGATAAGGCCTAGAAATATATAAAACGTAGTCATTTAAGTATTACTTTGTAGGTTTTTGATTTCCTGAATTCGGTCTGCAAAGAAACCACTTTTTTCTGGATGCTGCAATATCAATATCTCATAGGATTTTATCGCTTTCTCATAGTTTTTTTGGGCGAGATAAACCTGTGCAAGTGTCTCAGTCATTAGTTGTTTGCTGTTGTCATTTGACAATTGCAGCGGTGTGTCACTCGTACTGGATTTACGAGGTTTGATTTTAGGTTTATCAGCTAGGAACTGATCAATCTTCTCCATTTGACGTTGGCGCAATTTCTTGCTGGTATCTACTGGCTTTGTAGCTTTTTGACCTGCAGACGATTTCTTTTTTTCTTCAGTTCGGTCAATAGGTTTGAGTTGGGTAAGTCTCAGCCACTCGGTAAAGCTATATTTTTCATTGCTGTAAAAGGTGAGCGGCTGGTCTACTATGGATTCCTTTTTTTGAAATAGGTCTACATCAATCACCTGCGTAAAATCGGTATCTGCGTTGAGGTCTGTACTTTCTATTTCTATTTCTTCGGCATCTACCTCGATAGATTCTAGATGGTCTTGACGTTTCTTGATTTGCTCGCTTATGCGATTTTGCAAAAACTCTTCACTAGTTATAAAATCAAATAAAACAGATCTATCTGCCGTATGAGCAGCTGTTGCCTGCAACTCTTTATTATATAAAGAACTGCTATTGTTGTGCAGGCATTTGAGCCGCACACTGCGAGCGGCTTGAAAATACGGATAGGATTCTATTACATGATCCAGCGATGGCAAATCATCTGCATGAACCTGTTCAGGTTGAGCAAGGACAGTATAAAGTCGATCCTTGTTTACCATTTGGCCAATGTATCATTGAACATTTCCTGCGTGATTTGTGTAAATATCACATCGAGCGCTTCTTCCAGCGCAGCTCCTTGAAGTAAGGTTGCCGCTGGATAATCATGATAAAAGCTATAACCTTTTTCAAAACTCTCATCAGGAATTTTAGTATTGGTAAACCTAAGGTTGATTCCTATAGTTAGCCTGTTTTGAGATGCTGTGTTGTTTGCAGTCGCAGTAATAGGAGAGATGTTGTATCGAGTTATTTCTCCTTGATATATGTAATCACCATTATTGGTTACTAGCGACAAGCTGCTTTGATCTTGTATAAGATCCTGTAACGCCAGTGTATAATCTCTTGCAATACCTACTTCTACCTGAGTCGCCACATTTTGAAAAAATGGAGCTTCAAAAGTCTTTACATTATCTGGAATAGAAACACCCGATAAACTATAGAAACCACAACTGTTGAGTTGAGTGGCTACCAATATTAGAAACGCAATGGTAAAACCTCTATAAGTCATATTGCTTTATTTTACGGTATAAGGTTCGTTCTGAAATTCCTAGATCATCTGCTGCTGCCTTGCGTTTGCCTTGATGTCTGGCCAGTGATTTTTTGATTAATTCTATTTCTTTATCCACTAACGATAAAGATTCTTCTTCTTCAATCTCTTGAGCAAAATCATATCGATCTGTCGTTGTTTCCACCTCGCTATGAACTGGCGTAGCAGGCTTAGGTAGCGTATCTTCTTGGCTTACTTCATAGGCCTGATCGATGACTTCTTCATAATCATAGCTATTCTCGTCCTCGCCATATAATCTGTTGATCAATTGCTTGTTCTGTTCTGGAACATCTTGATCAACACCATTTGTCATCAACTCGTTAGTCAGTTTTTTAAGATCGTTTAGATCGTTTTTCATGTCAAACAACACTTTGTAAAGTATCTCGCGCTCATTAGCAAACTCACTATCAGATTTCTTAGATGATGAATTAATGACAGCCGGTAGATTTTTGCCAGCATCTGGCAGGTAATTTTGCAAGGTGCGTGCATCAATGTCTCGATCTTTTTCTAGAACGCTTATCTGTTCTGCAATGTTGCGCAGCTGTCGTATGTTACCGCTCCAGCGATAATTGGTAAGCAGACCTACTGCTTGTTCATCCAGTCGTAATGTGGGCATCTTATATTTATTGGCAAAGTCAGACGCGAACTTGCGGAATAGTAAGTGAATATCGCCTTTGCGATCACGCAACGGAGGTAATTCAATTTCTACCGTACTCAAACGATAGTAAAGGTCTTCCCTGAACTTACCATCTTCTATCGCTTGAAACATATTGACATTAGTCGCTGCCACGATGCGGACGTCTGTTTTTTGAGTTTGCGAGGATCCTACTTTAAGGAATTCACCATTCTCTAGAACACGCAGTAATCGCACTTGGGTAGGCAACGGTAATTCACCTACTTCATCTAGAAAAATGGTACCACCATCTGCCACCTCAAAATATCCTGATCTTGTTTGAGTCGCACCTGTAAAAGCACCTTTCTCATGCCCAAAAAGCTCTGAATCAATCGTCCCATCTGGTATTGCACCACAGTTGACCGCAATATACTTTGCATGTTTGCGGAATGATTGCGAGTGAATAATCCGCGGAATGCTCTCTTTACCTACACCACTTTCACCAGTTACTAATACCGATATATCAGTAGGCGCTACCTGCAATGCCTTTTCTACCGCACGATTAAATGCTGGGTCGTTACCTATAAGTTCAAATCGTTGCTTGACCGCTTGTACACTTTCCATAATTATTGATCCAATGTTGTAGGTCCTACCATATCGCTATAACCAACAGCTTCACCTATTAAGGTTGCACTGGTACAATCTGTAATTTTCACCATTACATAATCGCCTACCTTATAATTCTCTTTAGGGAATACAGCCACATAATTTTGGGTGTTGCGACCAGCCCATTCATCGGGTGATTTCTTTGATTCCTTTTCAATAAGGCATTCAACAGTTTTACCTACAAAAAACTGAGCACGTTCATGACCCGTACGACGCTGCACCGCAATGATCTCGTTGAGTCTTCGCTTTTTCACATCTTCTGGCACATCGTCTTCCATCTTGCGTGCTGCCATGGTTCCTGGTCTTTCAGAATAGGCAAACATAAAACCGTAGTCATATTTCACATATTCCATCAGGCTTAAGGTATCCTTATGGTCTTCTTCGGTCTCAGTAGGGAAACCGGCAATCATATCTTGTGATATCGCACAATTAGGAATGATGGCGTGAACGCGATCAATAAGTCTCATGTACTCTTCACGAGTGTGAAGCCTGTTCATTTCTTTTAATATGCGATCGCTACCAGATTGTACGGGCAGGTGAATGTAATTACAAATGTTACGATGTGCGGCAATTGCGTGTAGCACATCATCGCTTATATCTTGTGGATTGCTCGTTGAGAAACGTACGCGCATATTAGGTTGCGCATTGGCCACCTTATGTAATAGCTGGGCAAAATCTACCGCGGTTGCCTTGGCCATTTTACTGGCTTTTTTAAAGTCCTTTTTGAGACCGCCACCGTACCATAAGTATGAATCTACATTTTGACCCAATAAGGTTACTTCCTTAAATCCTTTATCCCATAGATCGTTTACCTCTTCAAGTATAGAGTATGGATCGCGGCTGCGCTCGCGACCTCTGGTAAAAGGTACCACGCAAAAAGTGCACATATTATCACAACCACGAGTAATGGAAACAAATGCAGTGACACCATTAGTATTTAAACGTACCGGCGCGATATCGCCATAAGTCTCGTCTTTACTCAATATAACGTTGACCGCGTCACGTCCTTCGTCAATTTCAGTCAAAAGGTTTGGTAAATCCTTGTAGGCATCTGGCCCTACGACCATGTCCACGATTTTTTCCTCTTCCAAGAACTTGGATTTAAGACGCTCTGCCATGCAGCCCAGCACGCCAACTTTCATGTTGGGATTAGACTTGCGCTTCACGCGATTGTACTTTTCCAGTCGTTTGCGCACGGTTTGTTCTGCCTTGTCGCGTATGCTGCAAGTATTGACCAGCACAAGGTCTGCGTCCTCAAGTACATTTGTAGTATTAAATCCTTGCGTTGCCATAATGGATGCCACGACCTCACTGTCTGCAAAGTTCATCTGGCAGCCGTAACTTTCTATATAAAGCTTGCGTTTGTTCTCACTTTTGGGTGCTACGGCGACAGTAGTTCCCTGTTTTTCTTCTTCAATAATCTTTTCCATTCACGATCGATAATCAGGCTGCAAAGGTAAAATTTTTTAATAAGAGAGTGACAAAGTGGCAGCAATTTATATTTTGCTGTGATACCGCTTTCGCGAAAGTTGATTCTCCCAACAGATAGATACTATATAAAAGCAATTGTCTGTCCATCAAGGCGGTTGACAATGCGTTAGGGATTGTAGTGTAAATCCTTTATCGCCTTACTGATTATGAGTGATAGGCGATAAAGATTGCAACGTAAAGCCCGACACGAGGCGATGCTTTTTCTGCAGTGCCGAAGTGAAACGCCCATAAACTTAGCAAACTTTTTTACCGTCCTTATTATATAACTCACGACAGATGAAATCATTAACTCTAGAATCCGGCTCGTAAACCGCTGTTTAACAGCATTTTGTACTTTAAATAAAAATATCATATACCTTTGCCACCAAAATTGAGAGCTTAATGGCAAAGAATCTAGTGATAGTGGAGTCGCCTGCAAAGGCAAAGACGATTGAGAAGTTTCTAGGTAAGGATTATAAGGTGGCGTCGAGTTTTGGCCACATTGCAGACCTGCCAGCAAAGGAGCTGGGCGTAGCGGTGGATAAGGATTTTGAACCTAAATATATCGTGAGTAGCGACAAGAAGGATCTTGTCAAAAAACTCAAGAAAATGGCAGCCGAATCTGAAACGGTGTGGCTGGCTAGCGATGAGGATCGAGAAGGTGAGGCCATTGCGTGGCACCTAGCAGAACAACTAGATTTAAAGGAGGAAAATACCAAGCGCATTGTCTTTAATGCGATTACAAAAAGTGCGGTGCAACACGCCATCGATAATCCACGTACTATTGATTATGATCTTGTAAATGCACAACAAGCACGTCGCGTGCTGGATCGTATTGTTGGATATGAAATATCTCCTATATTATGGAGAAAGGTAAAGGGCGGTGCCAGTGCTGGTCGTGTACAATCCGTCGCTGTGCGATTGATCGTCGAGCGCGAGGATGAGGTGCTTAACTTTAAACCACAAGCTTCTTATAGGGTAGATGCTGTTTTTGAAACAGCAGATGGTAGCAGTTTCAAAGCAAAATTGCCGTCAAACATCAAATCAAGAAAGGCAGCCGAAGAATTTCTAGGCCTTAATAAAAAAGCCAAATTCAAAATTGCTGATCTCACTAAAAAGCCAGCAAAAAAATCGCCAGCACCACCATTTACTACATCAACATTACAGCAAGAAGCATCGCGCAAATTGTTCTTTAATGTAAGTCGTACCATGCAACTAGCACAACGATTGTATGAGGCTGGTCTCATTACCTATATGAGAACGGATAGCGTCAACCTGAGCAAGGAGGCGAAATCTAGCGCCAGTGCCGAGATTCAAAAAGCTTACGGTAAGGAATTTCACAAGGAACGCAATTATAAAGGCAAGTCAAAAGGTGCTCAAGAAGCGCACGAGGCCATACGCCCTACAGATTTTGCATTGCACAGCGCTGGCGCAGATCGTGACCAGACCAGATTGTATGAGCTTATCTGGAAACGTGCCATAGCATCCCAAATGAGTGATGCACAACTGGAGAGAACTAATGTTGTTATTGAGGCAGACACGCACGATAAAAACTTTACTGCAAACGGTGAGATCGTAAAATTTGAAGGTTTCCTAAAAGTATATCTAGAAAGCACTGATGATGAAGATCTTGAACAACAAGGATTGTTACCAGAGCTTAAAACAGGACAGTCGTTATCAAATAAAAGAATCGTCGCAACTGAACGTTTTACAAGACCACCATACAGATATACCGAGGCTTCACTAGTCAAAAAATTAGAGGAACTAGGAATAGGGCGACCATCTACTTATGCGCCAACCATTACCACCATACAGAATCGTAAGTATGTGCAAAAGGGTATCAATACCGGTGAAGAACGATCGTATGCACAATTGACACTAGCTGATGGTGAGGTACAGGAAGAAACGCTGACTGAAACTACAGGAAGCGATAAAGGGAAACTGGTACCTACTGACGTGGGTAGAGTAGTGAACGAGTTTTTAGTAGAGCATTTTGGCAATATTCTAGACTACAATTTTACCGCCAAGGTTGAAGAGTCCTTTGACAACATCGCTGAAGGAAAAGAGGAATGGAAAGACATGATGGATCATTTCTACAAAGACTTTCATCCAACTGTTACCGACGTGGCAGAAAATGCAGAGCGTGAGGTAGGTGAGCGTATCCTGGGAACTGATTCTAAAACAGGCAAGCCGATTTCCGTGCGATTGGGGCGATTTGGTCCAATGGCTCAGATAGGAACCGTCGAAGATGAAGAAAAGCCGCAGTTTGCAAGTTTATTACCATCACAATCACTTAATACAGTAACGCTAGAAGAGGTTATGGATCTCTTCAAATTACCTAGAACGGTAGGCGAGTATAATGGTCATCCTGTTGAGGTGAATCAAGGACGATTCGGCCCTTATGTTAAGTTCAATGAGAAAACATTTGTTTCTCTTGAAGATACTGATGATCCATTGACGCTAACTTTTGATCGTGCAGCAGAGTTGATCGCTCAAAAAGAAAAGGCTGATGCTCCTATATATATGTATGACGAGCAACCTGTGACTAAAGGTGTCGGACGATTTGGTCCTTATATTAAATGGGCTGGCATGTTTATATCAGTCAATAAAAAGTATGATTTTGATAACTTGACTAACGATGATATTGAGACCTTGATCAAGGACAAGATCCAGAAAGAGAAAGATAAGCTTATCGTGGATTGGGAAGATGAAGGCATACGTATTGAAAAAGCGCGTTGGGGTCGTCACAACATCATCAAAGGCAAGACCAAAGTCGAGCTGGCAAAAACGATTGATCCCTTGAAAATCACGTTAGAAAAAGCCAAGGAGATGATTGCCAAAAAGGCTCCTAAGAAAAAAGCGGCAGCCAAAAAGAAAACGGCCACCAAGAAAAAAGCTGCACCTAAAAAGAAAGCAGCTACAAAGACAAAATCAAAAGCTAAAAAGAAGTAGTCTAAATGGCGTTAGAGTATTTAACTCCAATATCTGATACGGCGGTTGCTCATGCAAAAATGCAAGATCAACAAGCCCTAGGTAACAACATTCTTCTACACAGCAATCAGGATGGTTTACCAGACTTAGATCAGATTGATATTGCGATCATAGTAGTACTAGAGAATCGTAATGACTTGAATGCGATGTCGCCTTTAAGTTCAGTAGATGCGGTGCGCACTGCGTTTTACGAATTGTTTCCAGGAAATTGGCCTACTCGCATAGTTGATTTGGGTAATGTACTTCCAGGAGAAAGTGTTACCGATACTTATTTTGTAGTTCAAAAGATCACGGAATTTTTAATAGATCAAGACATCATACCAGTCATCATTGGCGGTAGTCAAGATCTCATGTATCCCATGTATCGGTCGTTTGACTCCATCAAGAGTATGATTAATGTTGTCAATGTAGATAATTGTTTTGATCTAGGGAATATTGAGGAGTCCATTACCAGTCGCAGCTACATAGGCAAGATGGTAGCTAATGAGCCTTATAATTTATTTAATTACAGCAATTTAGGGTTTCAAACCTATTACAATTCACAGGACGAGATTGATCTTCTAGAGCGTATGTATTTTGACGCAATTAGATTGGGTGAATTGGATGCAGATATAAAATTAGCCGAACCTATTTTGCGAGATGCAGATCTCATAGGTTTTGACTTGAAAAGTGTCAAGGCAGCCGACCTACAAAATCCAAATGGAGAGCCTAATGGATTTTCTTCAGCTCAATTATGCAGTTTATCGAGATATTCTGGATTAAGTGATCGACTAAAGGCGGTAGGTTTTTTTGAACTGTTTGATGGCATTTCATTAGCAGGTAGTAAGGTCATTGCGCAGGCACTTTGGTACTTCATTGAAGGCTACTCATACCGTAGCGGTGAGTACCCAATAGACATAAATAGGGGCTTTAAAAAGTACAAAGTACCAGTAGACGACCAGACGCTTATCTTCTATGAGTCCAGTAAAACAGGGCGATGGTGGATTGAGCTGCCGTTTATCTCAAATCTCAATAATAAATTAAAGCAGTACACGTTATTACCCTGTGATAAGAATGACTACCTCATGGCAGCCGACCAAATTTTGCCAAAAAGATGGCTAAAAGCCAGGCAAAAAAATGAGGTATAATAACTATCTTGCACCTTTTAAAATTAACGTTAACAAGAGAATTATAGTTTGGTAATTAAATTCTTTACAATAGGTTTACCAGCTTGAAATTCGTTTCTAATAGGGATTTACATATGAAAAAGTTACTCATGCTCGTCGTGATGGTTGTTTTTCTTGCTAGTTGTGGTAAGGGCGATCGCGGTCAATTAGTAGGCGTAGATGGTAAAAAATGGTATCCAGAAAAACCGTATGGAATGACACTAGTTCCAGGTGGATCTTTCATTATGGGTAAGGCAGACGACGATATTGCTGCTGTGCAAAATGCTCCTGCCAAAACTGTTACAGTTTCCTCCTTTTATATGGATGAGACGGAAATAACTAATTCTGAATACCGCCAATTTACTAATTGGGTACGTGATTCTACTCTTAGAATGAGGTTAGCGATTATTGCTGATGATGAAGGTCTTACTGCTGGTAGCGGTGGCACTGGTGATTTTGCCTTTGTTGATGCCAACAATCAAAACCCAACAGTATGGGAGCAGTATGTTATTGACAATTATGTTGGTTTGGGCGAGACTGGATACGAGGGCCGCAAATTAAATTGGAGAGAAGAGCTTATCTGGGATACAGAAGATATTCCTGATGAATACTATGCTGAAGCTTACGATAGTATGTACATACCTTTTGAAGAGGCGTACAATGGTAAGAGAACAATTGATGTTGAGAAATTGATTTTTAGATATTCAGAGAAGGATTCTGAAGGTGCTGCAAGAAATCCTGATATGAGTCGCAAGGATTTTATTCAAACAAAAACGATTAATGTTTATCCAGACACTACCGTGTGGATTAGAGATTTTAATTATAGCTATAATGAACCTATGCACAATGATTACTATTATCATGAGGCATACAGTGATTATCCTGTTGTTGGAGTCAATTGGGAGCAAGCAAAGGCGTTTGCTCAATGGAGAACGTTGTATCACAATGGTTATGTGAGAAAACAAAAAGGCCGTGATGATGTTTTTGAATACAGATTGCCTAGTGAGGCAGAATGGGAATACGCCGCTCGCGGTGGTCTAGAAAGTGCAACTTATCCATGGGGTGGTCCTTATGCAAAAAATGACCGTGGTTGTTTTTTAGCTAACTTCAAGCCATTGCGTGGAGATTACGCTGCTGATCAAGCATTGTATACGGTCGAGGCAGATTCTTATGAGCCTAACGATTACAATCTTTACAATATGTCTGGTAACGTGGCAGAATGGGTGAACTCATCCTACGAGCCAGGAGCGTATGAGTATATGAGTTCAATGAACCCTGTGGTTAACGACGCTAACAATCGCCGTAAAGGCGTGCGCGGTGGATCGTGGAAAGACGTTTCGTATTTTTTACAAGTAGGTACTCGCGATTATGAGTATCAAGATTCAGCAAGGAGTTATATTGGTTTCCGTACCGTACAATCTTATGTCGGTACAGACGTGACGCTCAACGCGTCAACTAGATAAGTTTATTCAACATTTAATAATAAAGTACCCTAACACATGGCACAATCTAAAGGAACAAAGAAATTATTTAACATGGCTTATGGCCTAGGAGCAGCAATTGTAATCGTTGGAGCTCTATTTAAAATTCTACACTGGGAACTTCCTTTAGGATTTTATACTCTTACTGGTGGTGACCTTTTAGCAATTGGTCTTCTCACCGAGGCTGCGATTTTTGCGATTTCTGCGTTTGAACCAGTTGATGATGATCTAGATTGGTCACTAGTTTATCCAGAGCTTGCTGGTGGTACCGCTTCCGCGAAAGCGAAAAATCAATTACAGGAAACTGCAGAGGCAGAGAGTATGCTATCTAAAAAGCTGGATGAAATGCTTAAAGAAGCAAAAGTAGATGCTGCACTAATGGAGAGTCTAGGAACAAGCATCAGAAGCTTTGAAGGTGCTGCCAAAGGAATGGCACCGACGGCTGAAGCAATGTCTTCCACTAAGAAATACTCTGAGGAAATGGCACTTGCCGCAGCACAAATGGAATCATTAAATAGTCTATATAAGGTTCAAGTAGAAAGCACCGCTCGTCAGGCAGAAGTTAACCAAGAGGTTGCTAACAACGCTGCTAGACTTAAGGACCAAATGGAAGGTCTTGCCAATAATTTGAGTAGTCTTAATGGCGTGTATGGAAACATGCTAGGAGCAATGAAAGGATAATTAGTTCTTCATTTCAATTAATTAAAAACAACCAATTAGACTACAATTATGGCAGGAGGACAAGGCCCAAGGCAAAAGATGATTAACCTAATGTATTTGGTTTTTATCGCGATGCTGGCCCTTAATATGAGTAAAGAGGTTCTTACGGCTTTCGGTATTATTGAAGAAAGTGTTGCAGAGAATAATGCTACCCTAGAGACTCGTAATGAGGCTTCTCTAGCTCAACTAGAGCAAAAAGCGCAGGAACAACCAGAACAGTTCAAAGAAGCCGTTGCATCTGCCGAGCAGGTTTCTGAAGTTTCTAATCGATTTGATGAATACCTAGCTTCTCTCAAAAGCGGGATGATGGAATCTATTCCAGAAGAAGACCGAGGTGATTTTCAGACTCAGGATAAAACCGATTATTTAGATTCTAAATTATTTAGCGGTGATGGTTTGTCACCAGATGGACAGGAGTTTTTGTCTCAAATGGATGCATATCGTACCGGCATGTTAGATGCGTTACCTGAAGAAGGATACGATCAATTGAGAACTGAGATCAAGGAGAAATTCGACACAAGTGATGTTCCTTCAGAGATGGATGATCCAGATAGTGAAAAGATTAACTATTTGAGATATCACTATGAAGGTTATCCACTGATTGCTTCAAAAGCAAAGTTGACACAAATGCAGAATGATGTCAAGAATGCTCAAGCGGATGTTTTAGGTCAATTGCTACAAGGTGAGTTGATCGAGATCGCGTCCATGAACAATTATCAAACTATTGTTAGTTTAGATAAAGGAGCTTTCTTTAATGGAGAAACTGTTACAGGTGAAGTAGTGTTGGGTCGTTACGACTCTAACCTGAAACCAAGTAAAGTAATTATCAATGGCTCTGAAGTTCCTGCAAGTCAGATTAAAAATGGTGCAGTTCAGTTGAGCTTTGGTGCTGGATCAGTAGGAGACAAGACGATCAGTGGTGAGATGCAATTTATGGAAGGCGATTCTACGATAGTAATTCCTATTAACCAAAAATACTCTGTAATAGGAAAGCCGAACAGTGCAACTATTAGTGCAGACAAAATGAACGTGGTATATAGAGGTGTTGATAATCCTATGACCATATCCTTTGCAGGTGTTCCTAATAACAGAGTTAAGGCAAGTGCGCCAGGTTTGAGTTCACGTGGTGGAGCTAGTTATAATATGAAACCAAGTTCAGGAGCAACAGTGGATATCAATGTCACAGGTACACTAGAAACCGGCGAGACAGTACGTGATTCAAAAACCTTCCGTATTAAAGGATTGCCTAATCCTACGGGTATGATTTCAGGAGAATTTGATGGTGTGCGTAAAAATCGTGCAAACCTTGCAATATCTACCGTATCATCAGAGTTCTTAGACTTTGACTTTGATCTTACTCCACGAGTAACTCAATTTATTTTCAAAGTACCTGGTGTGCCAGGTGTAAAGGTTTCTGGTAATAAATTGAATGCAGCGGCTAAGGCTGCACTAGCAAGAGCACCTCAAGGAGCTATAGTACAAATTGCACAGATCAAGTCAACAGTGCCAGGGCAGCAGTTAAAGTCAACGACTCCTGTTTCTATTGAGTTGACAGACTAATTATTGAAAAAAGAAATTATGAATAAAGTCCTCTTATTGCTTGTCGCTGTGTTTATCACAGGAAGCTTGCAAGCACAGAACAATATTCTCAATGCAAAATCACCGGACGAGATAGGTGAGAAAACGCTAGAGCAATTAATTAACGATAATGATGAGCCTTTACCTTACGGTTTTGTAGGTGATCGGGACATATTGTGGCAGCGCAATGTTTGGGAATCTATTGATCTGGACGAGCGTATGAACTTCCCATTGTACTATCCTGTGGATACCAACTTTGTAGGTGGTAATCGTAGATCGTTGTTTCATGTATTGACCAAAGCAGCTCGTGAAGGACAAATCGAATTATACAGAGATTCTTACTTCAATACTAAGGCAAATTTCCAAGACCTAGGTAGCAGTTTACGTCGCGTGGATACATCAGATGCTGGTATTGAAATTTATAATCAAACCGGTAGTGTTCCTGCTGAGTATATCACAACCACCACCATCAACGCTAACATGGTAGATGAGTACCGCATACGTGGTGTTTGGTATTTTGACACGCGTCAAGCGGAACTAAAGTATCGTTTGATAGGTATAGCGCCAGTAACGCCAGATGTAAATTTCTTAGAAGATAAGACTGGGGTAGAGTTGTTCTGGGTGTTCTATCCAGACGCACGCAACATTTTACACGAGGCAAAATCCTTCAATTCGCAAAACTCAGCACGGCCAATATCCTTTGATCATTTGTTGAACTCTAGAAGGTTTAACGCTGTGATCTATAAGATTGACAATGTACAAGGCGATAGGGATATCGACTCTTACATTGCAGATAATTCCATGATGCAGCTTTTAGAATCTCAAAGATTGCAAGAGATTATCCGCAATTTTGAAATTGATATGTGGAATTATTAATAGCATATAACTTCTCAAAAAAGCTCTGTGAAAACAGAGCTTTTTTTATGTCCTGAGTTTTAAACTAGCTTTGAATTATGAAAGATGCAATAATTGTTGGTGGTGGTATTTCAGGCTGTGTACTGGCATGGACATGGTATTTGCAAGGCAAGGAATTTGTCTGGTATCTTGATGATAAAAAAGGGTCCAGCCATGTAGCCGCAGGCGTATATAATCCTGTTGTTCTCAAAAGATTTTCACCTGTTTGGCAAGCAGCCGATCAACTCAATGTTCTGCAATCTTTTTACCCACAAATCGAAAAGCTCTTAGGGATTAAAGTATCTCATCCCATAGAGATATGGAGACGATTACATGATGAAGCTGAAATTAAAACTTGGAAGCGCAAGTCCCAGAGAGAAGATCTAAATGCTTTTATGAGTAATGATGTTTTTGCAGGGGAAATGGCTGGTGTTTTTGCTCCTTATGGATTTGGTAAGGTGCTACAATCTGGATGGCTGGACGTGAATGTATTTATTGAAAAAAGTTTACTGTTTTTTACGGAGCACCAAAAGGTTAGGCTAGAGGAACTGATGCCTGGTAAATTACAATACGATGTAAATTCAGTCAGCTACAATGGTGCAGTAGCACATAGCATTATTTGGGCTCAAGGTTATGCTGCTATCAACAATCCAGAGACTTCGCAGTTACCTATGCAAGGCAACAAAGGCGAGTTGCTGTTAATTCGTTGTACAGGTTTAAAGCTGGATAGTATCATCAAGTCCTCTGTATTTTTAATGCCGTACACTGATGACCTGTTTTGGGTAGGTGCGACTTATGATCGAGATGATTTAAGTAAGCAAACTACCACTCACGCTAGAGAATGGCTGGAAGCTAGGCTGCAACAATTCTTAAAATTACCGTATGAAGTTGTGGAGCATAAAACAGGTATACGACCTACTACTGTTGATAGAAGACCTTTTTTAGGTTCGTTGCAACAGCAGCAATCTTATGTATTCAACGGGATGGGAAGCAGGGCTTCCCTTGTCGCACCTTGGGCAGCGCAATTACTGTTCAATCATATTTATAATCATGAATCGCTACCATTAGAAATGGATATAGCAAGATTCAATAATTAATTACTTGCATCTTTAGCTCATTGGTAACGGACTACATACATCCATAAATTATGCTACGAGCGTATTCTTGCAGGTTTCATAACGGTGAGCCCAGTAACGACATTAAAGAATGTTGACTATCGATCCAAGTCAGTGAAGAAGTAAGAGATGAGAAACATAGATCTATGGAAAAGGCACGATTTGATCCTGTATTTTGTGTTGAGATTAGAACGACGCACGCGCTTTTTTCCGTCAAACGGTAGTTGAAATAATGTGTATTCGCATTTAGCGATTCCTGACGGCACACAGGACATAATTACTTCATAATGCTTTATAATTTGACGCCTTTTGGCATGTTTAAATTTTAGAGTTAACTGCGATAGCCGCATCTTTGCAAGGTTACAAAAATCGCTATGCTCAATATTCATGATTTGCACGTCAGCTTTGGCGGCGAGCCACTTTTTGAAGAAATAACCTTCAGACTTAACGCAGGTAATCGCGTGGGTTTGATAGGTAAAAACGGCGCTGGTAAATCCACCATGCTCAAGGTCATCGCTGGTGATATACCGGCAGATCAAGGTTCGCTGGCTATTGAAAAAGAGGTAAGCATTGGTTTCCTGCGTCAGGACATAGATTTTGAACAAGGACGCACAGTTCTAGAAGAGGCGTATACCGCTTTCGCGAAAGCGAGATCCCTAGAAACCCAAATGGAAGAGATCAATCATCAATTAGCTACACGAACAGATTACGAGAGTGATAGCTACATGCAGCTTATCCAAGATATAGGAGACATCACGCATGAATATGAAATTATAGGCGGTTACCTATACAAAGGTGAAACGGAGAAAATTTTAAAAGGTCTAGCTTTTAAACCAGAGCAGTTTGATAAGTTGACTGATGAGCTTTCTGGCGGCTGGCGCATGAGGATTGAACTAGCAAAACTTCTACTAGAAAAACATGACATCCTACTGTTGGATGAGCCTACCAATCACCTTGACATTGATTCCATACTTTGGCTGGAGCAATTTTTACAATCGTATCCAGGCGCTGTGGTGATTGTAAGTCACGATAAGATGTTCCTTGATAATGTTACTAATAGAACGATCGAGATAAGTCTGGGACGCATCTATGATTACCCTAAACCCTATACGAAGTTTCTAGAATTGCGTGCTGAGATGCGCGAGCAACAGGCTGCAACCGCCAAGAATCAACAAAAAGAAATTGAGCGAACAGAAAAGCTAATAGAAAAGTTCAAGGCCAAAGCCAGCAAAGCCACCATGGCGCAATCACTGGTCAAGAAATTGAACCGAATGGATGTGGTAGAGGTTGATCAGGTTGATAATGCAGCCATGAATATCAACTTTACCAAGTCTGTACAGCCAGGAAAGGTTGTTCTGGAGATTGAAGACGTCCACAAATCCTATGCAGATAAAAACGTACTGCGCGGTGTTAACCTCATGATTGAGCGAGGCAGCCGCGTTGCCTTTGTAGGTCAAAATGGTATGGGAAAATCAACCCTTGCCAAAATCATTGTAGGCGATGTCAAGAATGAGAAGGGAAATGTGAACCTAGGTCACAATGTCCAGCTGGGATACTTTGCACAAAATCAGGCAGAATATCTAGACGGCGAGAAAACCATACTCGACACCATGCTGGATGCCGCCGATGATACCAATAGGATCAAGGTACGCGATATGTTGGGTTCGTTCCTGTTTAGAGGTGATGAAGTAGAGAAAAAGGTTAAGGTATTGAGCGGTGGTGAGCGCAATCGATTGGCGCTTTGTAAACTGTTGTTGCAGCCATTTAACGTCTTAATCATGGATGAGCCTACCAACCACCTGGACATTCAATCAAAGAATGTATTGAAACAAGCGCTCATCAAATTTGATGGTACGCTCATCGTGGTATCACACGATCGTGAGTTCCTTCAGGGCTTGACAGATGTGGTTCATGAATTTAGAGATCATCAGTTATTTCAGTTTTTGGGTGATATAGATTTTTACCTAGAGCAACGCAAGGCTCGTGACATGAGAGAGATAGAAAAGAGCAGTAAGGATGATGGGAGCAAGCTTTCGCGAAAGCAAAATAGCAACGACAGCAAACCATCCTATGAAGACCAGAAAAAGCTCAAATCGCTCAACAATCGCTTGTCAAATGCAGAATCTGAAATCAATAAACTGGAGCGTCACCTAGAGAAAAAGGACGCCGAGCTAGCTGCAGATTATGATGCAGTGAGTGCCAATCCACTATTTTTTGATCAGTATAACAAGAAGAAAAAAGAGCTTGACGTGTGGATGTCAAAATGGGAAGCGATAAGCGAGGAGCTGGACGCCATAAACCAATAGCCAGCGAGCATAGCTTTAAGAATTCTTTAAGACAGCGCGTTCAATCCTAGCCTAGCTTTGTAAGTATACCAGCCACTAATTTAATTACTTACATGCGCAAGACTGTACTATCCATTGTAGGCGTTGTTCTCGTTATTGCCGCCGTAGCAGCCGCATATTTTATCGTTGAAAGCAAGGAAAAGCCCCAATCAAAAGTCAAGGAAGAGATCAAAATTGTTGAGACCGATACGGTACAAAATTCAACGGTGCCCATCATTATCCCGGCAAATGGTAATTTGACTGCAAAGCGCAGAGTTGAGCTATTCTCTGAAGTGACTGGCGTTTTTAGGCCGGTCAATAAGCTTTTTAGAACAGGTCAAGCTTATAGCGCTGGTGAGGCCATGATACGTATTGACAATACGGAGTTCTATGCACAGGTGCAAAGTTCGCGCACATCCTTGTATAATCAGATCGCCGCAATCATGGCAGATTTGCGATTGGATTATCCAGAGTCATTCTCGCAATGGCAATCATATCTTGATAATTGGAATCTCAATAACTCAACACCAGCATTACCGCAACCAGTTAATGATCGTGAGAAATATTTTATTACCAACAGCGGTATCAATGCCACTTATTACAATATCAAAAACCTAGAGAGGCGATTGGGCAAGTTTGTAATGACAGCGCCTTTCACGGGTGTACTTACAGAGGCCATGGTGACTGAAGGTACGCTAGTGCGCAACGGCCAGCAGTTGGGTGAATTTATCGCTACAGGAACTTATGAATTGCAGGTAGCGATAAGCGGTGAGTTTGCAGATCTCCTGCAGGTAGGTGAGACTGTAATGCTAGAGAATACAAGCGGTACGCAAACCTATGTAGGTAAAGTAACTAGAGTCAATGCCAAAATTGATCCATCATCACAAACCATTACAACGGTAATCGAGGTAAGTCATCCAGACCTGAAACAAGGTATGTATGTCAAGGCTAGGTTAAACGTACAACAAATTGAGAATGCGGTAGAGCTAGATCGTAGTTTACTGCAGCAAGGCAATTCAATATTTACGGTAGTAGATGGCAGGTTGGATCTAGTCAAGATCGATCCAGTTTTTTATACGGATGAAACGGTTGTGATTAAAGGACTAGATGACAACACGGTGATTATTAATAAAGTATTGTCAGGCGCTTACCAGGACATGAAAGTTCAGACGCAGGAACAGGCCACCAGGAAGAAGACTCAGGATTCCATAGCACAGGCGAGAGAATCATGAGAAATGTCATAGCATACTTTATAAAGCACAGCATCGCGGTGAACATCGTGATTTTTGCATTTATCATTTTTGGGATCGTCGGCGCTTTGTCACTTAAGTCTTCATTTTTCCCATTGGTTGACTCTAAGGTCATTCTAATTAATGTAATTTATCCAGGAGCATCACCACAAGAGATTGAAGAAGGCGTTGTTCTCAAGATTGAGGATAACCTCGAGGGAATAGAAGGAATTGACCGCGTGACATCTGCATCGCGAGAAAATAGCGGTACAATTACCGTTGAGATTATCAAAGGCTACGACATTGACTTCATGCTGCTAGAGGTCAAGAATGCAGTGGATCGCGTACCATCGTTCCCGATAGGTATGGAACCGCTGGTGGTAGCAAAGCAGGAAGAGAGCAGGCCTACTATCACCTTTGCATTAAGTGGTTCTAACGTACCGCTCAAGACACTTAAGGATATCTCTAGAGATATTGAGAACGATTTGCGAGGTATTGAAGGAATTTCGCAAATCACCATTTCAGGTTTTCCTGAAGAAGAGATTGAGATCGCCGTTAATGAAAATAGCCTGCTCGCTTACAATGTCACTTTTACAGAGGTTGCCGCAGCCGTGAGTAATTCCAATATTCTGGTCACAGGTGGTAACATCAAGACTGATGTTGAAGAATATTTGATACGTGCTAATGGTAGATCCTACTACGGTGATGAACTTAATTACACGCCTGTAAGGACCAGAGCAGATGGGACTCAAATATTGCTCAAGGATGTTGCTATTGTCAGAGATCGATTTTCTGAAACTCCCAATAGTACAGAGTATAATGATGAAGTTGCAGTAACGCTCACCATCACCAGCACAAATGCCGAAGATCTCATTGATAGCGCAGATAAGACTAAGGAGTACATCGAGAACTTCAATAAGAGATACAGCAACGTGCAGCTTAATGTTGTTAGCGATCAATCCAAAGTATTGAACCAACGTACCGCATTACTTACTGAAAATGCGATTATCGGTATGTTATTAGTATTGGTTTTCCTATCGGTGTTTTTAAATACTAGATTGGCATTTTGGGTAGCATTCGGTTTGCCCATTGCGTTTTTGGGAATGTTCATTTTTGCGGGACAGTTTGATGTGACGATCAATGTACTATCGTTATTCGGTATGATCATCGTGATAGGTATACTGGTAGATGATGGTATCGTGATTGCAGAAAATATCTACCAGCATTATGAGGATGGCAAATCACCTATAGACGCTGCGGTAGAAGGAACGATGGAAGTGATTCCGCCTATCATGTCTGCTATTATCACCACCATATTGGCATTTTCGACGTTCTTATTTCTGGATGGTCGTATAGGCGAGTTTTTTAGCGAGGTAAGCGTTATAGTTATTTTGACATTGGTAGTCTCTTTGGTCGAGGCACTAATCATTTTACCAGCACACTTGGCGCATTCTAAAGCGCTAAAACATCAAGAGGATAGATCTGAAAAACCTAAAAAAGGTATAGGTAAGTTGTTTGCCAAAATGCGATCGGTCAACGAGTATGGCGACCGCGCTATGAACTGGATGCGTGATAACGTTTACGCGCCAGCGCTCAAATTTACCATTGATTTTAAGGTGTTGGTGTTTTCGTTTTTTTTGGTAGCCTTCATTCTCACACTAGGCTCCATCAATGGTGGGATCATAGGTGTGACGCTGTTCCCACAAATCTCGAGCGATCGGGTTTCTGTAACATTAGAAATGCCTAACGGCACATCAGAAAGGATTACCGATTCTATCATTACTCACATAGAAAGCAAGGCCAAAATCGTCAATCAAGAACTCACTAAGGAGTACCTACAAGATTATCCAGATTCTGTAAAGCTTTTCGAGAATATCATTACCTCTCAAACCTCGTCATCGTCGGCAAACCTATCCATCAATTTACTGCCCGGTGAGGAACGGCCGCAATCCCTCAAATCCAGTATCGTTTCCAATAGATTGCGAGAGCTGGTAGGTGATATACCTAGTGCAGAGCGTTTAATATTTGGTTCTGGTGGTAACTTTGGTGGTAGTCCAGTGGCAGTTTCCTTGTTAAGTAACAATATCGATGAGCTCAAAGCCGCTACAGCAGAATTTAAAGCTGAGCTCCAATCAAATCCATTACTCAAGGATATTACAGATAATGATCCAGCAGGTATTAAAGAAATAAAGCTGGAGCTCAAAGAGAACGCCTATGCGTTGGGTCTCAACCTGCAACAGGTCATGAGTCAGGTGAGAGCGGCATTTTTTGGGCGTGAGGCACAACGTTTCCAGCGTGGTCAAGACGAGATACGTGTCTGGGTACGATACGATCGCGATAACAGGAATAGTATCAAAGATCTTGATGAATTGCGCATCACCACGCCAGATGGATCGCTGGTACCATTACGTGATATTGCAGATTATCAGATTGAACGTGGTGAGGTAGTCATTAACCACCTAGAAGGTCGTCGAGAGATTCAGGTAACCGCAGATCTTGTAGACCCTAATCAAAGCACGACAGATATCTTGACAAATATTCGAGAGAATATAGTTCCAGAATTACAAAAAAAGTACCCGACAATATCGCCCAATTATTTATCGGGACAGGCACGTGAGGCAAACAAGATCAGCGAGAGCGCATCGGTTGTTTTCCCGATGGTGCTGGTACTCATTTACTTTGTGATCGCGTTTACCTTTCGCAGTGCTACGCAGCCTATCATGTTGATCTTGCTCATTCCATTTAGTTTGATTGCAGTAGGTTGGGGACATTGGATTCACGGTTTCCCGGTAAATATATTGTCGATGCTGGGTATCATTGCCCTTATTGGTATCATGGTCAATGACGGTCTTGTGCTTATAGGCAAGTTCAACACCTTGCTTAAAAGCGGTCTTGAGTTTGACGAGGCGCTATATGAAGCTGGTAAGAGCAGGTTTAGGGCTATTTTCCTGACCTCACTTACAACTATTGCAGGTCTGGCGCCGCTGTTGTTGGAAACAAGCAGGCAGGCACAATTTCTCAAACCTATGGCGATATCGATATCCTACGGTATTGGCTTGGCAACGCTACTTACATTATTGTTGTTGCCGCTCTTTTTGTCCTTTGGTAACAATGCTCAGGTATGGCTCACGTGGCTTTGGACAGGCGAGAAACCCGATAAGAGAAAAGTTACCACGGCCTATCAAGAAAAGCATAACGATACGGAATATGAAGAAGAATAAAAGCTTGTTATATGTAAAGTTGCTGGTCTTGGTTTTTGCTTTCGCGAAAGCGGAATCCCAACAATCCAACGTACCACTGCTCACACGGCAGATGGCTCTAGATAGCATGTTGCAAAATAATTACGGGATCATCGTGGCACGCAATCAAGTCGAGATCGCCGATAATAATGCAGGGCTTCTCAACTCTGGATACCTACCAACCTTACAGGGCACCGCAAATGCAGAATATCAATTGAGTGATAACAGAACCGATTTTGGTGGTGCAGAGAATCAACAAGGCGAGCCACGAGAACCTTTTGTACAAAATGATGCAGAAACGAGAAGTTACAGTGCGGCTATCAATGCAAATTATCTATTATTTGATGGATTGGGCCGATACTACAATTTCAAAATTTTACAAGAGCAGTATGAATTGAGTCAACTGCAAGTGCGTTCTACCATTGAAACCACAGGTGTGCAATTGATGAGCGTGTATTTGCAAATAGCGCGTTTAAAGGAAAACCTTGCAACTTTTGAGCAAAGTCTTGAGATTAATAAACAGCGCGAGACAAGGGCACAGTATCAATTTGAATATGGACAGGTAAACAAACTAGAGGTACTTAATGCACGCGTAGATATTAATACAGATAGTATCAATATTCTCAATACTAGACAACAGCTGCGCAATACAAAACGCGATTTGAACTTATTGCTCAATCGCGATTTCAATCAACAATTTACAGTCGATACCACGGTGACACTACAAAATCTATTGGTAATCGATTCCTTTGTGGAACAGGCACAAGAGAATAATGTACGACTCTTACAAGCAGAACAGAATGTTACCATAAGCGATTATGACATTAAGGTGGCTCGCTCGTTATTGCTGCCGCGTATAGGATTGACAGGTTCCTATGGTTGGAACCGTAGGGAAAATCCTGGTAGTGCATTCTTTCCTGATGCTACAACTACTAACACTAGCAAAACCCTAGCTGTAGGCGCAAATCTGACATGGGATATTTTTGACGGCGGTAGATCTATCAACAGTATACGCAACGCGATGATAAATCTAGATAATGAGCAATTGCTTAAAAAGCAAACCATCGATGAGGTGACAAGAGATGTACTCAACGCTCGAGGTAATTATGCAAATGCTTTGAGAATTTTTGAAATGCAGGAGCAAAATCTAGTGACCAACACAGATAACTTTAATCGTACGCAAGAACGATTTAAATTGGGTCAGGCAACTTCTATTGAATTCAGGCAGGCGCAACTCAATCTCATAAATGCGCAGACCACAAAAACCCTGGCTAAATATGACGCCAAATTAGCGGAATATCAATTGTTGCAGCTCACTGGGCAGTTTTTAAACGTAAGCCTATGATTGAGCACTTTTTCTCTTGCCCACACTGCTGGCAGCAAATATCTATGTTGCTGGATCCAGCGTATAGTCAGACCTATGTAGAAGATTGTGAGGTCTGTTGCAATCCAATTGAGTTATCAGTAGCTTTTGAAGATGGCGAGTTGGTAAGTTTTGAGGCTAGAGAAATAGGTCAATAAAAAAACCAGACGCGAGTCTGGTTTTGTTTTGACATTTCAATGATGTGATTTAGTCATTTGAATTTTCAACGATATCTTCTATGCGCTTGATTGAATTAATCGTTGCAGATATTTCATCCTTTTGCGCCTGTAGGATACTTACTACCGTTGGTGGCAGGTGAGAGGCATCATTTAATACATCCTCATATTCCTCAACCGCGGCTTTCTCGCCTCGTATGCATTCTTCAAGAACAATCTCATCCTTTTCACTGCTCAACGCCGCTTTAATATTAGTCCAGCTGCGGTGTAAGTCACCGGTCATGCTGCCGTCCAGCTCTGGTTCTTTATTCATACCTTTCATCTCGCCTGTAATAGCGGCTGCATATTCGGTACGACGCGCGCCCTGATGTGCTAACCAGTTTTTGACATTGGGATCTTTTGCCATTTCAGCTGCATTGGCATAACCTCGTTGTGCATCATAGGTCTTTTCTAATAAGGCATTTAATTTTTCTTGCGTATCCATGATTTTTTGTTTGAAGATAAAATGAAAGAGATTGCAAAATCTTAATAACCTGTCATTTGAGACATGTTTAACGCTAGGACGAGAATATTTAGTGATCCATGCTTTGTGCATCTAGAAATAGTTGTATATTTGCCGTCCATATCGCGGGATAGAGCAGTAGGTAGCTCGTCGGGCTCATAACCCGAAGGTCACTGGTTCGAGTCCAGTTCCCGCTACTAAGCAAGCCTTTCAGGAAACTGAAAGGCTTTTTTTATTGCTAGAACTTGACGAGCATTCAACGCGATAATTTTGCTTTATCCTATACATCTACGCTTCTGTTTTTTTATCAATCACTTAATCTCTATGCGTCACTTTATCTGGCCATACACTGATTATTAGAGAGCCTTAATCTTTGTTAAGGGTTAAATCATAATCTTACGGTCGCGGCATTATGCGCAAAAAACACACTCTTTTAGATAGGCTGTTTTACGTATTACGCTTTCGTGAAAGCTAAGTATATAAGTTGAATGGCTTTTTTTATGGATTAAAGGTTTTATCTATGGAGACATGCTAAAATAAAATCTAAATGCAACCTGTGTTAACTGAACAAATGTTAACAATAAAGATCGCTAGCATCTTTTAAACGACTATTATGCGTCCCAGCCGAAAGTATTTGTGGGACAGCGCGAAACGTTTACTTTTGCAAGACATTCTAATAATTTTAAGAATGTAGATGACTGAGGTTAGGGGCTCAGTTTCTGCTTCGTGTTTTGCTTTGTAGGAAAGTTGTCCCTTTCTAGTCAGTCTTATTATCATAATAATATTGTCGATGAACAACTCTACTTTAGTAAACAATTTTCCTACTAGATCATTATTACTATTTTTTCTCGTCAGCTGTTTTTCACTGACAGCGATAGCTCAGTCGCGATCTTGCTTGAGAGAGAACTGTTTTGATATAGTGTCTTTTGATTCTGATCCTGTAATTGATAATGGTGGTGCACCGCTCGCCGTGGGTACAGTGTATAGGTTTCCTAACGCTGCAGGAGCCACTGCAAGCAATCCTGCTATCGATATCTTAGTTGAAATCACAGAACTTAATCGTACGACGCTTTTAGATATTGATGTTTCAGATTCAGGTTTGCCTAGGGCTTTTCAGCCACGTATTTCTGCAAATAATTCTGGTAATATAAACGCATTATTTACTATCAGGCTGGTTAATGCTGGAACTAATACACCTAGTCAGAATGTGTGTTTTTACGCGTCACCATTTGACATAGATGGTGGCGGCGGGAATGGAGCCAATAGCATACGTGAATTTGCAGAGCTTTCCTTGACAGATGCTTATACTGTATCTGCAGTGACTGAAATTGATATAGACCGCACGGGTGCTAATGGTACTATCATTAGAGGACAGAATATTGATGGACGATCCGCGCCCGTAGAGCCTATTGATCAAGATCCTCGCTACACCTTTAGTAATTATTATGAGAGTAGAAATACTTTTACTTACCGCGTTGGTAAAGTAGGTAATGGAACTCAGTCAAATCGTTTTTACGCTCTAGTTCTTGAAAGGGCAGAATTTCAACAACCAGTCCAAACATTTGTCTCAAACCCACTAATATGTGGAACGGTATTGAGAGATAGCGGTTCAGGAATTTCAGGTGTAAGAGTAGAGCTGTATGATGAAGGCGGTAATTTCATTGAAGCCACAACTACTGATGCAAATGGAGATTACCAATTCACCGTAGTTAGAGATGGGACTAATGAACAAGTATTTACCATTAGAGAAATCGATCTACAAACTGACGTGCCTACAGGATTCGATATAGCATCAGTGTCTGATACGGATGGAGCTAATGATAATGAGATAACAGTCGTTGTACGTGAGGCATCAAGAGTTGGTAATGATTTTGTTGATGGACCCGATTTCGATCAGGATGGTCTAGCAGACTCAGTTGACCTTGATGATGACAATGATGGTATTACAGATGTTGATGAAGGTGGCGATACGGCTAATACAGATGGTACAGGACTGCCTAATAGAATCGATCGCGATGCAGATGATGATGGATGTCCAGATGTAATTGAGGCAGGTTTTATTGACAATGATGGCGATGGTCAATTAGGAAATCAAGTTCCGCCTACCGTCGATGAAGATGGTTTGGTAACAAGTGGTAATGGATATTCTACACCTCGAGATGGAAATAATAATGGAACGCCAGACTTTCTAGAAGCAGGAACTGACATCAATATTACAGATCAGCCAGATGCTACCACCGCCGTAACTCCTGACGATAATAGTGTACAGTTTTCCGTTTCCGCTACTGGCAGCAATCCAGTTTATAGATGGCAGGTAAGCACTAATGGAGGTAATTTTACAAATTTGAATAACAATGCTCGTTATAGTGGTGTTTTTTCTAATACACTCACAGTTACGGATGCGCCAGAATCATTTAATGGAAATCTATACAGGGTAGTTGTTACAAGCTCATCTTATGCTTGTGCGCGTGAGGTAAGTAATGCAGCACTTCTCAGCGTGGGTAGTATCCTATCAATTACCAAGGATGATAGAGATGGTACATACGACTCGGTAGGCGATGTGATTACGTATGACGTTGTGATTACTAATACTGGTAACACGGTACTGCGTAATATTAATTTAACTGATGACAACGGCACATTAGATAGGAATTTCATTGGGAATCTCAATGTAGGTCAATCGATCACAACCACTTCACGTCATACGATTACACAAGATGATCTTAATGCTGGTGAGGTCCGTAATCAGATCACTGGTGCTGGTATCAATTCAAATGGTGACGACGTCTCAGATTTATCTGATGACCCAGATGACGATACAAATGTTGATACAAATGGAAATGGTAATCCAGATGATATTACAATAACTCCGCTTACGCGAAATGACGATATCGCCATCATTAAGGAAGGTATATTAAATGATGCTAATGGAGACGGATTTGCACAAGTTGGTGAAGAAATAACATACACCTTTACGATAGAAAATACAGGGAATCGTGATTTGACTAATGTTAGAATTACAGACCCATTACTTGTTGCTCCCAATGGCCAGATCAATGGAGGTAACATTGCAAATCTACCTGTAGGTGCAGTAAGAACTCGCACAGGTTCCTTAACTCTTACTCAAGAGGACATTGATCGAGGATTCATAAATAATCAAGCTACAGCTACAGGTACACCACCTAGTGGTCCAGATGTGAGCGACGTATCTGATGACGACAGCAACCTGGAGGATGATACGACGACGACGCCACTTCCACAGGACAACAGCATCGCGATCATCAAGGAAGGTACGTTCAACGATGCCAACGCAGATGGCTTTGCCCAGGTAGGCGAGACGATCGACTACGACTTTACGGTCACCAATACCGGAGACACGGCGCTCAACAACATCACGGTGAGCGACCCATTACTGGTGGCACCCAACGGTAGCATCACGGGCAGCCCAATCGCGGATCTGGCACCAGGCGCTAGTGTAACGATCACGGGATCGTTGACGCTCACGCAGGCAGACATCGACCGAGGCTTCGTGAACAACCAGGCCACTGCCACGGGAACGACTGATGACGGCGACGATGTGAGCGACGTATCCGATGACGACAGCAACCTGGAGGATGATACGACGACGACGCCACTTCCACAGGACAACAGCATCGCGATCATCAAGGAAGGTACGTTCAACGATGCCAACGCAGATGGCTTTGCCCAGGTAGGCGAGACGATCGACTACGACTTTACGGTCACCAATACCGGAGACACGGCACTCAACAACATCACGGTGAGCGACCCATTACTGGTGGCACCCAACGGTAGCATCACGGGCAGCCCAATCGCGGATCTGGCACCAGGCGCTAGTGTAACGATCACGGGATCGTTGACGCTCACGCAGGCAGACATCGACCGAGGCTTCGTGAACAACCAGGCCACTGCCACGGGAACGACTGATGACGGCGACGATGTGAGCGACGTATCCGATGACGACAGCAACCTGGAGGATGATACGACGACGACGCCACTTCCACAGGACAACAGCATCGCGATCATCAAGGAAGGTACGTTCAACGATGCCAACGCAGATGGCTTTGCCCAGGTAGGCGAGACGATCGACTACGACTTTACGGTCACCAATACCGGAGACACGGCGCTCAACAACATCACGGTGAGCGACCCATTACTGGTGGCACCCAACGGTAGCATCACGGGCAGCCCAATCGCGGATCTGGCACCGGGTACTAGTGTAACGATCACGGGATCGTTGACGCTCACGCAGGCAGACATCGACCGAGGCTTCGTGAACAACCAGGCCACTGCCACGGGAACGACGGATGACGGCGACGATGTGAGCGACGTATCTGATGACGACAGCAACCTGGAGGATGATACGACGACGACGCCACTTCCACAGGACAACAGCATCGCGATCATCAAGGAAGGTACGTTCAACGATGCCAACGCAGATGGCTTTGCCCAGGTAGGCGAGACGATCGACTACGACTTTACGGTCACCAATACCGGAGACACGGCACTCAACAACATCACGGTGAGCGACCCATTACTGGTGGCACCCAACGGTAGCATCACGGGCAGCCCAATCGCGGATCTGGCACCAGGCGCTAGTGTAACGATCACGGGATCGTTGACGCTCACGCAGGCAGACATCGACCGAGGCTTCGTGAACAACCAGGCCACTGCCACGGGAACGACTGATGACGGCGACGATGTGAGCGACGTATCCGATGACGACAGCAACCTGGAGGATGATACGACGACGACGCCACTTCCACAGGACAACAGCATCGCGATCATCAAGGAAGGTACGTTCAACGATGCCAACGCAGATGGCTTTGCCCAGGTAGGCGAGACGATCGACTACGACTTTACGGTCACCAATACCGGAGACACGGCGCTCAACAACATCACGGTGAGCGACCCATTACTGGTGGCACCCAACGGTAGCATCACGGGCAGCCCAATCGCGGATCTGGCACCGGGTACTAGTGTAACGATCACGGGATCGTTGACGCTCACGCAGGCAGACATCGACCGAGGCTTCGTGAACAACCAGGCCACTGCCACGGGAACGACGGATGACGGCGACGATGTGAGCGACGTATCTGATGACGACAGCAACCTGGAGGATGATACGACGACGACGCCACTTCCACAGGACAACAGCATCGCGATCATCAAGGAAGGTACGTTCAACGATGCCAACGCAGATGGCTTTGCCCAGGTAGGCGAGACGATCGACTACGACTTTACGGTCACCAATACCGGAGACACGGCGCTCAACAACATCACGGTGAGCGACCCATTACTGGTGGCACCCAACGGTAGCATCACGGGCAGCCCAATCGCGGATCTGGCACCAGGCGCTAGTGTAACGATCACGGGATCGTTGACGCTCACGCAGGCAGACATCGACCGAGGCTTCGTGAACAACCAGGCCACTGCCACTGGAACGACGGATGACGGCGACGATGTGAGCGACGTATCTGATGACGACAGCAACCTGGAGGATGATACGACGACGACGCCACTTCCACAGGACAACAGCATCGCGATCATCAAGGAAGGTACGTTCAACGATGCCAACGCAGATGGCTTTGCCCAGGTAGGCGAGACGATCGACTATGACTTTACGGTAACCAATACCGGAGACACGGCGCTCAACAACATCACGGTGAGCGACCCATTACTGGTGGCACCCAACGGTAGCATCACGGGCAGCCCAATCGCGGATCTGGCACCGGGTACTAGTGTAACGATCACGGGATCGTTGACGCTCACGCAGGCGGACATCGACCGAGGCTTCGTGAACAACCAGGCCACTGCCACTGGAACGACTGATGACGGCGACGATGTGAGCGACGTATCCGATGACGACAGCAACCTGGAGGATGATACGACGACGACGCCACTTCCACAGGACAACAGCATCGCGATCATCAAGGAAGGTACGTTCAACGACGCCAATAGAGATGGTTTCGCCCAGGTAGGCGAGACGATCGACTATGACTTTACGGTAACCAATACCGGAGACACGGCGCTCAACAACATCACGGTGAGCGACCCATTACTGGTGGCACCCAACGGTAGCATCACGGGCAGCCCAATCGCGGATCTGGCACCGGGTACTAGTGTAACGATCACGGGATCGTTGACGCTCACGCAGGCAGACATCGACCGAGGCTTCGTGAACAACCAGGCCACTGCCACGGGAACGACTGATGACGGCGACGATGTGAGCGACGTATCCGATGACGACAGCAACCTGGAGGATGATACGACGACGACGCCACTTCCACAGGACAACAGCATCGCGATCATCAAGGAAGGTACGTTCAACGATGCCAACGCAGATGGCTTTGCCCAGGTAGGCGAGACGATCGACTACGACTTTACGGTCACCAATACCGGAGACACGGCGCTCAACAACATCACGGTGAGCGACCCATTACTGGTGGCACCCAACGGTAGCATCACGGGCAGCCCAATCGCGGATCTGGCACCAGGCGCTAGTGTAACGATCACGGGATCGTTGACGCTCACGCAGGCAGACATCGACCGAGGCTTCGTGAACAACCAGGCCACTGCCACTGGAACGACTGATGACGGCGACGATGTGAGCGACGTATCCGATGACGACAGCAACCTGGAGGATGATACGACGACGACGCCACTTCCACAGGACAACAGCATCGCGATCATCAAGGAAGGTACGTTCAATGATGCCAACGCAGATGGCTTTGCCCAGGTAGGCGAGACGATCGACTACGACTTTACGGTCACCAATACCGGAGACACGGCACTCAACAACATCACGGTGAGCGACCCATTACTGGTGGCACCCAACGGTAGCATCACGGGCAGCCCAATCGCGGATCTGGCACCGGGTACTAGTGTAACGATCACGGGATCGTTGACGCTCACGCAGGCAGACATCGACCGAGGCTTCGTGAACAACCAGGCCACTGCCACGGGAACGACGGATGACGGCGACGATGTGAGCGACGTATCTGATGACGACAGCAACCTGGAGGATGATACGACGACGACGCCACTTCCACAGGACAACAGCATCGCGATCATCAAGGAAGGTACGTTCAACGATGCCAACGCAGATGGCTTTGCCCAGGTAGGCGAGACGATCGACTACGACTTTACGGTCACCAATACCGGAGACACGGCGCTCAACAACATCACGGTGAGCGACCCATTACTGGTGGCACCCAACGGTAGCATCACGGGCAGCCCAATCGCGGATCTGGCACCAGGCGCTAGTGTAACGATCACGGGATCGTTGACGCTCACGCAGGCAGACATCGACCGAGGCTTCGTGAACAACCAGGCCACTGCCACTGGAACGACGGATGACGGCGACGATGTGAGCGACGTATCTGATGACGACAGCAACCTGGAGGATGATACGACGACGACGCCACTTCCACAGGACAACAGCATCGCGATCATCAAGGAAGGTACGTTCAACGATGCCAACGCAGATGGCTTTGCCCAGGTAGGCGAGACGATCGACTATGACTTTACGGTAACCAATACCGGAGACACGGCGCTCAACAACATCACGGTGAGCGACCCATTACTGGTGGCACCCAACGGTAGCATCACGGGCAGCCCAATCGCGGATCTGGCACCAGGCGCTAGTGTAACGATCACGGGATCGTTGACGCTCACGCAGGCGGACATCGACCGAGGCTTCGTGAACAACCAGGCCACTGCCACTGGAACGACTGATGACGGCGACGATGTGAGCGACGTATCCGATGACGACAGCAACCTGGAGGATGATACGACGACGACGCCACTTCCACAGGACAACAGCATCGCGATCATCAAGGAAGGTACGTTCAACGACGCCAATAGAGATGGTTTCGCCCAGGTAGGCGAGACGATCGACTATGACTTTACGGTAACCAATACCGGAGACACGGCGCTCAACAACATCACGGTGAGCGACCCATTACTGGTGGCACCCAACGGTAGCATCACGGGCAGCCCAATCGCGGATCTGGCACCGGGTACTAGTGTAACGATCACGGGATCGTTGACGCTCACGCAGGCAGACATCGACCGAGGCTTCGTGAACAACCAGGCCACTGCCACGGGAACGACTGATGACGGCGACGATGTGAGCGACGTATCTGATGACGACAGCAACCTGGAGGATGATACCACGACGACAGTTCTTGATCCCAACTCCGAAATTCAACTCTCCAAACAAGGAGTCGCATCAGACTTCAATGGTAATGGAGTAATTGATGCTGGTGATCGCATTCTATACTCGTTTAGAATAACTAACACTGGAAATACTACATTGACAGGTATCACTGTTTCAGATCTTACTGCTGGAGTAGTTGTCAATGGGAGTGGGATTGCTGTGCTAGTTCCTGGAGAATCTGACAATGCTTCGTATTCAGCATTTTATACTATTCAACAATCAGATATTGATAATTTATCATTTATAAATCAAGCTAGCGTAGAAGCCACAGATCCTAATGGTATCATAGTGGTGGATGATTCAGATGATCCTTTGAACACAGATAATATTGATAATAATGGTGACGGTGAGCCAGATGACCCTACGGTTGTATCATTCGACCCTTCTAGCTCCGTAACTTTATTGAAAATTGACACTTATGAGGATTCCAATGGTAATTCTGTTGCCGACGCCGGCGATATTATTTCATATCAATTTGTCATTACAAATACAGGAACCACTACATTATCAAATCTTCAAGTTTCAGACCTTGGAACGACAGTGACAGGTACGGCGATTGCCCAGTTGGAGCCTGGAGCTTCTGACAGCACAACATTTACGGGAACTTATATTTTAACCCAAGACGATATTGACGCTGGTCGCTATCAAAATAGTGCTACTGTCTCGGCTGATTCCCCATCGGATGCTGTTATACAAGATATCAGTGACGATCCAGATAACAATGCAGATGTAGATACAGAAGCAGACGGTGAGCCAGATGATCCAACCATCACTCTATTATTAGAAGACAGCAGCATCGCGGTGATCAAGACGTCGGTGTTTGATGACGCCGGCAGCGGAGATACGGATGATGACGGCAACGGTACGGCACAGGTAGGCGAGACGATCACGTACAGCTTCAGGGTAACGAATACCGGAAGCACGACGCTGACGAACATCACCCTTGAGGACGTGCTATTGGAGGGCGCCAACGGTACACTAAGCGGCGGTCCTATCGCCAGCCTGTCACCGGGAGCCTTTGACGATACGACCTTTACGGGCAGCTATACGATCACTCAGGATGACATCGACCGCGGCTTTGTACGCAACCAGGCAGTGGTGAGCGGAGAGACTCCGGATGGCAACACGGTAAGTGATGACTCGGATGATGACAGCAACGTGGGCGACGATCCAACGGATACGGACCTGGGACAGGACAGCAGCATCGCGGTGATCAAGACGTCGGTGTTTGATGATGCCGGCAGCGGTGATACGGATGATGACGGCAACGGTACGGCACAGGTGGGCGAGACGATCACGTACAGCTTCAGGGTAACGAATACCGGAAGCACGACGCTGACGAACATCACCCTTGAGGACGTTCTATTGGAGGGCGCCAACGGTACACTAAGCGGCGGTCCTATCGCTAGCCTGTCACCGGGAGCCTTTGACGATACGACCTTTACGGGTAGCTATACGATCACTCAGGATGACATCGACCGCGGCTTTGTACGCAACCAGGCAGTGGTGAGCGGAGAGACTCCGGATGGCAACACTGTAAGTGATGACTCGGATGATGACAGCAACGTAGGCGACGATCCAACGGATACGGACCTGGGACAGGACAGCAGCATCGCGGTGATCAAGACGTCGGTGTTTGATGATGCCGGCAGCGGTGATACGGATGATGCCGGCAACGGTACGGCACAGGTGGGCGAGACGATCACGTACAGCTTCAGGGTAACGAATACCGGAAGCACGACGCTGACGAACATCACCCTTGAGGACGTTCTATTGGAAGGCGCCAACGGTACACTAAGCGGCGGTCCTATCGCTAGCCTGTCACCGGGAGCCTTTGACGATACGACCTTTACGGGTAGCTATACGATCACTCAGGATGACATCGACCGCGGCTTTGTACGCAACCAGGCAGTGGTGAGCGGAGAGACTCCGGATGGCAACACTGTAAGTGATGACTCGGATGATGACAGCAACGTGGGCGACGATCCAACGGATACGGACCTGGGACAGGACAGCAGCATCGCGGTGATCAAGACGTCGGTGTTTGATGACGCCGGCAGCGGTGATACGGATGATGACGGCAACGGTACGGCACAGGTGGGTGAGACGATCACGTACAGCTTCAGGGTAACGAATACCGGAAGCACGACGCTGACGAACATCACCCTTGAGGACGTTCTATTGGAAGGCGCCAACGGTACACTAAGCGGCGGTCCTATCGCTAGCCTGTCACCGGGAGCCTTTGACGATACGACCTTTACGGGCAGCTATACGATCACTCAGGATGACATCGACCGCGGCTTTGTACGCAACCAGGCAGTGGTCAGTGGTGAGACTCCGGATGGCAACACGGTAAGTGATGACTCGGATGATGACAGCAACGTGGGCGACGATCCAACGGATACGGACCTGGGACAGGACAGCAGCATCGCGGTGATCAAGACGTCGGTGTTTGATGACGCCGGCAGCGGTGATACGGATGATGACGGCAACGGTACGGCACAGGTGGGCGAGACGATCACGTACAGCTTCAGGGTAACGAATACCGGAAGCACGACGCTGACGAACATCACCCTTGAGGACGTTCTATTGGAAGGCGCCAACGGTACACTAAGCGGCGGTCCTATCGCTAGCCTGTCACCGGGAGCCTTTGACGATACGACCTTTACGGGTAGCTATACGATCACTCAGGAGGACATCGACCGCGGCTTTGTACGCAACCAGGCAGTGGTGAGCGGAGAGACTCCGGATGGCAACACGGTAAGTGATGACTCGGATGATGACAGCAACGTGGGCGACGATCCAACGGATACGGACCTGGGACAGGACAGCAGCATCGCGGTGATCAAGACGTCGGTGTTTGATGATGCCGGCAGCGGTGATACGGATGATGACGGCAACGGTACGGCACAGGTGGGCGAGACGATCACGTACAGCTTCAGGGTAACGAATACCGGAAGCACGACGCTGACGAACATCACCCTTGAGGACGTTCTATTGGAAGGCGCCAACGGTACACTAAGCGGCGGTCCTATCGCTAGCCTGTCACCGGGAGCCTTTGACGATACGACCTTTACGGGTAGCTATACGATCACTCAGGATGACATCGACCGCGGCTTTGTACGCAACCAGGCAGTGGTGAGCGGAGAGACTCCGGATGGCAACACGGTAAGTGATGACTCGGATGATGACAGCAACGTGGGCGACGATCCAACGGATACGGACCTGGGACAGGACAGCAGCATCGCGGTGATCAAGACGTCGGTGTTTGATGACGCCGGCAGCGGTGATACGGATGATGACGGCAACGGTACGGCACAGGTGGGTGAGACGATCACGTACAGCTTCAGGGTAACGAATACCGGAAGCACGACGCTGACGAACATCACCCTTGAGGACGTTCTATTGGAGGGCGCCAACGGTACACTAAGCGGCGGTCCTATCGCTAGCCTGTCACCGGGAGCCTTTGACGATACGACCTTTACGGGTAGCTATACGATCACTCAGGAGGACATCGACCGCGGCTTTGTACGCAACCAGGCAGTGGTGAGCGGAGAGACTCCGGATGGCAACACTGTAAGTGATGACTCGGATGATGACAGCAACGTAGGCGACGATCCAACGGATACGGACCTGGGACAGGACAGCAGCATCGCGGTGATCAAGACGTCGGTGTTTGATGATGCCGGCAGCGGTGATACGGATGATGCCGGCAACGGTACGGCACAGGTGGGCGAGACGATCACGTACAGCTTCAGGGTAACGAATACCGGAAGCACGACGCTGACGAACATCACCCTTGAGGACGTTCTATTGGAAGGCGCCAACGGTACACTAAGCGGCGGTCCTATCGCTAGCCTGTCACCGGGAGCCTTTGACGATACGACCTTTACGGGTAGCTATACGATCACTCAGGATGACATCGACCGCGGCTTTGTACGCAACCAGGCAGTGGTGAGCGGAGAGACTCCGGATGGCAACACTGTAAGTGATGACTCGGATGATGACAGCAACGTGGGCGACGATCCAACGGATACGGACCTGGGACAGGACAGCAGCATCGCGGTGATCAAGACGTCGGTGTTTGATGACGCCGGCAGCGGTGATACGGATGATGACGGCAACGGTACGGCACAGGTGGGTGAGACGATCACGTACAGCTTCAGGGTAACGAATACCGGAAGCACGACGCTGACGAACATCACCCTTGAGGACGTTCTATTGGAAGGCGCCAACGGTACACTAAGCGGCGGTCCTATCGCTAGCCTGTCACCGGGAGCCTTTGACGATACGACCTTTACGGGCAGCTATACGATCACTCAGGATGACATCGACCGCGGCTTTGTACGCAACCAGGCAGTGGTCAGTGGTGAGACTCCGGATGGCAACACGGTAAGTGATGACTCGGATGATGACAGCAACGTGGGCGACGATCCAACGGATACGGACCTGGGACAGGACAGCAGCATCGCGGTGATCAAGACGTCGGTGTTTGATGATGCCGGCAGCGGTGATACGGATGATGACGGCAACGGTACGGCACAGGTGGGCGAGACGATCACGTACAGCTTCAGGGTAACGAATACCGGAAGCACGACGCTGACGAACATCACCCTTGAGGACGTTCTATTGGAAGGCGCCAACGGTACACTAAGCGGCGGTCCTATCGCTAGCCTGTCACCGGGAGCCTTTGACGATACGACCTTTACGGGTAGCTATACGATCACTCAGGATGACATCGACCGCGGCTT
Source organism: Nonlabens ponticola (assembly GCF_003966335.1). Classification (NCBI taxonomy): domain Bacteria; kingdom Pseudomonadati; phylum Bacteroidota; class Flavobacteriia; order Flavobacteriales; family Flavobacteriaceae; genus Nonlabens; species Nonlabens ponticola. The sequence continues at coordinate 24,637 of NZ_CP034549.1, read as the reverse complement.
TGTACGCAACCAGGCAGTGGTGAGCGGAGAGACTCCGGATGGCAACACTGTAAGTGATGACTCGGATGATGACAGCAACGTGGGCGACGATCCAACGGATACGGACCTGGGACAGGACAGCAGCATCGCGGTGATCAAGACGTCGGTGTTTGATGACGCCGGCAGCGGTGATACGGATGATGACGGCAACGGTACGGCACAGGTGGGCGAGACGATCACGTACAGCTTCAGGGTAACGAATACCGGAAGCACGACGCTGACGAACATCACCCTTGAGGACGTTCTATTGGAAGGCGCCAACGGTACACTAAGCGGCGGTCCTATCGCTAGCCTGTCACCGGGAGCCTTTGACGATACGACCTTTACGGGTAGCTATACGATCACTCAGGAGGACATCGACCGCGGCTTTGTACGCAACCAGGCAGTGGTGAGCGGAGAGACTCCGGATGGCAACACTGTAAGTGATGACTCGGATGATGACAGCAACGTGGGCGACGATCCAACGGATACGGACCTGGGACAGGACAGCAGCATCGCGGTGATCAAGACGTCGGTGTTTGATGATGCCGGCAGCGGTGATACGGATGATGCCGGCAACGGTACGGCACAGGTGGGCGAGACGATCACGTACAGCTTCAGGGTAACGAATACCGGAAGCACGACGCTGACGAACATCACCCTTGAGGACGTTCTATTGGAAGGCGCCAACGGTACACTAAGCGGCGGTCCTATCGCTAGCCTGTCACCGGGAGCCTTTGACGATACGACCTTTACGGGTAGCTATACGATCACTCAGGATGACATCGACCGCGGCTTTGTACGCAACCAGGCAGTGGTGAGCGGAGAGACTCCGGATGGCAACACGGTAAGTGATGACTCGGATGATGACAGCAACGTGGGCGACGATCCAACGGATACGGACCTGGGACAGGACAGCAGCATCGCGGTGATCAAGACGTCGGTGTTTGATGATGCCGGCAGCGGTGATACGGATGATGACGGCAACGGTACGGCACAGGTGGGCGAGACGATCACGTACAGCTTCAGGGTAACGAATACCGGAAGCACGACGCTGACGAACATCACCCTTGAGGACGTTCTATTGGAGGGCGCCAACGGTACACTAAGCGGCGGTCCTATCGCTAGCCTGTCACCGGGAGCCTTTGACGATACGACCTTTACGGGTAGCTATACGATCACTCAGGATGACATCGACCGCGGCTTTGTACGCAACCAGGCAGTGGTGAGCGGAGAGACTCCGGATGGCAACACTGTAAGTGATGACTCGGATGATGACAGCAACGTAGGCGACGATCCAACGGATACGGACCTGGGACAGGACAGCAGCATCGCGGTGATCAAGACGTCGGTGTTTGATGATGCCGGCAGCGGTGATACGGATGATGCCGGCAACGGTACGGCACAGGTGGGCGAGACGATCACGTACAGCTTCAGGGTAACGAATACCGGAAGCACGACGCTGACGAACATCACCCTTGAGGACGTTCTATTGGAAGGCGCCAACGGTACACTAAGCGGCGGTCCTATCGCTAGCCTGTCACCGGGAGCCTTTGACGATACGACCTTTACGGGTAGCTATACGATCACTCAGGATGACATCGACCGCGGCTTTGTACGCAACCAGGCAGTGGTGAGCGGAGAGACTCCGGATGGCAACACGGTAAGTGATGACTCGGATGATGACAGCAACGTGGGCGACGATCCAACGGATACGGACCTGGGACAGAAAAGTTCGATGAGCATCACTAAGGCTGCTCGTGAGCAATTCTTCAGAAATATTGGTGACGTTATTACATATGACATTGTAATAACAAACACAGGAAATATCACTCTTACAGATGTTGTGATATCAGACGATAATGCGGATGCGGGTAGCATAATGCCTGATACATTCAATAGTATAGCTCCTGGCGAAAGCGTAATAGCAACCGTGACTCAAACAATTGACGAAGATGACGTTAGAAATAACCGCGCAATCAACTCCTTAATCGGTATCGGAGAAGATGTTAATGGTGTTGATGTTACAGATACGTCTGATGATCCAAACAATCCAAATGACTTCGATGAAAACAATGATGGAGAGCCAGATGATCCTACAATCGTGTCTATAGATAGAGATAATGACTCTATTCCAGATAATATTGATTTGGATGACGATAATGACGGTATCACGGATATAGAAGAACTAGATGGCTTTGATCCAGATATAGATAACGATGGAGATGGTGTTCCCAGCTATCTTGATGATGATGATAACGACTTCTTTGTAGGAAATGAAGATGGCTTGTTTGATCCATCATTAGACTTGGATGGCGATGGTATACCTAACCAATTAGATCTAGATGTAGACGACGACGGAATTTATGATGTGGTAGAAACTGGTAATTCAGATCTAGATGTAGACAATGATGGTATGGTAGACGGTCCTGCAGGCGTTAATGGTATTCCTGATGCTGCCGAGGATGATGGAGTTGATGGAAATGGTGTTGGCGATGATCCTCTTGAGTCTGATCTCGACGATGATGACATCCCTAATTATAAGGATCAGGACTCTGATGGCGACGGAATTACAGATAACATTGAATCTCAATCATCAGCTGATTATATCTTACCATCAGGGATGGATTCTGATTCTAACGGAGTTGACGATGCCTATGATACTAATGGTGCACCTATTGAGCCAGTCAACACAGATGAGGATTTTGACAATGGTAATGATGATGATGGTGGAGACGAACTTCCTGATTATCTAGATCTTGATTCTGATAATGATAATGTGCCTGACTCCATCGAGGGTAGTGACTACAACGCAGATGGTGTGGCGGATGTAGATCCATCTGGTGTAGATAATGATGGTGACGGATTGGATGACGCATATGACGGATCATTGGGAGATTTTGAAGACCCTAACGGTTTATTAGTCATTGACAATCCATTCGATTTACCTAATAGAGATGGAGCAAATGACAACCCAGATTTCCGTGATAGGGATGATGATGATGATGGATTATTAACTTTTGAAGGTGGTGGTGACGATAATGATCCTGAACAAGGTGAAGATGTGGATAATGACGGCGATCCAACCAATGATGATACTGATGGAGACGGTACGCCTAACTATCTTGACGCTACCGACGATACTAATCTATTTGACGAAGACGACGATAATGATGGTATTCCTGATATTGTAGAAGTAGGATCAAATCCTGATATCGACAACGACGGTGACGGCGTACCTGCATACCTAGATGACGATGATAACGATCCAACTGTTGGTGACGATGACAATGCAGTAAACCCAGAATTTGATACTGATGGTGATGGAATATCAAATCATTTAGACCTTGACAGCGATAATGACGGTATCTATGATGTCAATGAGACAGGAAACTCTGCACTTGATGCTGATAACGACGGTATGGTTGACGGGCCAGAAGGTGTGAATGGTATACCTGATGCGGTAGAAGATGATGGTATCGACGGTAACGGTGTTTCAACAGCACCACGAGAAACTGATACAGATTTACTGCCTGATTATCTTGATCAAGACTCTGATAATGATGGTATTACAGATAATGTAGAGTCTCAAGATACATTTGACTATATAAGTCCATCAGGTCAAGATGAAGATAATAACGGTGTTGATGATGCTTATGATACCAATGGCTCACCAATCGAAGAATTCAACTTTGATGGCGACGATCTTCAAGATTATATCGATTCTGATTCAGATAATGATAATGTATTGGATAGGTTAGAAGGTCATGATTTTGATCACGATGGTATTGCAGACGTTTCACCAAGTGATCAAGACATTGACAACGATGGTCTTAATGATGCTTATGATGGTGATACTTCTGGATATGGTGATCCAGATGGTCTAGAATTAGATGGTGATCCATCTGAGCTTCCAGATCTAGACGGTACTGAGGACGTGGATTATCGCGATATTGACGATGATGGAGATACGGTGAATACAGTATTTGAAGATTATGATGGTGATGATAATCCAGTAGATCAAGATACCGATGGTGATGGTATTCCTGATTATCTAGATGATAATGATGATGGTGATGCTTTTGATACTATCGACGAAGGTCCAGATCCAGATAATGATCAAAATCCTAACACTGGAAACACGAGAGATACTGATGGCGATGGAATCTTTGATTATTTAGAATTTGATGAAGAAGTTGTCTGCGGTGAACCAATAGTTTACAACGGAATTTCTCCAGATGGTAACTCTAGAAATGACTTCTTAGTCATTGAAAATCTAGACTGTTTCTCAACTAATGATTTACAAATTTTCAATCGTTGGGGTGTGCTAGTCTATGAAACCGAAAGCTATGGGGTCAACGGTAATGTATTTAGAGGAATATCTGAAGGTAGAGCAACAATCCAGCAAGGAGAAGAATTACCTGTAGGAACCTATTACTACGTTCTCAATTACCAGGATGATGAAAGCGGTGAACGCAAGTCAGTAGCAGGTTACATTTATATACAGAGATAGAAATAATGAGATATACTAATAACAAAATACAATCGATGAAATATTTGATAGCCGTGTTTCTCTTTTCTCTTTCTATTAAAGGAATAGCGCAACAGGATGCACAGTACACACAGTATATGTACAACACTTTGTCTATAAATCCAGCATACGCAGGAAACAGAGGTATGTTCAGTGCAATACTGTTGCACAGAAGTCAGTGGGTAGGTCTCGACGGTGCTCCAGAAACTCAAAGTCTAAGTTTACACAGTCCAGTTGGGTTTGGTAAAGTAGGATTAGGACTTTCTATTGTCAACGATAAGCTAGGACCTACCAGCGAGACTTACTTTAATGGTGATGTTAGTTATACCATTGATACAGGTTACAATAGCAAGCTTAGCTTTGGGGTCAAATTAGGTGCGCACGTCCTGGACGTAAACTTTGATGAATTGCAGCGTTTTGATTTAGATGATGCAGCTTTTGAGCAAAACATCGACAACAAGCTTTCGCCTAATATTGGTACAGGTATTTACTTTCATACCGACAAGTTTTATGCAGGTTTGAGTGCACCCAATTTATTGCGCAATGAGCATTTTGAAGAGTCCAATAACAACAATACGGCATCCTTTGTAGCAAGAGAACGTATTCATTATTATTTGACATCAGGATATGTATTTGACATCAATCCCAATTTGATGTTCAAGCCTAGCACAATGATCAAGGCAGTCTCAGGAGCACCTTTACAAGTCGATGTAACTGCAAACTTTTTGATTAATGAGCGACTTACATTAGGAGCTGCTTACAGATGGGATGCTGCGGTAAGTGGCTTACTTGGGTATCAGATAAGTAATCAATTTCAAATAGGATTGGCTTACGATCGTGAAACTACAGATTTAGGTAACACTCAATTCAACGACGGTAGTTTTGAGGTATTCTTAAGGTATGAACTTACTAGAGATTACGATAAGCTATTGACTCCTAGATTCTTTTAATCATGAAAAAACACAACTTGAAAAACTTGCTTAGGGTTCCCGTTATTCTGTTTTTTCTAGTAGTGACCTTTGCGCAGGCGCAAAAAGCAGACTCACCACGAGCAGAGCGCAAGGTAGAGAAGTACGCGTTTATTGAGGCACGTGACATCTATCAGCGTATGGCAGATCGTGGTTTTAAGAGTGTTGAGATATTTTCAAATCTCGGTGATTCTTACTATTTCAATAACGATTATAGTAATGCTTTAAAATGGTATAATCAGCTATTTAAACTAGATCAAAAAAGCATTCCTACAGTATATTTCTTTAGATATGCACAGGCACTTAAAAGCGATAAGCAATACGATAAGGCAAATCAAATATTATCTGGATTCAATGTAGTAGGTCTTAAGGATTCAAGGCTTAGTGCGGCTCGCAATATGCCTAATTTTTTAACTATTATCGATTTTCAAAAAGGTAGGTTTGAGGTAGAAAAAGTTTCTGTCAATAGTGACGAGCAAGATTTTGGGACGGCTTATTATGGTCCTGATAAAGTCGTTTTTGCAAGTGCCCGTGATACTGGAGTTTTTTACAAAAGAACCCATTCTTGGAATGAGCGCTATTTTCTTGATCTATACATCGCAGATAGAGATGCTGAAGGTAAACTATCAAACCCAGAAAAGTTTGACAAGCGCATCAACTCAATACTACATGAGAGCACGCCAACCTTTACTGCAGATTTGAATACCATGTATTTCACCAGGAATAATTACCAGAAAGGTGATCTCGAGCGCGACGATGAAAATGTCAATCGTTTACAGATTTTCAAATCAGTTAAAAAAGATGGTAAATGGTCCAGACCTGAAAGAACACCATTCTCTGATGAAGATTACACCACATCACATCCAGCACTAACACCAGATGGTAAATACCTTTATTTCTCAAGCAATATGCTGGGAACTATGGGTATGGAAAGCAAATTTAAAGAAACTGACATATGGCGCGTCGCTATTAATGAAGACGGTAGCTATGGCGAGCCAGAGAATATGTCACCAATTAATACAGAAGGCCGTGAAAGCTATCCCTACATCAGCCGTAGCGGCAATCTGTACTTTGCCAGTAATGGTTTACAAGGACTAGGTGGTCTAGATATTTTTGTGAGTACAATTAATGACGATGGCAGTTTGAGTAATCCAGTAAACATAGGCGAGCCTGCAAATAGTACTGACGATGATTTTGCATTTATAATTGATGAAGGTAATGACACTGGCTATTTCAGTTCTAATAGGATAGGTGGCGGTAATGATGATGAAATCTATCGCTTCATTCAATTAGAGGATTTGCGTGAAACTTGTGAGCAGTTCGTTACCGGCACAATTACCGATAAGCAAACTGGAGTACCTTTAGAAAACGCCGTAATAAACGTGATTGATGTCAATAATAATATCGTGGCGTCTCGTAGGACCAGAGACAACGGTAAATTTGCTTTTAAATTAGCTTGTGATAAGACTTATTTTGTTCGAGGTGAAAAACGAGCTTACAACACTGCAGAGGAGCTTGTAAACACTCCAACAGTAACAAGCAATATTGATGTTCCTTTAGCGCTACAGCCTACAACGATTACAGGTAAAGTAGGTGACGATCTTGCAAAACTATTGAATCTCAATCCTATTTATTTTGACTTTGATCGTTCATTCATACGTGAGGATGCAGAGCTTGAACTACAAAAAGTTCTTGCCGTCCTAGAGGATAATCCTACCATGAAAATCGATATAAGGTCACATACTGACAGTCGAGGTAATGATGATTACAATGAGAAATTATCCAGCCGTCGCGCAATGAGTACCATGAACTACCTTATCTCAAAAGGTGTTGATGCGAGTCGATTAACCTCCAAAGGTTATGGCGAGTACCAACTTATCAATGAGTGTTCTAATGGAGTTAAGTGTAGTGAAGAGCAGCACCAACTCAATAGAAGATCAGAGTTTATAATTGTAGAGAGGTAGATGCCTTGTTACGCTTTCGCGAAAGCGTAATCCATAAAAATCATTGTAACAAAAGCCGCTATCATAGCGGCTTTATTTATGCAGTTCACTTAATTTCATATCATGAAAAATATAACCACCATGTTAAAGCACTCAGCGTTATTACTAGTCTTGCTTGCCTTTTTTATCACCTCATGCAAGCAAAAGAACGAGGAATCTACAACCACTAATGAATCGCTTGATGTAAACATCGAGAAATACACGCTTGATAATGGACTGACCGTAGTGCTACATACTGATACGTCTGATCCAGTCGTGGCAGTGGCGCTAACAACACATGTAGGTAGTGCGAGAGAAGTAAAGGGACGTACAGGTTTTGCACACTTATTTGAACATCTACTATTCCTGGAATCTGAAAACCTGGGAAGAGGTGGTTTGGACGCCATGAGTGCTCGCATAGGTGGATCTGGTGCCAACGGTTCCACAAATCGGGATAGGACAAATTATTACCAGACGGTACCTAATGATGCGCTAGAAAAAATGATCTGGGCAGAGGCTGATAAACTTGGGTATTTTATCAATACAGTGACTCAACCAGTGCTTGCCAAAGAAAAGCAAGTGGTAAAAAACGAGAAGCGTCAAGGTGTGGATAATCAACCGTATGGCCACGAGGATTATGTAATCGATCGCAATCTGTATCCTGAAAATCATCCATATCATTGGCAGGTCATAGGCTCACTGGAAGATTTACAAAACGCCACGCTAGAAGATGTTAAACAATTTTACGGTAAGTATTATACGCCTAGAAATACGGTACTCACAATCGCAGGAGATTTTGAAAAAGCTCAGGCAAAAGAATGGATAGAAAAATACTTTGGTGAGATACCAACTGGAGAAAAGCTTGAAGAGCAAAGCGTTCCTGCTGTGGCATTAGCTAATTCAAAGCGCTTGATGTATGAAGATAACTTTGCCAGGTTGCCACAATTGAGCATGACCTGGCCTGGCGTCAAGCAATACAGTAAGGACTACTATGCTCTTAATATGCTTGTCAGATATATGTCAGACGGTAAAGCAGCACCTTTAAATCAAGTACTCATTGATAGTTTGAATATGGCGACCCGTGTATCCATGAGAAATAATTCTGGTGAGCTTGCAGGCGATGTAAAGTTGACCGTTAGAGCGTTTGAGGAGGTGGATCTAGACAGTGTTCATGATGCAGTGATGAATACGTTTGCAAATTATAATCAAAATCCAATCACGAGTGAAGCGTTAGAACGCATTAAGACTCAAAACGAGACTCAATTTTACCGCGGTCTTTCCAGCGTACTTGGCAAGGGATTCCAGCTTGCACAATATGAAATTTTTGCTGGCGATGCTGCGTTTATTAACAAAGATCTTGAAAACATCAAATCAGTAACGGTAAATGATGTGAATCGAGTGTTCAAAAAATACATTAAGGACAAACCATACATTGCTACTAGTTTTGTGCCTCGTGGTGCTAGTTCACTAGCATTAAAAGATTCAAAAATGGCAACGGTAGTAGAAGAAGTAATTGTCAATAATGCCAATGATAATGTGGATCCCAATGTTGTCGCAACTTACGAGAAAACACCATCGTCCTTTGATCGTAGTATAGAACCAGCTTACGGTGCAGAACCTTCACTAAAAGTTCCAGAAGTATGGACTGATAGTTTATCAAGTGGTATTAAGATCTACGGGATTACTAATGACGAGGTACCCTTAGTCACTTTTAATATGGAAATAGCAGGTGGACAATTATTAGAGCCTGCAGATAAGGCTGGTGCCGCTAGACTAACTGCCTTGTTAATGCTTAAAGGAACTCAAGATAAAAGTGTGCAACAGCTAGAAGAAGCGCTTGATGATCTGGGAACGAGCATCAATATTTTTGCAGGAAATGAATCAGTCACTACTACGGGTACCACATTGGCACGCAATTATGATAAAACCATGGAGCTTGTTGAAGAAATACTGCTACAACCACGTTGGGATGAAGAAGAGTTTGAAATACTCAAGAAACAAGCCTTGAGCGCTATTGAAGAGCAGCTGGGTAATCCTAATGCCATCGCGTCTTCTAAATATTATAAGGCGCTCTACGGTGACGATCACGTATTATCACACAGCGGCCTAGGAACAGTAGAAACAGTTGGCAGTTTGTCGATCAATGACCTTAAGCAATACTATGCAACGGCGATGGCACCATCAAATACATCTTTTATGGTGGTAGGTGATATAGATCAAGATTCCATCGGTCAGTCATTAACCAGTTTAAATGAGCGCTGGACGACCGTTGGTATGGAAATACCGGTTTATGACCCAGCACCAGCCATTAGTGAGCCAATCGTTTTATTTTATGATGTTCCTGGTGCAAAACAATCGGTATTGAGATTCGGGAACCCATCAATTTCTGCGATGCATCCAGATTATTATGCGGTAGAGGTCATGAACTATCGTTTAGGCGGTGGTGGATTTGCAAGCCAATTGATGCAACAGTTGCGTGAAGCAAAAGGTTACACCTATGGCATAGGCTCTAGATTTACAGGAAACGAGGACCTAGGTGAATTTACATTGAGCAGTGGTGTGCGCAGCAATGTCACGTTAGAGTCAACTGCTCTAATAAGAAATATATTGAGAAACTATGCCAATTCTTATAGTGACCAGGATCTTGAGGTGACAAAGAGCTACATGGTCAAATCAAGTGCCAGAGAGTATGAAACCGCAGGAGCAAAATTGCAATTACTTAATACGATGCAGTCATTTGACAAACCTGCAGACTATGCCTTACAGCAACAACAATATGTTAGAAATTTAACGGTAGAGCAAGTGAAGGTTCTCGCCCAGCAGTACATCAATCCAGATGCTATGTATTATGTTATTGTAGGCGATGCAGCCACACAATTTGAACGACTTAAACAACTTAACATCAAGAATATAAAGTTGATCAAGTAAGAGCAATTAATTGTGTACCATAAAAAAAGCCTGAAGCATCGCTTCAGGCTTTCTAATTTTTAAAAGGACGTTAACTCCTAGCTAGCTGGCATCAATACTGCATCTACTGCATGTACTACACCATTAGATTGCTTGATGTCTGCAACTACTACAGTTGCTTTTCCACCTTTAGCATCAGTAATAACTACATTACCACCTTCAATAGCTGCTGTTAGTTTACCACCGTTTACCGTGTCCACAGTTACGCTACCGTTGTTGTCTTGAATCATTTTAGTCAATGATGCTGCATCAACGTTACCGCTTACCACGTGGTAAGTTAAGATACCAGAAAGAGTTTCTTTGTTCTCTGGCTTCAATAATGTGCTTACAGTTCCATCAGGTAGTGCTGCAAATGCATCATCTACCGGTGCAAATACTGTAAATGGACCATCACTGTTAAGAGTCTCTACAAGACCAGCTGCTTTTACTGCCGCTACAAGAGTTGTCAAGTTGTTAGCTTTTGAAGCATTCTCAACGATAGTCTGATCTTGGTACATTTTTGCACCACCTACCATCATTGCGTTGTCTTCACGCTCTTTCATTTTTTGCTCTTCCATGGCTACAGAGTCTGCTGCGCGCTGCTCCATTTCCATTTTTTCTTTTTCTGCTTTTTCTTTCTCTGCATCATTACAGGAAACAAGTGTAACTGTTCCTGCGATCAATGCGATACTCAATACTTTTGTAAAATTCATAATTGTTGATTTAATTGTGAATCAAAGGTATATGAGGATGCGCTCGCACGCATCGCTCATAACGTTTGTTTACCAATAGATTAAAGGATATTTAACAATTTAGACCTTGCCTTTAACGGCGCGTTATACATGAGTCAGCTGGCCGCGTGTTAAATACAAGATCAATGAAAATTAAAAAGAATTGCTAATTAACAATTTGAGTCTCACTTTCTAGCATTCCAAAGAATTTATCGAGATCTGGCATGATGATGATTTGGGTTCTCCTGTTGCGCGCTCGATTCTCATTGCTATCGTTTGCTGCAACTGGATCATAACTTGCTCTACCTGCAACGATTAATTGCTCGTTGGGCACCTCAAATTTAGTTGACAATCTTCTAGCGATTGCCGCAGCACGTTCTGTACTCAGGTCCCAATTGTCTTTGATGTAGCTGCCTTCTCGCACAGTGCGACTATCGGTATGTCCTTCAATTAGAACCTCTAGTGACGGCTCGCTATTGACGACTTGTGCGATTTTTTCAAGGATATCATCCGCCTTGTTGCCAACACGGTAACTACTGTCGTTAAATAGCATTTCATCGGCGATCTCAATCATGACTACGGTGTTTTCTATCTTCATGTCAATGTTCTTGCCTTCATTGACGCCAGATAGTCGCTGGCTCATTTTATATGATATGGCAAGATTTACACTGTCCTTGAGTGTTGTGGCTCCTGATAATTTTTCGCTAGGCACATTTTGTAATGTACGACGCATGGCCGCCTTGTTCTTATCGCTTAACACAAGGTCACCATCTGCAGTCTTGACCATCATGCCTTCTTGCGATGCTTGTAGAGATGCGATTTTCTCGTTGTAGCGATCCACGCGTTGTTCGATAGCCTCAAATCTTGCCTCAAGATCTTCTTTAGCTACTCGAGTTTTCACAAGCTCTGATCGAGTGTTATTGTAATCGTTTTCAAGTTCTGTGTATTTTTTCTTTGATACACAACTTACTGTCATTGCAGCAGCTACAAGGGATGCAGCAACTACTTTTGGGTAGTTTTTCATTTTTTAGGGTTTTAAGGTATGGTTACAACCTTTTTTTGGCTCGCTTATTTTGTTGACATGCTTATTCTTTTGTTAAGATTGATTATTCATGTCATGGTTTTGGTGATGATTTTGCTTTCGCGAAAGCGTAATTCACAAAAAATCCTGCTTATTACAAGCAGGATTTAATCTCAAATAATTTATAACAAGTTGCTACTCTTCTTCAGCAGAAGATTGGGTCTTGTCATTTCCTTTCTTCTTGCTTTTTGACGGTTGGTTCATTGTGAGCTCGTTGTCAAATTGCAGCGTACGTATTGGGAATGGAATATTAATATCCTCGTTATCATAAGCCTTTTTAATTGCCATGATAGCCTTACTGGTCGATGTTAATCGTTCGATACCACGCTCTGCATTGTACCAAAATCGCAACATAAAATTGATACTACTGTCGCCGAATTCACGGTAGTAAAACTCTACATCTTCTGGCTTTTCTACATCTTCAAACGCATCGCTTATTGCTTTACACGCAACATCCTTGGCATGTTGTAAGTCTGTCTCATAACCAACACCGCACTCAATGATGATACGCATTTTATCAGTCAATGATGCGTTCTTCATAGGGTTTTCTAATACCATCTTGTTGGGAATGATGACTAGATTATTGTCAGGCTCTTTTACTACGGTGGTGCTCAATTTTATATCCACGATCTCGCCTTCATAACCATTTGTGGTTACCCAATCGCCTATGCGCACTTGCTTACGGAAGGATAACACTACACCACTAACGGTGTTAGATAATGTGCCTTGCAAGGCAAGACCTACCACTAGACCAGATATACCAGCACCGGCGATGATACCGCTTACTAGATCGTCTAGGTTCATGACACTCAACGCTATAAAAATACCTGCAAGCACAACGATGACCGCTGCAAACTTACCTGCGATTCTCTTGATGCTTTTTTGTGGTACTCGATGGTTAAGTAATTTTTGAACACCTGTATTGACCCATCTAGAAACAAAAAATGCTACTACTAGAAATACGATCGCTACGGCAAGGTTGGGTAGGTTTTCTATAAAACTGGTGTACCACGATTCTAGCTGTCCTAGAATAAGCTCAACGGCATCTTTACCTTTCTCGGCACCATTGGCAGCTTTATCGGCTGCACTACCACCAGACTCTGAACCGCCTGATCCAGATCCGCCTGAATTTTCTTTGGATTTATCTTGAGCCGCTTGGGCTAATTGTAAAATTGTCAACATCATATCTTTCAAAAATAATTTTTTGAATCCATGATACTATGCGCTTAACAATATTTTACCGCTTGGTGATAACGCTGGCGTCATTGATTTTTAATTGGACTAACTTTACAGTATGGAACACAAGGCAGGATTTGTAAATATTGTAGGAAACCCTAATGTAGGTAAGAGCACGCTCATGAATGCTCTGGTAGGTGAGCGTTTGTCTATCATTACTAGTAAGGCTCAAACTACTAGACATAGGATTCTAGGTATTGTAAATGGTGATGACTTCCAGATGGTATTGAGCGATACACCTGGTATTATGAAACCAGCTTACAAGCTGCAAGAGAGCATGATGGATTTTGTCAAGAATGCTTTTGAAGATGCAGACTGCATCTTGTATATGGTAGAGCTAGGTGAGAAAGAGCTCAAAAATGAAGACTTTGAAAAGCGATTAACCTTTGCGGAAGTTCCGGTTATTGTACTCATCAACAAAATTGACAAAGGCGACGAGAACCAATTATCAGAAGCTTTGTCCCATTGGAAAGAGCGTTTGCCTAATGCTGAGATTTTTGCCATAAGTGCACTTGAAAACTTTGGTGTACCGCAATTGCTTAACCGCATTATAGAATTACTACCAGTTTCTCCGGCTTATTATCCCAAGGATGCTCTTACTGACAAGCCAGAACGCTTTTTTGTCAATGAGAGCATACGCGAGAAAATCCTGATTCATTACAAGAAAGAAATTCCGTATTCAGTAGAAATTGATACTGAGGAGTTTTTTGAGGACGAGAATATCATCCGCATACGATCAGTTATTATGGTGGAGCGCGAGACTCAAAAAGGAATCATTATAGGTCATAAAGGGACAGCGGTAAAACGCGTAGGCGTTGAGGCAAGGAAGGATCTTGAGAAATTCTTCGGCAAGCAAGTCCATCTTGAGTTGTATGTAAAAGTGAATAAGAACTGGCGTAGTGATGAGAAACAATTAAGGCGTTTTGGCTATAAAGGTGATAACAAGTAGGCTTTTTAGTTGATGGTCTGTTTCATGTTTCCTTGGATTTTCAAGTTTAGGTTTAAAATTGAGGACCGCGCCTCTCAACGTCCAAGTTTCCATTAGAAAAATAAACTTTTCCCTCTTGGGAAATGCCACGGCGCAGCCGTTACAACCGAGCTCACGTAAGAGTAAGCAGAGAATACTATCATTTTTTCACCTCACCAGACAACCTTTCAAATGCACCTGTGTCTATGTAAATAGAAAGCATGTAAATTGTGAAGGTGATTCAGCTATACACTAACGAGAAAAAACTTATCGAGCGAGCCGCAAAGGGTGATCGCAAGTCGCAACGTCGACTATACGATAAGCACGCTGGTAAAATGCTGAGTGTTTGCCGCCAATACATCTCACCTATAGAGAGCGCAGAAGAAATCATGCTCAATGGTTTTTTAAAGGTGTTTACTAAGCTGGATACTTTTAACCACGAAGGAAGTTTTGAAGGTTGGGTGCGACGCATCATGATACGTGAATGTCTTAACTGCCTACGTAAAAAGCAAACCTATAAATGGAGTAGTGAGATCGATGACGATCAGTTTGAAGATGTGGTTGAAGATGATAGTGAAGATGTGCCACTTGATCAAATCCAGCAATGCATCGACACCTTGCCAGATGGTTATAAAAGTGTTTTTGTAATGTTTGCACTAGACGGTTTAAAACATCGCGAGATTGCCATCATGCTATCCATAAGTGAGAATACCAGCAAAAGTCAATACCGCAAGGCGCGATTGATGTTACAAGAACAATTGACCCTATTAAAGAAGAAACATTATGAAGCTTGAGAATATGAAGAAGAAATTTGATAACCGTGAGATCCAGCCTAGCGCAGACTCTTGGGATCGATTATCAGGAATGCTAGATGCAGAACAGAAAAGCACCAATGAAAAACCGGTGATTTATTGGCTAGGCGCGATAGCGGCCATATTGATTTTAGGATTGATTGCAGTACCAGTGATTACTTCAAATAATGAAATGAGCTCGTCACCAGAAAATACAGTTGTATTGGAAAATGATGTTAGTAGCGAATCAGTCATAACAACTGAACCAGATGCGGAAGAAGTTAAGTCAAGTAAAAGAAAGCCGTTCCTACAAGAAGCTATAGTTGTTGCAGAACCCAAGCGAATAAAAAAAGACACCAAACGATCCACAAGCACTGTCAAAGAAAGAAACAAATCGAAATCACAATCATACAAATCTTCAATTGCTACGCAATCTGAACCGATAGAAGCCATTGCCATCATTGAAGAGCCATCCACAATGGATGAACCCGCAGATGACATCGTTAGTTCTAAAGCAGCTGATGTTGCACTCTCACCAAAGGACGAAGCTAATAGATTATTAGATCAAGCCTTACAAAGCAAGGCAACGAAAACCATGATCACCAACGCGTCAATAAATCCTCAACAACTACTGCGAGAAACGGAATGGGATCTGGAAGCGAGACGACAGGACAGGCTTCAAAATATTGTCGAGGACGGCTTTAAAATTTTGAAACGTGAAGCGGTAGCGCTTATCGATAGCAGAAATTAAACCACAATACATAAATCAATAATAATCAGCATTTTAATTAGTGCCGACAGGAATTCAATATCAAAAAAACAAGCATCATGAAAAATCAAAAATTACTTATCACATTAACTTTATCATTTGCTGGCATCCTTTTAAGCCGTTCGCAGAATTTAAAAACGGGAGTTCAGGAAGGTGAATATTACGTGGTTACCGACACCGTAGATGGAAAAGTTTCGAAGTTTTATTATAATTCTGAAAAGGCTTTCTTGAGAAGTGAAACCAAAAGATTGGAACGCATTGATGAACTTAAGGAAGATAGACGTCTTTACGAATCTAATCAGCGCACTGAATTAGCCGAGAAAATAGAAAAGATAAATCAGCGTCAGGAGCAAAATGATGCTTACACAGCCGCGATGGCAAGCAGAGATAAAGAGCTTACCGCACAGACTTATGCAGATAAAATTGACGCATACAATAAGCTTATTGAAGCAAAGTTAAAATTTGAATCTACTGAATTGAATTATGCTTCCCTTGGCAGTGATGGCGTAAAGCTATTGAACAACACGGCAATGGAGTTTGAAATAGGTAAGAACACTAATAAATATAAAAAGCAAATCAAAACTACATCTGGCTTGTCTTTAGGCTTTGGGTATAACTTTATTGATGGTAATGACTTAGGAATTGACGATTTCAGTTATGGAAACAACAACTACTTTTCCCTAGGTATAACTTGGATCACTGCATTGAATAAGAGTCAGACGATACGCTGGCGATACGGTGTAGAATACCAAACACAAGGAACTGAGCTTAATGGAAATAGAGCTTTTACGATTGATGATCCTGATAATACCCAGATTGAGCGATTGACTTTTAACGCGGATAAAGCGAAGTTCAGACAAGATCAATTCGTATTTCCTATGCACTTGGAATTTGGTCCACGCTATAAAAAAACCTACGAGGATGGTCGCGAGAGATATTACAATTATGATCAGCTCAAATTTGGTATAGGTGGTTATGCTGGTTTCAATTTGAGTAGCAGACTTAAGTATAAATATGATCTAGCAGGCGCAGATATCAAACAGACTACAATTAATGCATTTGACAATCAAGTACTGGTCTATGGAGTTGATGCATATGTTGGGTTTGACTCATGGTCATTATTTGGTAGGCTTGGCTTAAATGACATATTTCAATCCGGATCTGTTGATGGGCAGTACGTGGCTTTTGGTATTAGATTACAGACAGACTAAGGTAAGACCAAGATAAGTTTTCATGTTAGCTAGTAAAGAACCCTTTCAATTATCGCAAGGGTTCTTTTATCTTTAATGAAATTAAAACAAAAACCTATGAAAAAATTCTTTCTCTCATCAATTTGCTTACTTGCATTTACACTGTCCTACGCGCAGGATGATAACGATGACGATCAGGACACTCAAGAAGTGCCTAGCGACTTTCTAGACGCTTTTGATAGCTCACGAGAGGACCGCGATGTAAAAACGGTCACCAATGGTGTTTTTGCTGTTGGCTGGAATCAAGCATTAGGCGATGACAACGGTATTGGCGAGGACTACCGCTTTTGGGGTTCTGGGATATGGGAGCTTGGATTGGAGTTCAGCACTAAAGTAAACAAGGCAAACACCGTACGTTTCAATTACGGTTTGTCGTTTCAATGGCAAACGCTGCGCATTAACGATAATAAAGAGTTTGAGACTAGCGGTGACGTTACTAGATTACAACCAGTCGGATTCAACGTTGATAAATCAAAATTTGAACAGCTTACCATCATTGCGCCGGTGCATCTTGAATTCGGTAAGCAGGATAAAATAACCTATGACAACGGTGTTACTAGGTACGATGATGTTGAAAGTTGGACGATAGGATTGGGTGGATACTTAGGTATCAATGCCGCGACAAACCAATTGCTCAAGTTTGAGAATGAAGGGCGCGACGTCACCACGCGACGTTACAATGATTATGAGATGGAAGATTTTGTCTATGGTCTTAGTGCCTACGTTGGTAACGGCGCATTACAAATTTTTGCAAAATATGGTCTCAATAGTATTTTTAAGGATTCACCTGTAGATCAACAGTACGCCAGCATCGGCTTTAGATTTAGATAAGACAACAGCCTTTTTATTGCAGGATTGTTAATGGTTTTTACGCTTTCGCGAAAGCGTGACCATCAATAATCCCTATTTTTACGATCCTACTTTTTGGGACGTCAACTATCTGTGTTGATATAAAAATTGGGGTGAACCAGCAAAAATTAAGAGTTGATATCAAGAGCTACCATAGATGCCGTTTTTGACACCGCAAGGGTAGAAGAGGTGATAGGTGATTTTGTGCAGCTCAAGAAATCAGGATCCAACTTCAAGGGCCTGAGCCATTTTCAGACGAGCGCACACCTAGTTTTATGGTGTCGCCCGTCAAGCAAATATGGAAGGATTTTTCATCAGGTAAAGGCGGTACGGCAGTATCCTTTATCATGGAGCACGAGCATCTCACGTATCCCGAAGCCATAAAATACCTCGCCAAAAAGTACGGTATTGAGATCGAGGAGACTGAGCAGACTGATGAGCAAAAACAACAACAGGACGAGAAGGAGTCCATGTTTATGGTCTCAAAATATACGGCACAGTGGTTTCATGATCAACTTAAAACCGGCGAAGGCAAAGCAGTAGGCTACAGCTATTTCAAAGAGCGTGGTTTTAGTGATGAGACCATTGAATTTTTCCAGCTGGGATACTCTCCAGATAATTGGAGTGCGCTTACAGATGCTGCTATCAAGGCTGGCTACAAGCTAGAGTTTCTTGAGAAAACAGGTCTCACGATTGTTAAGGAAGATAAGCAATTTGATCGCTTTAAGGGGCGCGTGATGTTTCCTATACGCAGTATGTCGGGTCGTGTGCTGGGTTTTGGCGGCAGGATATTAGACAGTTCAAAAAAAGCAGCGAAATATCTCAACTCGCCGCAAAGTGAGATCTATGACAAGTCCAAAGTACTGTACGGCATCTATGAAGCAAAACAGGCGATTGCCAAAGAGGACCTATGTTATCTAGTTGAAGGCTATACGGATGTCATCCAGCTCTATCAGGCTGGCGTTCAAAATGTGGTATCCAGCTCTGGTACAGCGCTCACGACAGACCAGATAAGGCTCATAAGCAGACTTACTAAAAACATCACTGTTTTATATGATGGTGATGCCGCTGGAATGCGCGCGCTATACGTGGTATTGACCTTATTCTTGAAGCTGGGATGAATGTGCGCGTATGCACGTTTCCTGAAGGAGAAGATCCAGATAGTTTTGCAAAATCTCACACACAAAGCGAGATACAGGAATTTTTAAGTGAGAATGCGGTAGATTTTATCAGGTTCAAATCCAGCTTGCTCAAGGATGAGGCTGCAGGCGATCCCATAAAAAAGGCAAGTATGATACGCGAGATCGTACAAAGCATTGCCAAAATACCAGACGATATCTCACGAGAGATATTTGTGCGAGAAAGTGCTGAGATCCTTGAAATAGGAGAAGACGTGCTGTTCTCGACTCTCGCCCAGGTGCGCAACGCATCCGTAACGCAAACAAGAGATAAACAGCGTCGCGATAAAGAGGTCGATAGACTCAAAAAAGTAGAGACCGTAGCCAGCGAGACTGTCGATAGAAGAGAAGTACTGGAGCGCACGCTCATCAAAATCTTACTCATGTATGGTGATCGCAGCGAGGTGTTTGAAGAGGTGTTTTATCAAGATAGCGTAGAAGGTGAAATTGAGATGGAACAGATGAAGTCTGAGCGACCAGTGTATGAAAAAATGTTTCTAGAACTACAGTCTGATGAGTTTGAGTTCAGCAATACTTACTTCAAGAATCTTTATCCTAAGCTCATCGATATGATGCTGCTGCAAGGCAAGATTGATATGAACATCGTCATGACAGAGCTTGATGATCAAGAAGCACAACTGGTAGCAGATCTCATTATGGATGAAGATAGACATGCATTGAGTCGTTGGGAAGACAAGCAAATTTTTGTCACTCAAAAAGAAGATATGATTAGTCGGTATTTGACTGAAACGATTCTAAACTTCCGTAGGTTATTGATTGATAAGAAAGTGAATGCTGCTATGGATGATATATCCAGCGATCCAGAAGCTTCTAATCTCGAAGTATTAACACAAATAAAGAACTATCAAGCTCTTTATCGTGATCTAGGTAAACGATTGAATAGGGTAATCTAGTTGGTAATTTGCAACAATCGAGACTGGTGGATCAGCTCTGCAATGTTATCTACATTCAACTTTTTGAGTAAACGAGTCTTATAAGTACTTACAGTTTTCTCATTGATGGCTAGTGATTGAGCGATCTCTTTATTGCGCTTACCTCTTGAAAGTAGGTTAAGGACCTCAATCTCTCTGGTAGAAAGTGTTTTAAATCTCAGCACTTCAGCGCTAGTGGCTTTATTGCTTTCTTTTCTTTTAATATTCTCTGATAGAAATTTCTTCCCAGCTGCAACAGTCTCAAAAGCTTTTTTCACTTCCTTGACTGATCTTGTTTTGGCAATGTACCCGTTAGCTCCAGCTTTTATGGATGAATGAGCATAAATCTCTTCTGGATGACAGCTTACTACTAGTACTTTAAGATCTGGAAACTCGGTTCTCAATTCTCTTAGAACGCCTACTCCATTAGAGTTAGGTAGATCAACTTCAAGAACAAGAATGTCTGGAGATAATTTTTGAATTTCAGATATCAAGAAACGTCCATCTTCAACCTTACCTTTAAAGTTGAATTTCTTACTGCTTTTCATCATGCTTTTGATACACGCCTAAATAGAGGATGATGATCTGCCAAAAGAACTTTCATGAACATTTGTTTGATACAAAGATAGAATCAATAAACACTTTTTACCGTTAATATTCGTAGGTAAATACGTACTTCACAGCACTTTATGGTTAAACTTATTGTAATTGAGTTGGAAATTCCCAAACAGGTATAGGTTTCATCTTGTGCTGGTTACGTCTATTCAACGTTAAATATATGTTTAAGACTTCTCTTTCACGTCCTTTAAAAGCATCTACAGTTTTATCCTTATCTACTTGTTTCATAGCCCATTCAAGCTCATCATAACTCGCGCCTATCTGGTCTTCATCGGTTTTTTCTGCACCATAAAGTCCGTCGCTGGGAGCTGCAGTCATGATGCTTTCAGGAACCTGTAAATATTTCCTAATTTATATACTTGACTTTTTAATAAATCGGCAATGGGACTTACATCGACGCCACCATCACCGTATTTGGTGTAAAATCCTACACCAAAATCTTCTACTTTATTTCCCGTACCTGCGACTAATAGTCCATTGATCCCTGCGTGATAATAAAGTGTAGTCATTCTTAATCGTGCTCTCGTGTTTCCTTGGGTTAGTGCCACCAGGTCATTCATCTCACTCTCAGGCATGGCAGCTATAAAACTGTCAAATACTGGTGTAAGGTCACTGCGCACGTCACGCACGTTGTCAAATCGCGCTTTGAGTTGTTTGATATGTTCCTGCGCACGCGTTACATGATCTTTATGCTGATGTATAGGCATCTCAACGCACAAGACATCCAGCCCTGTTAGTGCGCAAAGAGATGAGGTCACCGCGCTATCAATACCACCGCTTACTCCAACAACATATCCTTTGACGCCTGCGTTATCAGCATAATCTTTAAGCCATTTTGCAATAGCCTGTGCTACTAGATCTACCTTCATAATCGTATTTTTGTAAAAATATTCAATCTCTTTTCAACGTTCTTATGATTAACAAGATGCTAAGGGTTTTTGTAGTGTTAGCTTTCGCGAAAGCGTTATCCTCATGCACATCTTCAAGCAAACAAGAAGCCGAGATATCAAATATCCCATTGCAAGTTGAGTTTATCAAATTTCATCAAGAGTTTGACAATTTAAAACCCGCAGAATTACCAACTTTTCAAAGTGAGTATCCGGTTTTTTTTTCCTGCATCAGTTCCCGATAGCATCTGGCTAGCAAAACTTCAAGGTCGCGACACCATCCACAATCTACTCATGAATGCCGTGAATGAGGCCGATTTTAAATACGATCAACTACAGGATGAGGTAGAAGATGTGATGCGCCATGTCAAGTATTACTTTCCAGAATTTAAAGAGACTAATGTCGTCACTGTCTTGACTGAAGTTGATGACGATCTTAATGTAGTAGCCACGCCGCAATATCTTATCATAGGTATCGATAACTATCTGGGCAGCGACCATGAACTTTATGCTGGTATAAGTAGGTACAAAACTGCTCGCATGAATCCCGAGAATATCGTACCTGATGTTGCCATGGAGTATGCACAACTATTTGTGCCACCAGCTCAAGGCCGCACATTTCTAGACCAGATGATTTATCACGGTAAGTTGCTGTACCTGCAGGAACAATTTGCGCCAACTACGGCAGCTTCATATCGATTGGGATATTCTCAAGAGAAATATGATTTTGCGGTCAATAGCGAGGAACAAGTGTGGCGATACTTCATTGATAATGATGTGTTGTACAGCACCGACCAACAGTTACAAGCTAGATTTATGGCACCTGGACCTTTTTCTAAATTTTATCTAGAAATAGATAACCAGACTCCAGGTGCGATTGCACGATTCATAGGTTACAAGATCGTATCAGCTTATATGGATAACAACGTTATACAGCTAGAAGATTTAATTAGTGTGCCAGCAACGACTTTATTCAACGATTCAAAATATAAACCAGCAAGATAGTAATGAGTAAGAAGAGCAAAAGATCAGAGATACGTATAGGAATTGAGCTGGATGAGAATCGAGTTCCCGAGAACATCGTGTGGAGCGCGCCAGATGGTGGCGTGATACTGCCGTTTCAAAAGCCATGATGGTATCCATGTGGGATAGCGTCGAGAAAGAGAGCTTCCGTATTGATTTATGGACAAAGGATATGCCTGTTGACGAGATGCGTGTCTTCTTTCACCAGACACTGGTAAGCATGGCAGATACCTATCATCGAGCAACCAACGATGAGAAGATGCGTGATACGATGCTTGACTTTTGCGACTACTTTGCAGAGAAGCTGGATCTTAAGAAGGATTCCTAAAGCGACATTTGCTAGATCCAAAGTCGCTTGTTGAACTTGCATGGTACAAGATGCCTTATGGCAAATACAAAGGACAGTTCTTGAGCGATATTCCAGAGCCTTATTATATCTGGTATCGCCGCAAGGGATTTCCTGATGGTAAGCTAGGTAGATATCTTCAAACCGTTTGCGATATGAAAGTTGAAGGTATCGAGTACTTATTAAAGGATATAAGAAAGAATACCATCAACGATCACTGATTCATGTTCTCATTAATCGATTGGATGTAGTTAAGCACCTCATCGCGACCCGTTTTATGGCTGGAGCTTGTTATAAAGTAAGGTGGTATCTCTTCCCAGATGCTTTCTAGCAAAATGTTCTTGTAGACCTCTACATTACGATCTATTGCATTAGGTTTCAACTTATCAGCCTTAGTAAATATAATACTGAATGTATGCCATTAACACCAAGGTATTCCATGAACTCCATGTCAATAGGCTGTGGCTCGTGGCGTATATCGACAAGAACAAATGCACTTACCAGTTGCTCGCGTTGCTCAAAATAATTCGTAATGAATTTCTGGAACTTCTTCTTATTGACTTTGAAAACTCGTGCATATCCATAACCTGGTAGATCTACCAGATACCATTCCTTGTTGATCAAGAAGTGATTAATGAGTTGTTGTTTTCCAGGTCTTCCAGATGTTTTGGCTAGATTTTTATGGGTCTGCCAGCATATTGATCAAGAAGATTTACCCACATTGGATCTACCTATAAAGGCATATTCAGGTATACGGTTCTTAGGGCATTTTGATACGTCCTGATTGGATATAACAAACTCTGCCGTGTTGATTTTCATAACTCAGTAAGTAAAAGAATAATCTCTAGAATTGTCGCTCTTGCAACCAGCTATACAGCACCTCGTTGAACTCGTCTGGATGCTCCATCATCGCTGCGTGGCCGCACTTATCAATCCAGTACAGTTTGCTGTCAGGTAGCTTTTCATCAAACTCAATGGCAACATCTGGTGGCGTTACGCCATCCTGCTTTCCCCAAATGATACAGGTAGGCGTAGTCATGTTAGGCAAGTCCTTTGACATGTTGTGGCGTATGGCGCTTTTTGCAATGGCCAAGGTTTTAATCAATTTTTTACGATCGTTCACCACTCCAAAAACCTCATCTACAATTTCCTTAGTCGCTACCGCAGGATCATAAAATACATCTTCACTCTTCTTCTTGATATACTCATAGTCACCACGTTTAGGGTAGCTCTCGCCCATAGCACTTTCATACAAACCAGAACTTCCAGTAATAACGAGTGCTTTGATTTTTTCTGGATACAGTTTTGTAGTCACTAAACCAATGTGTCCGCCTAGCGAATTGCCTAAAAGAATGACATCTTCCAACCCTAGATGGTCAATGAATTTCTTGATGTGTTTTGCAAACGTGCCTACGCTAGTTTTAACCAGAGGCATGGTGTAAAGTGGTAAAGATGGCGCAATGACCTGATAGCCTTTTTTCTGGAAAGAAATCAATAACGCCTTGAAAATTACTCAAGCCGCCCATGAGACCAT